>NC_003030.1:3286629-3613754 GCF_000008765.1 Clostridium acetobutylicum ATCC 824
TCTCCTGGCATTACCATTTCTACTCCATCTGGTAACTGGATTGATCCTGTTACGTCTGTTGTTCTGAAATAGAATTGTGGTCTATATCCATTGAAGAATGGTGTATGTCTTCCGCCTTCTTCTTTCTTTAATACGTATACTTGACCTACGAATTTATTATGTGGAGTTATTGAACCTGGTTTTGCTAATACCTGACCTCTTTCGATGTCTTCTCTCTGTACTCCTCTTAATAATGCTCCGATGTTATCTCCTGCTAATGCACTATCAAGTATTTTTCTGAACATTTCTACGCCTGTTACTACTACTTTTGTTATTTCATCTTTCATTCCAACGATTTCTACTTCGTCTCCAACTTTTAATGTTCCAGTTTCAACTCTTCCTGTTGCAACTGTTCCTCTTCCTGTTATTGTGAAGACATCTTCGATTGGCATTAAGAATGCTTTATCTGTTGGTCTTTCTGGTGTTGGGATGTATGCATCTACTTCTGCCATTAAGTCTTTTATTGGTTTTATTGCTTCTGCATCATCTGGATTCTGTAATGCTTTTAACGCACTTCCTACTACGATTGGTGTATCATCGCCTGGGAATCCATATTCGTTTAATAACTCTCTTACTTCCATTTCTACTAAGTCGATTAATTCTGGATCATCTACTTGGTCTGCTTTATTTAAGAATACTACTATATATTCAACACCAACTCTTGATGCCAATAGTATGTGCTCTCTTGTTTGTGGCATTGGACCATCTGCTGCACTTACTACTAGGATTGCTCCATCCATTTGCGCTGCTCCTGTAATCATGTTCTTTACATAGTCAGCATGTCCTGGGCAGTCAACGTGAGCATAGTGTCTATTCTCTGTTTCATACTCAACGTGTGCTGTGTTGATTGTTATTCCTCTTTCTTTTTCCTCTGGTGCTTTATCAATCTCTTCGTAATTGAATGCTTTTGCTTTTCCTTCTTTTGCTAATATTGTTGTTATTGCTGCTGTTAATGTTGTTTTACCGTGATCTACGTGTCCTATTGTTCCTATGTTTACATGTGGTTTCGTTCTTTCAAATTTTTCCTTTGCCATTTTTGGTTCCTCCTTAATACTTATGGTAAACAATTAATATTTATTGTATTACACCACAATTAGTAATGTATTAAAAATTTTTATTATAGAACACCATTATCTATATGCATAATTAGCATTATGTATATAACTACAAGCAAACACTAAAAACATGACGAAACTTAGTCCATTCATGTAAACTGTTCCTGGTGTGTTCTATGCAATAAGTTTTGGAGCCCACGACCAGATTTGAACTGGCGACCTCCACCTTACCAAGGTGACGCTCTACCTACTGAGCCACATGGGCAACTTTATTGGAGCGGGAAACGGGTATCGAACCCGCGGCACCCAGCTTGGGAAGCTAGTGCTCTACCACTGAGCTATTCCCGCACACTCTTATAATGCTCAAAGTTATGAGCTATATACCAATTATTAATTTTACTATCAACAATTTTCTTTGTCAATATATTTTATCTTTTTTCCAAACACTTTTCCAATTTTCTTTTAACTCTTTGAAGTGCATTATCTATTGATTTAGAACATCTGTCCAAATCTTTTGCAATTTCTTGATACGATTTTCCCTCTAAATAAGACTCTAAAACCTCTATTTCTAAGCTAGAAAGTACCTTAAGCATATTTTTTCTTATCTTTGCTACTTCTTCTTTGCTTATAATAAGTTCTTCTGGATCAGATACTTCGACGCTTGATACTACATCAAATAATGTTCTATCAGAATCTTCATCATATATCGGCTTGTTCAAAGAAACATATGTATTAAGCGGTATATGCTTTTGTCTTGTTGCTGTCTTTATTGCCGTAATTATCTGTCTAGTTATGCAGATTTCTGCAAAAGCCTTAAAAGAAGCTAATTTGATAGGCTTGAAGTCTCTTATAGCCTTGTACAGTCCTATCATTCCCTCTTGACATATATCCTCTTTATCTGCACCTATTAAAAAATATGATTTTGCTTTTACTTTTACAAAATTAGAATACTTGTTAATTAAGTATTCTTGTGATTTCTCATCCCCGAGTTTTGCCATCATTACTATTTCTTCATCTAGTTTGTCATCAAAATTAATTTGCCGATTGCTAGCAATCTCATTTTCCACTGATATCCCCCCTATGTAACCCACAAAACAATTATACAATAGTAATATTTTTCAAGTCAATATTTTCAAAGATTTTTTCTTATTTTATCCAGTTTTTCCATTATATTTTTATCAATTCTATCTTCTAACCGATTATACTTCTTTTCATTTCTAATTTTCTCAGCTTTTTTGCTTATTCTCCCATGAATTTTTTGTACATCATTATAAAATTCTATGGAAGACATTCTAGTAGATCCTCTTTGAAAAACAACCTGCTGTTCTAAATTATCGGATGTAACTACACAAACTTCAGATTTTCTTCCAACTTTATTTACATATCTTTCAATAAAACTATCTGCTGTTTCTCCTGCCTTTGTATACACTATAGTAAATTTATCGTACATTTTAATCTTTTCTCCAGTGTTCCCAGGGATATGATGCGCATCAAAAACAACTATAATCTTGCAATTCGTAAATTCGCCGTATTCTACTAATACCTCTATAAGCTTATCTCTTGCACTCTCTAAACTCACATCATCCTTAATAGAATTGAGTTTTCCCCAACTATTTATAACATTGTACCCATCCACAAGAATAGTTTTCAATTTTCCTATCCTCTTTTTACAATTCTTTGCTTTAAAATTTCATACATAACAATACCTGCAGCAACAGATGCGTTAAGAGAGTTGACTTTACCTACCATTGGGATTTTTACAAGCACATCACATTTTTGCTTTGTGAGCTTTGAAATTCCCCTTCCTTCACTTCCTATTACGAGAGCTAAGGCCCCAGTCATATTTTGATTGTAGCAGTAATTTTCTCCATCAATTTCTGCTCCATAAACCCAAATTCCCTCTTTTTTAAGCTTATCTATTGCAAGATTTATGTTACTTACTTTGGCTATTTTTACGTATTTAACTGCACCCGCAGAAGTTTTGTATACTGTTGGGGTCACACCTACATTTCTTCTTTTAGGTATTATAATTCCATGTACTCCACATAATTCAGCAGTCCTTATAATAGAGCCCAAATTATGAGGATCTTCTATTTCATCTAACACAAGTATAAAAGGATCTTCATTCTTTTCCTTTGCATTTAAAATGATATCATCTACATCACAGTAATTATAAGGCGTTGATATGGCTATTACACCTTGATGTACTCCTCCATTAGATATCTTATCTAGCTTTTTTCTATCAACATATTTAACAGGTATTCCTTTTTCTTTAGCTTTTGCAAGTATTACATTTATGGAACCTTCACTTTTTCCACTAGAAACTAATACTTGCTCTATAGTTGAATCAGATTTTAATGCCTCTATCACAGCATTTCTACCTTCTATTAAATCTTCTCTTTCTTTATTATCCATATTTCCTCCAAAATACATATTTTAAGCAAATTTATTTTTCATAATCATTTGTTTTCCACAAGTAAATTTTCCTTCTTTGCACTTTCCAAATACACATGAAGGAAGCGCCTTAACATATAATACTTGAGATAGCTTTCTTAGTTTTTCAAGCTTCTTAGTTGAAAGTTCCCTTATTTCCCATTGAGCATTAAAACATATTCTATCAGCCAACATCTGACAATCTATTCTCGCATTTGTTGATATAACAAGCTTTATTCGATCACAGTTAAGAAGAAAATTTAGCGATTTCTCTTCACCATATTCTTTAAGCACATATTTTCTAAACTTTTTAAATTCATGTGTTAATTCAACAAATCTATTATAAAATTCAGATTCCTTAACGGTACTTGGAACTACTACTTCTCTTTTTTCATCTTGTATTATATTAAATAAAGCTTCCCTATGATTTTCAGATAACCTATGCCTTATCTGTTGATGATAAGTTACCATACTGCACATCATTCCAAAGGTAGTTCTTGCTTGCTCTGCTATACTCTCATGACCATATCCTAATACTCTTTCAGATACACCCTTTGCCTTTTCTGTAGCATTGTCTCCCCAAAGCTCCATAACCTCTGACGGAGTTTTATCGTGAGTACTGGTTATAGCACCAAGTCCAACCTTAAGATCCAAGTCTTCAAAAGAATTAAGTAGAACTATATTATCACATTCACTTATTTTATCAAACGCTGATTTATAAAAGTTTTCAATAAGTTTACGATTATAATTACTTTTTAGCTTTGATAAAAACAAGGAAAGCTTTTCCGGCAACTTACTTAAAACAAGCTTTTTTAAATCGCTAAAAATTTCACTGTAATGTCTATCATTAAGCAAGTAAAAGAAATCTATAAGCTTTTCCCCGTTCATTGCCATGCTTATATTCGTCTTACAGGCTAAAGGAAGTATATATCTAGCATCCTCAATAGGTATACCATATAAATAGTTTTCGGCTTTAGGTCTCCCTTTAAATTGTCCCTCTTTAAGACGTGACATCTCCTCATAAAGTTCAAAAGCTTTTCTAAGTAGCTCTTTTGCTTTTAATTCGTCTTCATGCCTTAAGTCTGGAAGATCAAAAGAATTTTCTTTAAGTGTTACATACCTTTGACTTTGCTGAACATATGATGCCTTAAGTTCACATATCAAAGTACTTTGAAGCCTATTAATTCCTTCTAAAACAAAAGAAACATTTGCACACTTTAAAATTTCTCTTAACTCACTAACTTCTATATTTTCAGTATTTTCTATACTTAATATTCCTTCAATTTCACATAATCCTGTTTGCTCAAAATTAGTTATCTTCAATTTATCTTCACCCTTTGCTATTTTCCTTTATTTCTACGACCTTTTCTAATATAAAATTTAGCCTATCAATTTGATTTGTTAGATAAAGATATCCTATTAAAGCCTCAAAACCAGTTGACGCTCTATACTCGCATATATCAGCATTTTTAGGCGAAGTAGCTGATTTTGCATTTCTTCCTCTCTTATATATCCTTACCTCTTCTTCATTTAACTCGTCATAAATTTCCTTCATAAAGGTACTTTGTGCATGAGCTTTTACAAATTCAATTGCCTTTATGTGAAGCCTATGTACTGTCATTTCATCGTATTTATCTACTATGTATATCCTCACAAAATTTTCGTAAACAGCATCTCCTACAAAAGCTAATACTAAGGGATTCAGCTGTACTGCTCTTGTCTTTGTAAATTTATCATTTAATATATTAAAATCCATTAAAGCATCTCCTAATTTTATCAGTTTTAAATAATAAAAACTATTCATTTATCTATGATAAAGATATTATAAAAAAGATTATATCATATAAAAAATGATTCTCGAAGTTTTTTGGTTATAATATACGTAAAAAGAAGTCAGGCTGTCTTCCCAACTTCTAAAAAAACTTTTTATGCTTATAATACTTCATTAACCTGTGAAATAAATTCTCCTACTTTACGAATCATCTCTTCCTTTGGTATATCCTCCTCAACAATTTTCATAACAGCACTTCCTATAATAACTCCATCACAATATTCTTTCATCTTTTGTGCCATTTCTGGACTAGATATGCCGAAGCCTATGCATTTAGGTACATTCGAAGCTTTTGAAACTACATCTATATAAGCTTTAACATCATTAGCTATAATATTTCTAACTCCAGTAACTCCATTAGTAGAAACACAATATATAAAGCCCTTGGCCCCATTAACTATTTTACCTATTCTATCCTCTGAAGTAGGTGCTACAAGTGGTATTATATAAAATTCATATCTGTCTGCTATTTCTTTCACCCTTTCTCTTTCTTCAAGAGGTAAATCTGGTATTACTATTCCATCTACGCCAGATTCTTTGGAATCTTTAATAAACTTCTCTAATCCATATTTAAAAACACATCCAAAGTATCCCATATAGACTATTGGTATTTTAACATTTTTACGTACCTCTTTTACCATATTCATTATATCCTTTATCTTAAGTCCATTATTAAGAGCTCCAGATGAAGATATTTGTATAATAGGACCATCTGCAACGGGATCTGAGTAAGGTATTCCAAGCTCTATTAAATCAGCTCCGGATTTCTCCATTTCAATAACTATTTTCTTTGTCGTTTCAACATCAGGATATCCACTTGTAACAAATGGAATCATAGCTTTTTTGTTTTTATATTTTAACTCCTTAAATTTCAAATCAATTTTATTTGCCATTTTTATTTTCCTCCATATTTTTCATTACAGTATTTACATCCTTATCTCCTCTTCCAGAAAGATTTATAATAACAATCTCATCTTTTGATAGGCTAGGTGCCAGTTTCATAGCATAGGCTACTGCATGAGAACTCTCAAGCGCAGGTATTATTCCTTCCTTTTCCGATAAATACAAAAACGCCTTTAAGGCTTCTTTATCAGTTACAGCCTCATAGCTTGCTCTTTCTTTTTCCTTTAAGTAAGAATGCTGTGGTCCCACTCCTGGATAATCAAGCCCCGCAGATACTGAATATGCTGGAGTTATTTGACCATCTTCGTCTTGAAGCACATAAGTCATCATTCCATGTATTATACCTACACTTCCTTTTGTAAGCGTTGCCGCATGCATTGGAGTATCAATCCCGAGCCCAGCTGCTTCAACACCTATAAGCTTCACTCCTTCATCCTTAATAAAAGGATAAAATATACCCATGGAGTTACTTCCCCCTCCTACACATGCAACAACATAGTCTGGAAGTCTTCCTTCTGCTTTTAATATCTGCTTTCTAGCCTCTTCTCCTATAATCTTTTGAAAGTCTTTTACTATAGTTGGATACGGATGCGGACCCATTACTGAACCTATTACATAGTAAGTATTGTCTATATTCGTAACCCAATCTCTCATAGCTGCGTTTATTGCATCCTTTAAAGTATTAGTGCCCGATTTTACTGAATTCACTTTTGCTCCTAATATCTTCATTCTAAACACATTAAGCGCTTGCCTTTCAACATCTTCTGCTCCCATAAACACTTCACATTCTAATCCAAACAAAGCTGCTGCTGTAGCCGTAGCAACTCCATGCTGTCCTGCTCCTGTTTCTGCTATGACTCTCTTTTTTCCCATTCTCTTTGCCAAAAGTACTTGTCCTAAAGCATTATTTAACTTATGGGAACCTGTATGATTTAAATCCTCTCTTTTTAGATATATTTTTGCTCCACCAAGATTCTTTGTCATGTTTTCAGCAAAATATAGTGGTGTTTCTCTTCCAACATATTTTTCAAGATAATACTTGTATTCCATCATAAATTTTTCATCATTTATTGCCTTATTAAATTCAACCTCAAGTTCATTTATTGCATTCATTAATGTCTCTGGAACATACTGTCCTCCAAATTTTCCAAATCTTCCATTCATTTAAACTTCCTCACTCTCATTATAAATTTTTTTATCTTCTCTTCATCCTTAAAGCCATCTGTCTCTACTCCACTGGAAACATCTACAGCAAAAGGGTTAAGTACCTCTATACATTTTTCAACATTGTCTATATTTAAGCCACCCGCTGCAATAATTGGCTTTAGTATTTTATCTTGGTTTTCCTTAAGTAAATTCCAATTAAAACTCTTCCCAGTACCTCCTCTATTAGTGCCATCATATCCATCTACTAAAAAAGCATCTATTCTGTAATTTTTAAATTTTTCTACATCTTTACCAGCTGTTACATTAACTGCTTTCCATACTTTAAATCCCTTTAATTTATCTATATATTCTTCATTTTCATCCCCATGAAGCTGCACTATATCAAGTTTTACTCTAAAAGAAACTTCCTTTACCTTTTCTATGTCCTCATTTACAAACACACCAACTTTTTTAATAGATACATCTAGTTTGTCTGCAAGTTTTTCTGCTTTGTACATATCGACCTGACGCTTACTTTTAGCAAATACAAAACCTACATAGTTAGGCTTATACTTATTTACTATTTCTATATCTTCTTCTCTTCTTATTCCACATACCTTAATTTTAACCATTATCCTTAGCCTTCTTTAAAAATTCATTTATACCCTTTAAATCATCTATATTTCTCATAAAGGTTTCACCTATTAAAACAGCATTCACTCCTATTGATCTCAAATACAATATATCTTCTGGTGTTTTTATTGAGCTTTCTGAAACAATTATTCTATCCCTTGGTACGTATTTCATAAGCCTCTTTGTAGTTGTAATATCTGTAGAAAAATCCCTTAAATCTCTGTTGTTTATTCCTATTATGCTGCAACCAATTTCAGACGCTAATTTTGCTTCTTCCTCATTATGAACCTCAGTTATAGAATCAAGTCCAAGTTCCAGTGTTCTATTGTAAAAGCATTCCAGCTTATCTTTAAGTACTGCTGCTATTAACAAAACAGCGTCTGCTCCTATAAGCTTGGCTTCATAAAGTTGATATTCATCTACTATAAAATCCTTTCTAAGTATGGGTTTAGAGTTCACTTCTTTTACAATCTTAATGTATTCATTTTTTCCCAGGAAATATTTCTTTTCCGTAAGAATCGACACTGCATCTATGTTTATATTTTCATAAATTTGTCCTATTTTTACGGGATTAAAATCTTCCCTTATAACTCCCTTAGATGGTGATGCCTTTTTAATTTCTGCTATTATAGATATATTTTCTTTTTCGAGAGCTTCTTTAAAATTTCTCTTATCTAAATTTAAAGAATTCAATTTTGATTTTATATCATCTAAGCTAAGCGCCTTTTTATCCTCTATAAGCTGGAGCTTTTTATCACGAACAATATCATCAAGTATCAACTAAAATCCCTCCTATACAAGTTCTTCATATTTTTGAAACGCCTTACCGCTGTCTATAATATTGCAAGCTAGCCTTACTCCGTCCTTTAAGTTTTCTGTGATTTTCCCAATATATAGGGCTGCTGCTGCATTTAAAACTGCAATATCTCTTTTAGGTCCACCTTTTCCCTTTAAAATATCTATTATTATCTCTGCGTTTTCCTTAGGAGTTCCGCCCCTTACATCCTCAATTTTAGAACGCTTGATTCCAAAATCCTCAGGTTTTATTACATAATCTTTTATTCTTCCGTCTTTTATTTCACTTACAAAGGTTGAGCCTGTTATAGTTATTTCATCTAAGCCATCACATCCATTTAAAACCATTGCTTTTTCTAATCCACACTTAAGGAGAACTTCTGCTAATGGATGAGTTAATTTTTGATCAAATACTCCAAGCACCTGCCCACCTATATTGCATGGATTTGTAAGTGGTCCTAAAAGATTAAATATGGTTTTGAAACCAAGGCTTTTTCTCACAGGGGCAACATTTTTCATAGCCTTGTGATAACTTTGTGCAAATATAAAAGCCATACCCTTTTCTTCAATTTCTCTTTTAACCTCTTCTGGCTTTAGATTTATACTTACCCCAAGCTCTGTTAATACATCTGCACTTCCACTTTTACTAGAACCTGCCCTATTACCATGCTTAGCTATCTTAACTCCTCCCGCTGCTGCAATTATGCTTGAGCAAGTGGACACATTAAAGGTTTTTCCACCATCTCCTCCTGTTCCACAGGTATCTATAGCGTATAAATTGTTCACCTCTACTTTAACAGCATGCTCCTTCATGGCCCTCGCACAGCCTAATATTTCTTCTACCTCTTCACCCTTCATTCTAAGACCAGTTAAAAAAGCTGCCATATCTATTTCACTTACTTTTCCGTCCATAATTTCATTCATCGCGCCATAAGCTTCATTCTCACTTAAAGTTTCAAATCGAACAATTTTTTTAATAGCATCCTTTAACATTACAAATACCCCCTAAAAAGTTTTTAATAAGCTTTCTTCCATCTTCCGTAAAGTATGACTCAGGATGAAATTGAATTCCGAATATTTTGTATCTTTTATGCCTTACTGCCATTATTACTCCATCATCAGTTTCTGCTGTTATATAAAGTTCATTAGGAAAACTATATTTATCAGCAACAAGAGAATGATACCTCATGACTTTTAAAGGATTTTTTATACCTTCAAAAATTTCCTTTTCGTCATGCTTTATTACAGATGTCTTACCATGCATAATAGTCTGTGCCCCAATTACTTTGCCTCCAAAGGCTTCGGCTATAGATTGATGTCCTAAGCAAATTCCTAGAATAGGTATAAATTCACCTAATCTTTTAACGACTTCTATAGAAATTCCAGCATCATAAGGAGTGCCAGGTCCCGGAGAAATTATTATTCCTTCTGGCTTCATTTTCTTTATATCCTCTAGCGAAATTTCATCATTTCTTGCAACTTTTACATCCTTGTATATCTCACCCACATATTGATATAGGTTATAAGTAAAGGAATCATAATTATCTATTATTAAAATCACTTATATCACTTCCTTAAGAATTTGGGATTTATTCATACTCTCTTCGTACTCATTTTCAGGGATGGAATCATACACAACTCCACCGCCTGCCTGTGCATATGCTTTACCTTCTTTTATGACAAGAGTTCTTATAGCAATACATGTATCCATGTTTCCGTCATAAGAAAAATACCCGACTGCACCTGCATAACAGCCTCTCTTTGTGTTCTCTAATTCGTCTATTATCTCCATAGCTCTTATTTTAGGCGCTCCTGACACTGTACCAGCTGGAAGACATGATTTTAAAGCTTCAAAGCAATCGTATTCTTTTTTAAGCCTTCCAGAAACCTTAGACACTATGTGCATAACATGTGAATACAATTCCACTTCCATAAACTTATCCACAGTAACTGTGCCAAACTCACTTATTTTCCCTATATCGTTTCTAGCCAGGTCTAAAAGCATTGAATGTTCCGCTATTTCCTTCTCATCATTTATAAGCTCGCTCTTAAGCTTAATATCCTCTTGTTCATTTTTTCCTCTAGGTCTTGTTCCCGCTATTGGATTTGTTATTACCCTATCCTTAAACACACATACCAAACTCTCGGGCGATGAACCTGTAACCTGAAAATCATTAAAGTCTATATAGAAAAGATATGGGGATGGATTTTTGCCTCTAAGCCTTCTGTACACATTAAACGGTCTTTCATCTATATCCATTACAAACCTTTGAGAAGGAACCATTTGAAAAATATCACCCTTAACTATATATTCCTGAGCTTTTTTTACCATTTTGCAAAATTCATCCTTTGTAAAATTAGAACTTATATTAGCTGGATTATGACTTTCCGGAAGCTTGTGCATTTCTCTAGTTTTTTTTGAAATTTCACTCAATTCAAAAAGTTCTTGTTTGATTTCTTTGTAGGATTTATCATCTTCTCTAAACACATTATAGATGTATACAATACTGTTTTTCACATGGTCATAGCAGATAATTTTTTTATAAAACATGAGAATAGCATCTGGTATTTTTAAATCATCTTCATTTAAGCTGGGTATTTTTTCGTATTGCTTTATTATGTCGTAGCCTACATACCCTACTCCTCCACCACAAAAAGGATATTTACTCTTTTCAATCTTTCCTTCCTCAGTAAGCTTTCTTGCAACCTTAAGGAATTTATCTTCTACTTTTTTTACATAGCCATTCCTAATAATTTCAGTATTGTTACTAAATCCTTTTATTATTGCATAAGGATTAGCTCCTATGAAAGAATATCTTCCTTTAGATTCCGAAAATAAGTTACTCTCAAGCAAGAACTTGTTTTTCCCTTCTAGATTATAAAATAATGATATTGGAGTTATCTCATCTCCATTTTCCTCGTAAATAACTTGAAATGCTTTTTTTAACTTTTTGTTATCATTAAACTGTTCTTCTGAAATATTGTACATAACACACTCTCCTTTTTTCAAAACATTAAAAATTTTTAGATTATTATGTCTTTTATCTGTGCAACTATGCTTTTAAAAGTTCTACGATATTAGTTTCAAATTTTAATAAAAAACGCAAAAAGACCACTTCGTTCCTTTGTATGGGACGAAGTGGTCCGTGGTGCCACCCATTTTAATCTAAGTAAATAAATAGATCATCTTTTACAGATACGGAAATTACAATTTCGATATCCTGTCCTTTTAACGGTAGACTTTCCGAATGCTACTACTGAATACCTCTTTCACAGCATCGTCTCATAGATCCATTCACTACAAGCTACGGTACCGGCTCACACTAACCCGACTCGCTTTAACCAATTTCTTAATAGCTACTACTTCTATTCACAGACTTGTATCAACTAAATTGTAATGTAATTATATAATATTCAGAATATAGTGTCAACATAAAATTTAGATATTTATTCCTTTAGTGGATTAAAACTTTAATTCTTGTCACCGTTTAAGGCATAAAAATTCTTCTATCCTCTACTTATTAAGATCACACTCCATTAAAGAAACTATCCTTGTTTTATGCACTTTTTTATATATAAAATAAAAACATAAAAATAAAGGAATGCTTCCATAGTTAGTTGTAAAATCGAACCAACTGAAGGTTTTTGCTTGAAACACCCATATATTAGCACCAAATAAAACTACTGTACAAAGTATCATTGCAAATATAGGACCAAATGGATACAATAAAGCCTTATACTTTAAATCTTCAATTTTATTTCCTTGAGCAATATAAGCTTTTCTAAATCTATAATGACAAATTGCTATTCCAAGCCATGTTATAAATGTTGTTATACCCGATAAATTGTAAAGAATTGAATATATCTTACCGTCACCAATAAGCGATGCAAAAAACGCTGTTGATGCAATAACAGAAGTAAAAATAAGAGCATTTAGTGGTACACCACTTTTATTTAATTTACCAAATATCTTTGGTGCTTTTCCTTCTTTAGCCATAGCATACATCATACGTGAACCTGCATAAAGACCTGAATTACCACAGGAAAGCACAGAAGTTAGTATAACTGCATTCATTATTGACGCTGCAAGAGCAATTCCAGATCTTTTAAACACTATAGTAAATGGACTATACGCTATATCTGATACACCATTTTTAAGCAAATTAGAATCATTAAAAGGAATGATAAAACCAATAACTATAATTGCACCAATATAAAAAATAAGTATTCTCCAAAAAACTGAATTTATTGCTTTTGGTACATCCTTTTCCGGATTTTCAGCTTCACCAGCAGCTAAACCTACTACCTCTGTGCCAGCAAAAGAAAATCCGGCAGTTAAAAAGCTCATTAATATAGCCATTCCTCCACCTACAAATGGTGCTGAATTCCCTTTTCCATCCTTAAGCACCCAATTGCTAAAACCTACTCCATGTCCGCCCATTATTCCAAATATAATAAGCACTCCCATAATAAGAAATACTATAATTGTTACGACTTTTATACTTGAAAACCAGTATTCTCCTTCACCATATGCTTTTGCAGATAGCAAATTCAGACCAAATAAAATAACTAAAAATCCTATACTCCAAATAGTTGTCCCTGTATTTGGCAACCAAAACTTAACAACAAGTCCGCCTGCAACTAATTCTGCTGCAACAGTTATCGCCCAGTTAAACCAGTAGTTCCAACCTAATGCAAAACCTAATGCTGGATCTACAAACTTTGAGGCATAGGTTTCAAATGAACCAGCGTTTGGTATCATTGTAGCCATTTCTCCCAGCGATGTCATTAAAAAATACACAAGCACCCCCATAATAGCATAGGCTGCAATAGCACCTCCTGGACCCGCCGTACTTATTGTATTACCACTAGTAAAAAACAAACCTGTACCAATTGATCCTCCAATGGCAATCATATTCATATGTCGTGTTTTTAAACTTCTCTTTAATTCACCATTTTTATCTTTCTCTAACTCTGCAGACACTAAAACTGCCCCCTCTTTTGTTCTAATATACTAAAAGTTAATTCTTTAAATTTCTTACACTAAAATATAATTTCACTATGATAAAGTGCTAAAGCACTAAGACAATAAAGTCTTAAAGTATTATATCATATGTGGACATATTTATAAATATAATTTTTTAAAAAACCTTATATGAAAGCATCCTATAAATTAGTATATGATTATACCCCTCTATACTTTATAATGTATTTTTTGTATAATATATACACAGGATTTAATATTTTATTACTTAGCTTAGATAAAGAATAGGAGGAAAAATGAAGAGAAAACTTATACTAATAGCTGTTGTTATAATGTTTATGTTTACAGGCTGTTCTCTAGGAGAGAAAAAAGTTAATATTTCTAATTCTGAAAAACTAAAATTAAAGCCTAATGAAGTGATAGAAAATTATTTCAAGTACTATGGTGAAAAGAGTAGGACAGGCATACTTTCTACTTTAACACCTTGGCAAAACAAACCCAACACGAACTTTGAATTTGACAATTTAAAATCTATTAACCTTATTAATATAGTTGAAGATTCAAACTTAAAGCAAAAGGAAGCCTACATGAAATACGGCCGTGGAAGTGTTAATGGGGTAAAAGAGGAAAATGTAAGAATTTACAAAGTTACATTTGATGTTAAATGCAAGAAAGATGATGCTAGTGCATTTACCACCGGAAGAAACGTTGAATGGTTTACAGTTGTAAGAAAAAATAAAAATTCACCTTGGTTAATTGATAATCATGGCGAAGTATAAAGGTTGGTATTTTATATTATAAAATACCAACCTTTTAAAATTATCAAATAAAAACTACTGCGATCAAAAATATCTAAAATAATATAAATGCTATATAATTTCATAGAAACGTATTTACTTACATAGATTTTCACAAGAGCCTGTTTTTTTATTACAGACAATATTATTAGAACCACAAGACGGACACATATGCTTATCATTCTCACAATTTATTTCATATGTATTTCTGCAATCCAAGCACTTAAATTTACAAAATTTCGATTTAAAGTTTCCGCCTCCTATAGCAATTGCATTTCCTTCTGTTAATGCAATTGCTATCTTTTTTCTTGCACTATCTATAATATTTTGAAACGTCTGCCTTGAAACTTCCATTTTAGCAGCACATTCTTCTTGATTTAATTCTTTAATATCTTTTAATCTAATAGCCTCAAGCTCTTCTATCTTTAAAGCTATTTCTTCGACTTCACATTTAGGTTTTCCCAATGGAATAAAGCATGTGCTCTTAGGAAAAAAATCCACTTTCCTAAACTTTGTTGGCCTTGACATTTTATTTCCTCCCCGCATTTTTATTTGCAATTTCATATAACTTCTCATTAAACTCAATTATTTTCTAAGCTATAAAAAGGACTTCAGTTTATTCTATATTAAACAAAAACTCCAAATGCTAGCTTATATCCAACATTTAGAGTTCCTAAACTATTGATGACTATGTTCACCATGATGATTACATACTACATTCTTATCCTCTAAATTACCATTAATATATTCTTTAATAACCTCTGTATATATTCCCGATGCTCCTCTTATAACCTTAAAGCCCTTCTGCCTTAAAGCTGTGAGGGCACCTGCCCCTATACCCCCTACTATAACCACATCTACTCCATTTTTCACGAGTAAATCAGCTAAACCTTGATGTTGATGTAAAAGCTCTACAGAGGATATCTTTTCTGCATTTACTATCTTATCATCTTCTAAGGTTGTTATAATAAAACTTTTACTCTTTCCAAAATGCTGATTTATCATATTTTCATTATTAGGTATCGCTATTTTCACAGCACTCACCCTTTCTATGTTTAATCTGTATAAAAACCAAATAAAATTTTTGGCATATGCCATTTACATTATACAATATATAATTTTTTCTTACAAACATTCACATTTATTAATTTGCTTCCATTTATCCCTTAAAATAAAAAATAGAGCTGCTACCTAATAGCAACCCATAAATTCTTCTCTTTTAATAAGGATTAATTTAACAAATAGTTTATATCTTTATCATATTCAGTATGTCCATGTTTATTAACTGTTACAGAAGTATGAAATCTTGTTTTTAAAGTAATAATTAAATCTTTCACTTCTTTATTTTTATTATTCTCATTAACAGAAACGGATTGCCAAAGATCTAGGTTATTCTTATTCACAATTAAATCAACTTTTAGTACTGGTCCAGCACCTTTTTCATCATCTACACTTATAGCTATACTCGATACATCATTGTAGTCATATCTAATGATAGAACCTAGGGTTTCAGGCGAACTAACATATATTTTATCTTTTGTAATAGTCCAAAAATTACTATATATTACTGCACCACTTATGCCCATTACAATAAGCATTTTTATTATATAAGAATAAAAATTCGGTCCTTGCGCTCTACTCAATAAATGTATAATAAGTAATACTAAACATACGCAAAAAATAATTGAAAAAATCATTGATAAAAGAGAGTAATATCCTGAGTACATAAGTACATTAGGTATATTTAACTTTCTAAAACGTAAATTTGAAATAATTTTGGCTGGTATGACTAATACATTCATAAAGATAGTTCTAAATTTTATAAAACCTATTATACAAATGACAAGGATAAAAATAAGTGAAGTGAATGTAGAAATTTTTTTTGTCATATTAAAAGCTCCTCATTAGTTAATTTTACATAATAATATTAATTATAAAATACTTTACTCTTTTATTCAATTTGATATTTAATTTAATTTAAATTTTTATTCAATTTGTGCCTTTATTTATGCTTTAAGTTTAAAATTTCTATAAAAAAATGGTTATACAACTTAATATCATTGCATAACCATTTTTATTTTTAATCAAGTACAACCATATTTTCAATATCAGCCCCAGGGGGAACTATAGGCGTTGCCATTTCATCCTCTCCAACGGTAAAGTCAATTACTACTGGTCCATCATAATCTATTGCCTTTTTAAGAGCTGACTCTACTCCTGCATTTGTATCAACTCTTAAACCAAGGGCACCGTATCCTTCAGCTATTTTTACAAAGTCAGTGTCTCTCTCAAGAGTAGTACTTGAATATCTTTTCTTGTAAAATAAATTCTGCCACTGTCTTACCATGCCAAGAACATTATTGTTTAATACAATTATTTTTACTGGCAACTTATATCTAACAACTGTTGCAAGCTCATTTATGTTCATTCTAAAGCTTCCATCACCAGCAATATCAAATGTCATTTTATCTTTCCCAACGCTAGCCCCTATTGCCGCTCCAAATCCGTATCCCATTGTGCCAAGTCCACCTGAAGTTATAAAACTTCTAGGCTTTGTATAAATATATCCTTGAGTTGCCCATATCTGGTTTTGTCCCACTTCTGTTGTTATTATTGCTTCTCCATCTGTAAGTTCATATAACTTTTTTATTACATATACAGGATTTACAGAGTCACATTTATTTATCCTAAGTACCTTAGATTTATCTTTTTTCAGAAGACCTAGAGCATATTCTGTCCACTCATTACCTTCTCTTGCAGTAAGCTTCTCATTTACTTTTTTTAGAACCTCTTCTACATCCCCAATAATAAAACTATCTGCTTTAATATTTTTAGAAACCTCTGCTTCATCAATATCAATATGAAGTATTTTTGCATTTTTAGCAAAGGTATCTGCATTACTTGTAACTCTATCACTAAATCTACATCCAATAGCTATAACTAAATCACTTTCGCATATAGATTTATTTGATGCCTTTGTTCCATGCATTCCAACCATACCAGTAAACATATCGTCCTTGCCACTAAATGCCCCAAGTCCCATCATAGTTGAACAAACAGGACATTTAAGCTTTTCTTGAAGAATTTTAAGCTCTTTTGATGCTTCCGATATATTGCAACCGCCACCAACAATTATAACAGGCCTCTTACTTTCTAATAGAAGTTCAATAGCCCCTTCTACCTCCGCATCCCTTACAGAGCTTTTTTCAATTTTTTCTGGCTTCCTAGGTTCGTACTCACATTCATTTCCCGTTACGTCTTTAGGAATATCTATTAATACAGGACCTGGTCTACCACTTTGTGCTATATAAAATGCTTTCCTTATAGTATCAGCTAAATCTTCAACTTTTCTTACTATAAAATTATGCTTAGTTATTGGCATAGTTATATCTGTTATATCAACTTCTTGAAAAGAATCTTTACCTATTAATGATGTAGCTACTTGCCCCGTTATAGCTACCATAGGTACTGAATCCATATACGCTGTTGCAATTCCAGTTACAAGATTTGTAGCCCCTGGTCCAGAGGTCGCAAGGCAAACCCCAACTTTTCCTGTAGCCCTTGCATATCCATCTGCTGCATGTGATGCCCCCTGCTCATGAGATGTTAGTACACATCTTATTTCTGAAAATGAATATAAAGCATCAAAAATATTTAAGACTGCTCCTCCCGGATATCCAAAAATAGTATCTACACCTTGTTCTTTCAAACATTCAAGTATAATTCTGGAACCGTTATATTTCACTCTCATCACTCCTTTGTACTATGAAAAACTGCTCCTGTACAAGCAGATGATACCCCCTGCCTATACGTATTTAAATATCCCTTCACAGGTTTTTCAACCTTTTCCGGTTTTCTGTTTTTTAATTTTTCTTCCGGAACAAGTAGGTTTATAGTTTTCTTTTCAATATCTATTTCAATTGTGTCTCCCTCTTCAACCAACCCTATTGGACCACCTTCTGCCGCTTCTGGAGATACATGTCCAATGGATGCTCCTCTTGTAGCACCTGAGAATCTTCCATCAGTTATAAGCGCCACACTCTTATCAAGTCCCATTCCTGCAAGTGAAGCTGTTGGCGAAAGCATTTCCTTCATTCCTGGTCCACCCTTAGGGCCCTCATACCTTATCACAACAACATCACCTGGATTTATTTTTCCACCAAGTATTGCCTTAGAAACTTCCTCTTCACTATTAAATACCCTAGCCGGACCAGTATGCTGCATCATTTCGGGTGCTACTGCTGCCTTTTTAACTATAGCGCCATCTGGAGCTAAATTTCCTCTCAATACTGAAAGTCCACCTGTCTCACTATAAGGATTATCTATTCTTATTACATCAATGTTTTTGATTTTCGCATCCTTCACATTCTCATACAAAGTTTTACCTGTAACTGTCATACACTCTCCATTTAGAAGTCCTTTTTTTATAATTCCATTAACAACAGCCGGTATTCCACCTGCCATATGCAAGTCCTCTATGTGATGAAATCCTGCAGGACTTAACTTACACACATGCGGAATCTTTTCACTTATCTCATTTATTTTATCGAAATTAATATCCACGTCACATTCATAAGCTATAGCTGGTAAATGAAGAAGTGAATTAGTAGAACCCCCTAGTGCCATATCCATTGCGACTGCATTCATAAATGCAGCTTCTGTAAGTATGTCACTTGGTCTTATGTCCTTTTGAACCAATTCAACTATTTTCATACCTGCCTTTTTAGCAAGTCTTAATCTTTCTGAAAATACAGCTGGTATAGTTCCATTGTAAGGAAGCGCAAGACCTAAAACCTCAGAAAGACAGTTCATTGAATTTGCTGTAAACATTCCAGAACAAGACCCACAAGTAGGGCATGCCGTATTCTCAAGCTCAGCTAATTCTTCTAAAGACATTTTTCCCGCTGAAACTGCTCCAACTGCTTCGAATACAGAGTTTAGATCTGTGACCCTTCCATTTGTTCTACCAGAAAGCATTGGTCCTCCACTTATTACTATTGAAGGTATGTTAACTCTTCCAGCCGCCATAAGCATTCCTGGAACTACCTTATCGCAATTTGGCACAAGTACAAGCCCATCAAGAGCATGTGCTTTAGCCACGATCTCAACACTATCTGCTATAATCTGTCTTGATGGAAGAGAATAACTCATTCCCTTATGATTCATAGAAATACCATCACAAACTCCAATGGTTCCAAATTCTACAGGAACACCTCCTGCCATTCTTATTCCATCTTTTACAGCCTTAACTATTTTATCAAGATTCATATGACCTGGTATAAGTTCGCTGTAAGAATTAGCTATTCCTATAAGAGGTCTATCCATTTCCTCATCTATAAAACCTAAAGCCTTAAAAAGAGATCTGTGGGGAGCTCTTTCTACTCCTTTCATTGCCTTATCAGAATTCACATAAATCACTCCTTTTCATTTTGGTGGATTTGACTGTTTATACTTATTAAAGTTCAGCTAAAACAAGCTTACCCATTTCTTTTGTTCCAACTTTTTTACTTCCTTCTGTGTATATATCACCAGTTCTGTATCCACTATTTAAAACTTTTTCTACTGCATCTTCTACATCTCTTGCAGCTTCAGTCATATTAAATGAATATTCAAGCATCATTGCAACTGATAATATTTGTGCTAATGGATTTGCTAAATCTTGTCCTGCAATATCTGGTGCAGAACCGTGTATTGGCTCATACATTCCAAAAGTATCATTTCTAAGACTTGCCGATGGCAGCATTCCTATTGAGCCTGTTACCATTGAAGCCTCATCTGTAAGAATATCTCCGAATATGTTGCTGGTTACTATTACATCAAATTGTGATGGTTCACGTACAAGCTGCATTGCTGCATTATCAACGTAAAGATAGTTTAATTCAACCTCTGGATATTCCTTTGCAACCTCTGTTACTGTTTCTCTCCAAAGCCTTGAAGATTCCAATATATTTGCTTTATCTACAGAAGTAACCTTCTTATTTCTCTTAAGAGCAGCTTTAAAAGCAACATGTGCAATTCTCTTTATCTCTTCTACATTATATCTTTCAGTATCATAAGCTGAGTTTATTCCGTTTTGAATATCTCTTCCTCTTTCTCCAAAGTAAATTCCTCCTGTAAGCTCTCTTACAACAAGTAAATCTACTCCCTTGTTTATGATTTCTTCCTTTAAAGGAGATGCAGATTTTAAAATATCATAAACCTTTGCTGGTCTTAAGTTAGCATAAAGTCCAAGTCCACCTCTTAAACCCATAAGAGCCTTTTCAGGTCTTTTTTCTCCCGGAAGAGTATCCCACTTAGGTCCTCCTACCGCTCCCAAAAGTACTGCATCCGAGTTTTTACAGATTTCTAAAGTTTCGTTTGGAAGAGGTACTCCAAATTCATCTATAGCACATCCTCCTGCCTTAACCTCTGTAAAATTAAACTTAGTATCGTATTTCGCTCCTACTTTTTCAAGAACCTTAAGAGCTTCTCCTACTATTTCAACACCGATTCCATCACCAGGTATAACGGCCACCTTATATTCTTTCATTAATAACCCTCCAAATAAAAATGTATTTAATTAAAATAAACCTTTCTTTACACAGTTAGTAAGTCCCTCATTTTTCATGATTTTAAGCATGAAATCCGGGAAAGGTTGAGCCTTGTACTCTTTATTCAAAGTTACATTCTTGATTATTCCTTCTATAAAATCAACCTCAAGCTTATCTCCTGTGCTAGCATCATTAACAGCTTCCTCACATTCTAGTATTGGAAAACCTATATTTATGGAATTTCTGTAGAATATTCTAGCAAAGCTTTTTGCTATAACACAAGAAACTCCTGCCGCCTTAATACATATTGGGGCATGTTCTCTTGAAGATCCACATCCAAAATTTCTTCCTCCTACTACAATGTCACCTGTTTTTAACTTTTTTAGAAAATCCACATCTAAATCTTCCATACAGTGTTTTGCAAGCTCTTCAGGTACCGAAGTATTTAAATATCTTGCTGGGATTATAACATCCGTATCAATATTATCTCCATATTTTAAAACATCTCCATTAACTTTCATAATTATAAAACCTCCTCTGGTGATACTATTTTTCCTGCTATTGCTGAAGCTGCTGCTACCGCTGGACTTGCTAAGTAAACTTCACTCTTAGGATGTCCCATTCTACCCACAAAGTTTCTATTAGTTGTAGATATAGCTCTTTCTCCTTCTGCAAGTATTCCCATATGACCTCCAAGGCAAGGTCCACAAGTTGGGGTACTTACTATTCCGCCAGCTTCTATAAATGTTCTAACTAGTCCTTCTTCCATAGCTTCAAGGTATATGTTTTGAGTTCCTGGGAATACTATAAGTCTTATTCCCTTCTTAATTTTCTTTCCTTTTAAGATCGAAGCTGCAATTCTTAAGTCTTCCATTCTTCCATTAGTACATGAACCAATTACTACTTGATCTACATTAACCTCTCCAACCTGATCTATAGTTTTTGTATTTTCAGGTAAATGTGGAAATGCAACTGTAGGCTTTAATGTACTTAAATCTATTTCTATAACCCTGCTGTATTCAGCATCTTCGTCTGCATCAAATTTCTTTAATTCTCTATCACTTCTACCCTTCATGTATTCAATAGTCTTTTCATCTACAGGAAATATTCCATTCTTAGCTCCTGCTTCTATTGCCATATTTGCAATTGTAAATCTGTCATCCATTGAAAGATACTCTAGACCATCACCTGTATACTCCATCGATTTATATAAAGCTCCGTCAACACCAATCATTCCGATTATGTGGAGTATTATATCTTTACCAGACACCCATTTTGCTGGCTTCCCTTTAAGAACAAATTTTATAGCCTCTGGAACCTTAAACCAAGCTTTACCTGTAGCCATTCCAACTGCCATATCAGTACTTCCGACGCCTGTTGAAAAAACTCCGAGTGCTCCGTAGGTACAGGTATGTGAATCTGCTCCTATTATTACATCTCCAGGAACAGCAAGTCCTTTCTCAGGGATAAGTGCATGCTCAATTCCCATTTCACCTATTTCAAAATAGTTCTCTATTTCTTTACTTTTAGCAAATTGTCTTATCATCTTACAGTGTTCCGCTGATTTTATATCCTTGTTAGGTGTGAAATGATCTGGTACTATAGCTACTTTCTTCTTATCAAACACCTTGTTAGTTCCCATAGTTTTAAATGCTTTAACAGCTACTGGTGTAGTTACATCATTTCCTAAAACAAGATCAAGGTTAGCTGTTATAAGTTGTCCTGCCTCTACATAATCAAGCCCTGCATGGTTCGCAAGTATTTTTTGTGTCATAGTCATCGGTTTTTTCATTGTTATTTTCCTCCTTATTGCATTGTATTAATTTATATTCTACTGAATCTACAAGTGCTAGCCAGCTGGCTTCTATTATGTCATAGGAAACACCAACTGTTGTCCATGTTGATACACCATCTGTAGACTCAATTAATACTCTTATTTTTGCACTTGTAGCCTTAGTTCCACTGATTACTCTTACCTTATAGTCTGTAAGATAAACATTTGCTAATTCTTTGTAGAACACTCCAAGTGCTTTTCTTAAAGCTTTATCAAGTGCGTTTACAGGTCCTTTACCATCTGCTGCGGTTGTTTCAAGTTTGCCATTAACCATTATTTTAACTATTGCTGTAGCACTTAAGTCACTTAGATATGGCCTTTCAGCAATTACCTTATACTCTACAAGTTCAAAAGATGGTCTAAATACGTTAAGTTCTTTTCTCATAAGAAGCTCAAAACTTCCTTCTGCTCCTTCAAATTGATATCCAAGATACTCTAAGTCCTTTATTCTTTTAACTACTGCCTTTGTTTCGGGAGAATCCTTGTCTATTTTAGGATTTATCCTTTTTAAAGCTGGAAGTATTGTACTCCTTCCAGATACCTCAGATACAAGTATTCTTCTTGAGTTTCCAACCCTAGATGGATCTATGTGTTCAAAGGACTTTGGATTCTTTCTTACAGCATCTATATGCATACCACCTTTATGAGAGAAAGCACAATTTCCAACATAAGCAACCCTCTCATTAGGTGTCATATTACAGGCTTCACATATATATCTAAAAGCCACTGTCAAATATTCAAGCTTATCATTTTTTATGGTATTATAGCCCATTTTAAGGCTTAGATTTGCTATTATGTTTGATAAATTAGCATTTCCACATCTTTCTCCTACACCTGTAAAGGTTCCTTGAACATGATTAACTCCATAATGCACTGCTACAACTGAATTGGCTACTGCCATGCCGCTGTCATCATGAAAATGTACTCCCAAATTATCAAAGTTTAAATCCCTTACTAAGTACTTGACTATGTCACTCACTTCATTTGGCATAGTTCCTCCATTGGTGTCACAAAGCACAATCCATTTTGCTCCTGCTAATCTCGCAGTATTTAAAACTTCTATGGCATATTCTTTATTGCTTTTAAAACCATCAAAGAAGTGTTCTGCGTCAAATACAACTTCCTTATTCAAAGAAACTAAGTATTTTATGCTATCTCTAATCATGTTTAAATTTTCTTCAATAGAGGTTTTTATTATATCTGTAACATGAAAGTCCCATGCCTTACCAAATATAGAGAATACATTTACTCCACTATCTACGAGTTTTTTTATTCCTTCATCTTCCTCAGCCTTTGCACCTGCTCTTCTAGTACTTCCAAATGCACACAACTTAGAATGTTTAAGCTTTAAACTTCTTATTTCTTCAAAGAATTCTCTATCTTTTGGGTTTGAGCTAGGATTTCCAGCTTCTATATAGTCAATTCCCAGTTCATCTAACTTTTTTACTATTTTAATCTTATCAGCCACACTAAAGGAAACACCTTGTGCTTGAGAACCGTCTCTAAGTATACTATCAAAAATGTACACCTTCTTTTCCTTGCCCATATTGTAACCTCCTAACTTGTTGAATTAGATTTAAAATTATGACTATTAAGATTATTGAAATTTTTAGATTATTCTTTAATTTCAGATTATCTTTTAGTTCAATAATTTTTGGTATAAAAAAACGACCCACATTCTCTCCTTGGGGCGAGAACTCTGGCCGCGCGGTACCACCCAAACTTTTAACTTAAAGCAATAACAAGGCACTACTAACTTTTAAATTTAAACGTACTTCTTTAAATTCACATTTAATTAAATAGTGACTAAAGCTTTTATTTGATTATTTAAAAACTCGATATACAAATTCAACTCATCATCAATTGGACTATGAAATGATAATAATACCTAATTCAAAAAATGTCAACACTATTTTTATTTTATTGTTATTATTTTTTATATAGTAATCTTTTTTTAATAATGTCAATCTTGAAAACAATATTATTTAACGATTTAGTAATTTCATTTCTTCTAAATATTATATTATTAATAATATAATATTTAGATAAATAAGTTTAATACTGGAAATTTGTTAAACATGAAAAAATACAAAAAAGGATTATTGACACATATTTTTTTTTATAGTATAGTAATCATAAGTTCAAAAACTATGACGGAGAAAAGTAAACAAAAATATGCTTTCAGAGAGTGGGAGTTGGTGCGAACCCATAAGCTAAAGTTGTTGAAAATCACTCCAGAGTTGCAAGCTGAAATTTATATGTAACAATATAAAGACTAGGTGACGCCGGTAGACGCCGTTATAATTATAAGAGTAATAATTTGGGTGGTACAGCGACAGATATTCGCCCCATGGCGGTCTGTGGTTGTTTTTTTGTACTCATTTTGCTTTTATTATTGTTTAGAAACTCTCATCATACATCAATCAATTAGACTATTAAAAATTTGCAATTGCAAAAATTTTTAGAAAAATAAAGGAAATCATCTATATTTCTGATTTCCAATATATTATTAACTTAGTATAGAATTTTGGCCTCGCTCTATAGCTATGCTTCCGCTGCTTACAACTTCAATAATTCCATAAGGTTCTAGCATTTTTTGAAATGCTTCTATTTTACTGCTATTTCCAGTTATCTCTATAGTGAAAGTTTTAGTTGTAACATCAACAACTGATGCTCTAAAAATGGATACCGTATTTAGTATTTCTTGTCTTTGCACTCCCTCAGCATTCACTTTAATAAGCATTATTTCACGACATACTGAATTTTCTCTATTTAGAAGCACTACCTTATGAACCACCTCAATCTTTTTTATCTGCTTTACAATTTGGTCTATTTCATTTTCATCTTTAACACTTGCTATTAAAGTCAATCTTGATATCTTATCATTCTCTGTAACTCCTGCTGTTACACTTTCAAGATTATATCCTCTTCTATTAAAGAGCCCACAAACCCTAGTAAGTACCCCAGGAATATTATCAACTAGTACTGATAAAACATATAAACGCAAAATAACACCTCTCCCTTATCTTTGAATTATAATTTTCTTTAAAATTTACCACTTTGCAAACTAAAAGTCAACAAACAAGTTAAAAAAATAATAATATGATAATTAAAGCTATTATACTTTTAACATTTTAAAAATGATGCATGTACAAAAGTTTAATTTAACAAAATAGCAGATTAGAACATTTCATAAAACATTCTAACCTGCTATTTTTATTATTCATTATTTATCAATAAACTTCCACCTTATTCCTTCAGGTGTATCCTCTAATACTATTCCTCTTTCTTTAAGGTCATCTCTTATTTTATCCGCAAGTGCCCAATCTTTATTTTTCCTTGCATTTTGTCTTTGCTCTATAAGATTTTGTATTTCATCTTCTAGATTATGTTTTTCAACCTTTTGAAGTATTCCAAGAGGTTTTCCAAGTTCTCTCATAAGACTTATAGCCTTCTCAACAGCAGCCTTGCTTGATTTTCCATTTATATTTATATTAATATCCTTAGCTAAATCAAATATTACAGAAATACCGTCTGCTGTATTAAAATCATCATCCATTTTTTCTATAAACTTTTCTCTATAGCTATCCAGTGCTTTTAAATATTCACTATCATCATTACTCTCAGCTGTATTATTTAAAAGGCTTCCCAAATTGTTTATTGTATTATAAAGTCTTTCAAGAGATGTCTTAGCAGCCTCTATTGACTCCTCAGTAAAATTAAGTGGTGTTCTATAATGAGCTGATAATAGGAATAATCTTATAACCTCTGCATCATACTCCTTAAGAATGTCTCTTGCTGTTAAGAAATTATTTAATGACTTAGACATTTTCTCATTATTTATATTTAAGTAAGCTGCATGCATCCAATACTTTGAAAATGGCTTTCCAGTTCTAGCCTCACTTTGAGCTATTTCATTTTCATGATGAGGGAAAATTAAATCTATAGCTCCTGCGTGAATATCTATAGTATCACCTAGTAAATCTCGAGCCATGCATGAGCATTCTATATGCCATCCTGGTCTTCCTTTCCCCCATGGACTCTCCCAAGATGGTTCTCCAGGTTTCTCGCTCTTCCATAATGCAAAATCTGCAGGACTCTTTTTTCTGTCATCAACTGCTATAGTTGCTCCAGCCATTCTATCCTCTAAATTCTGCCCTGACAACTTTCCATATTCCTTAAAGGCGTTTGTATTAAAATATACATCTCCATCAATTTCATATGCATAACCTTCATCTTGAAGACCTTTTACAAAATCTATTATTTTACCTATATATTCTGTTGCTCTTGGATTACAAGTTGCCCTTTCCAAATTAAGACCATCTGCATCCTCATAGTATTCCTTTATATATCTGTCTCCAAGCTCCTTTACACTAACTCCTTCATTATTAGCCTTTGCTATCATTTTATCATCTATATCAGTAAAATTTTGAATAAAGTTAACCTTATATCCCCTATACTCAAAATATTTTCTTACAGTATCAAAAACAATAAAGGTTCTAGCATTTCCTATATGAAAAAAATTATAAACTGTTGGACCACAAACGTACATTTGTACCTCATTAGGCTTTACCGGAACAAATTCTTCTTTTTTCCGAGTCATAGTATTATATATTTTCATGTTATTCCTCCTTGTCTACAGTATTTAACTTTCAATTCTATTTCAACGCTAAGTTATTTTTTTCAAACTCTTCTTCAACTCTAGCTATAACTTTATCTAAATCTATAACTTCTACTTCTTCACTGTTTCTGCACTTAAATTCTACTTTGCCTTCAGATATTTTCTTTCCAACGGTTATTCTCATTGGAATACCTATTAAATCTGCATCTTTAAATTTAACTCCGGCTCTTTCATTTCTATCATCCAAAAGGGCATCTACCCCTATTTTCTTAAGCTCGGTATATAACTTTTCAGCTTCTTTCATTTGCTCTTCGCTTTTAAATACCGCTGGAACAACTATAACCTCGTATGGTGCTACAGATAAAGGCCAAACTATTCCGTTATCATCATGGTGTTGTTCAACAACTGCTGACATAGTTCTATTAACTCCTATACCATAGCAGCCCATTATAAGTGGCTTACTTTCTCCATTTTCATCTACAAAGTATGCCTTCATAGCCTCTGAATATTTTGTTCCAAGCTTAAATATGTGACCAACCTCTATTCCTCTTGCTATTGTTAATGGTTTGCCACATTTAGGACACTTTTCTCCCTCAACAGCATTTCTGAAATCACCCACTGTACCTTTGAAATCTCTATCATAATTTGCATTTGCATAGTGGTATCCTGTCTCATTAGCTCCTACAATAAAATTGTACATATATGTTACTTCATTATCAATAAGTAAATAATCCACATCTAAACCTATTGGTCCTGCAAATCCAACCTCAGCTCCTGTTGCTTTTTTAACTGTTTTTTCATCTGCAAGCTCAACATCTACTGAACCTACTGCATTTTTAACCTTAGTTTCATTGACTTCTCTGTCTCCTCTTACCATTACAGCAACAACTTTATTCTCTGCTCTATATATTATAGTTTTAACAAATTTTTTGGAATCCACACCAAAAAACTCCACTAACTCTTCTATGGTTTTCGCATGAGGTGTTTCAACTTTTTTAAGTTCCCCTAATTCTTCTTTATCAGCTTTTTCTGGAACAGCTGGTGCCTTCTCTATATTAGCTGCATAATTACATTCTGTACAAAAAGCTATTTCATCTTCTCCTATTTCGGACTTAACCATGAATTCAGCTGAACCAGATCCACCCATAGCTCCTGAATCTGCGGCAACTGCACTACAACTTACATTACATCTTTTAAATATTTTAGTATAGGCTTCATACATCTTATTATAAGATACGTCCAATCCTTCATTATCCTTATCAAAGCTGTAAGCATCCTTCATAACAAACTCTCTTGAACGTATCATACCAAATCTTGGTCTTCTCTCATCTCTATACTTTGTTTGAATTTGATACAAATTTACAGGTAATTGCTTATATGACTTTATTTCACTTCTAGCAAAGTCCGTAAAGACCTCTTCATGTGTAGGTCCAAGACAAAATTCTCTTTCATTTCTATCCTTAAGTTTGAACATTTCTGGTCCAAATACTTCCCATCTCCCCGATTCCTTCCAAAGCTCTGATGGTAAAAGAGCTGATGCTAGAAATTCTTGAGCTCCAGCAGCATTCATCTCTTCTCTTATTATATTCTCAACCTTCTTTAATGCTTTTAATCCTAGTGGCATATAATTATACACTCCGGATGCCATTTTTCTTATCATTCCAGATCTAAGCATAAGTTTATGACTTTCTATTTCCGCTTCTGCTGGACTCTCTCTTAAAGTTAACATTAGCATGTTTGACATTTTCATTTTTAATTGTCCTCCTATAAATTTTATTTACAAAAAAAATAAAAACTCCCCCAGTATTAGGGCGAGTATGATCGCGGTACCACCTAAATTTGTACTCATTAATTAAAACTCAAAAGCAGGTTCAAAGCTAGGTTGAAAATCTTTCAGCCATGGATTTTCTCTCTGAATTTATGAAGCTTCTACTATTCTTTATCACAGTTTTACTATTAGTTTTTCTTAATTTATTATTATACGTTTTTAAATATTATGTGTCAATAGTTTTATTACCTCTTATTGTGTTTTGTATCAAATTAAACATATTATTGACTTAAGTGTAATTTTATAATATAATTGCACTAAACATATATGTTTACTATAATTCAGTTGGTATAAAATAAAGAAACCAGTTTAAAAGCTTTACTGTATCTGGTCTCTTCAAAATAAATTTAATAGTTCATCTGTTTACCAGACAAACTGGAGGCAGAGTATTTTTTATAATATGAAAAATACTCTGCCTTTTATTTTATAAATTATAAGGGGTGTTAATATTGAAAAGAAAATTTATTACTGTAGTTATTCCATCAATAATTATAGCTTCACTTTTATCTTCCTGCACAAATACTTCTAATTCAACTGCAGCAAAAGCTACAAAAGTATCTAGTCTAAAAGATCAATATATTAAAGCTAGTTTGCCTAGCAAAAACCCGGAAAAAGCAAAAAATCGCAAAGATACCTTCATTGCTGCAATAAGCGAACCAGGAGGAGTTTTTCTTCCATACTTCTACGATAATGGCTGGGATGGAAATGCCACAGATCCTATTTTTCCTTCTCTAGTTAGCACGGATGAAAAAGGGAATCCAATTGCAGATTTAGCAGAAAAGTGGGACATATCCTCTGATAATCTAACCTATACCTATCACTTAAGAAAAAGATTAAAGTTCAGTGACGGCTCTCCCCTAACATCTGATGATGTTGCATTTACCTTGACACTTTTAGATGATCCCTCCTATAGTGGCAGCTTTGACATCTCAACTTGCTATATAAAAGGAAGTACCGATTATAAAAACGGTAAAGCTACTTCAATATCAGGTATTGCCGTTGTAGACCCTTTAACCATAAAAATCACAACTGAAAAGATAAATCCCTTAAACCTAACTAGGCTAGGTGGTCAAGTACTATCAAAAGCTTATTACGGAAAAGACTACAAAAAAGGAAATCTTGATTACTTAAAATCGCTATACTCAAGACCTTTAGGCGCAGGTCCATATAAACTTGATAAATACATTCCCGGTCAAGAAATACGATATACTGCAAATGAAAATTATTACAAAGGAAAACCTAAAATAGAAAACTTTATTTTTAAGGTTACTAGTAAGGATACAAACCTTCAATTGTTTCAGACAGGAGAAATTGATTCTGATTCATTTAGCACAGACAAAGACACCGTAGATCAGCTTGAAAACTTAGGGTTTGCCAATATACGAATTAGCACTGTAAGTGACTATGGTTTTGTATATATGAATAACAAAAAACCTTACTTAAAAGATAAAAATGTTAGGCAGGCTCTTATTTATGGTCTTGATCGTCAAAAAATTGTTGATGTAGCATACAAAGGCTATGGAGAGGTGGCTAACGTACCTACTTCACCTCTTGTATTGTCCTACACTACAGATGGAATTAATTCATATAAATTCAATCCTGAAAAAGCAAAAAAATTATTAGAAGATGATGGTTGGCGGCTTAATTCTAATGGAATACGCGAAAAAAATGGTCAAAAGCTTAAGATATCATACTTAACTTCAAAAAATACGGATCAAACAATACCTATAGCTAAGGAAAACTATAAAGCACTAGGTATCGACTTCGAGCCTGAAATCATGGATTTCAACACTTTAGTTGAGAAATTAAATAAAGGTGACTACGACCTAGCTGCTGTACGCACAAGCGGACTTGTAGATCCAAATGACTCTGTTGAAGAATTTTCATCTAAAAAAACTTCTGAAAATGTCAGTGGATATTTCAATCCAAAGGTTGATGAATTAATTTCAGAGGGTGTAAATACCTTAAACGTTAAGAAACGTAAAGCAATATATAAAAAACTCTATAAAGAATTATCAGACGACCCACCAGTTATATTAATAGATTATAGGAAGGGCTTAAAGGCTTGGAACAGTAGAATTAAGGGTATGGAAAATGATAATTTTGCAGGAGTTTCATCTACTAATTTATCAAAATTAAAGATAGAAAATTAACTGTGTACAGTTTCTAATTAAGCTTTTAGCCTATACATGCCCTTATTAATCTTTTATAGCATGTATAGGTTAATATTTATAGGAGGATGCTTATGAAAAAATATATATTACGCAGATTTCTTCAAATGATTCCTACACTTATAGGAGTCTCCATTATTATTTTCTATTTATTTTCTTTAATGCCTGGAGATTATATAGATTCAAACCGAAACCTTACACCACAAAGGGCACACGAACTTAGAGTTCTAAATGGTTTCGATAAACCAATCATAGTTAGATATCTTATATGGTTAAGAAATATTTTGCACGGAGATTTTGGATTTTCATTGAAATATTTAGAGCCAGTAACAACTCTAATAAATCAGTATATATGGAACTCATTCATCATAGCTATTGTTACCCTAATTCTTACTTGGTCCATTGCTCTAGTAATCGGAATATTCTCAGCTACAAAACAATATTCCTTTTTTGACAGAGTAATAACACTGCTTGTATTTGCATCATTGTCTTTTCCATCATTTTTTATAGGCCTTTTAATGATTAAATTCTTTGGAGTTGATTTAAAAATTTTACCCATCGGTGGTATGGTGGAAACCGGAAGCACCACCATAGGACTTTCTCATATTTTAGAAGTAATTCGTCATATGATTCTTCCAGTTGGTATACTTACATTCTTAAGTATTGGATCACTTACAAGATATTTCAGAAGTAGTATGTTAGACGTACTTAAACAAGATTTTATAAGAACTGCTCGTGCAAATGGACTTAAAGAAAGAAAAATCATCTTTAAACATGCTCTAAAAAATGCTATTCTACCTGCAATTACACTTCTATCTTTCGAGCTCCCCGGACTTTTTTCAGGTGCTATTATAACTGAACAAATTTTCAATTGGCCTGGAATAGGAAGAATACAGCTTGAAGCTCTTAGTTTCAGAGATTACCCCGTACTCATGACTTTTACAATGCTACTTTCATTTCTCACTATTTTCGGTAATTTCTGTGCGGATATTTTATATGCAGCAGCAGATCCACGAATAAGATTAGAATAGAAAGGGTGAATACTACGTGTTTCTTTTTAAGAATAAGAATATCAAAACTTCTAATAAATCCTTATCAAAACAAACACTTAAAAGAATTTTAAAAAATAAGTTAGCTATAATGAGTATCATTTTCCTTATATCTATACTCATATTTAATTTTTTAGGCCCATTTTTCTCTCCCTATTCTTACAATGATATTGATGTAAGTTTAATTAAACAGCCTCCTAGTATCTCTCATTTATTAGGAACAGATGACTACGGTAGAGATGTTCTTACTAGATTAATGTACGCAGGTAGAATATCTCTTACTGTTGGCCTTGCTTCCATGATTCTTTCTCTTCTTTTAGGAAGTATACTTGGTTGTTTATCAGGATATTATGGAGGTATATTAGACATCATACTTATGAGATTATCCGATATATTGATGTCCATTCCTGGATTACCTCTTTTAATTATAATTGCTGCACTTCTATCGGAATTAAAAGTTCCATCTGATTATAGACTTTATATCGTTATGCTAATGTTAAGCTTTGTAGGCTGGCCAGGCCTTGCTAGAATGGTTAGAGGTCAAGTTCTTTCTCTTCGTGAACAAAATTTTATGAAAGCAGCTGATATACTAGGACTAAGTGATAAAAGAAAGATTTTTCATCATTTACTACCGAATACCTTTCCTTTGTTAATAGTCGTTGCTACTTTGAGTACTGCCGACGGTATATTAAGTGAATCTTCCTTAAGCTTTCTTGGTCTTGGTGTAATTCCACCAACACCATCCTGGGGAAATATGATAAATGCGGCCAATAACTTAATAGATTTTCAAAAACGCTCCTGGCTCTGGATACCACCTGGTCTGGCTATATTTCTCACTGTAATTTCAATAAATTTACTTGGTGATGCATTGAGAGATGCTTTGGATCCTAAAATGAAAGGTAGATAAGTAACTATGAAAGAAGATTTGTTAAAAATCAGTAATTTAAAAACTTATTTCTATATTGATAATGATATACGTAAAGCTGTAGATAACATCAGTTTTTCAGTTAAAAAAGGTGAAACTGTATGTATTGTTGGTGAATCAGGCTGTGGTAAAAGCGTTACTTCCCTCTCTATAATGGGACTTATAAATGAACCTGGAAGAATTATAAACGGTGAAATTTTATATAAAAATAATGATCTCTTAAAACTATCCAAAAGTGATTTGCAGAAGTTACGAGGTAAAGAAATTTCAATGATATTTCAGGAACCTATGACATCATTAAATCCCGTCTTTACAATAGGTCATCAGATAACAGAAATATTACTTGAGCATGAATTAATTAATAAAGATGAAGCCTATAAAAAAGCTATCCGTTTAATCAATTCAGTTGGATTACCGAGAGCAGAAGAAATAATGAAATCATATCCACATAAATTAAGTGGTGGTATGCTTCAAAGAATTATTATTGCTATGGCTTTAAGTTCTAATCCAAAGCTTTTGATTGCAGATGAACCAACTACAGCTTTAGATGTAACAATACAAGCACAGATTTTAGATTTACTAAAAAAATTAAAATCAACTTTAAATACATCAATTTTATTTATTACCCATGACCTTGGAGTTGTTGCCGAAATAGCTGATTATGTAATTGTAATGTATGCTGGAAAGATAATTGAAGAAGCTCCAGTTATAGAACTATTTAAAAACCCTAAGCATCCATATACACAAGGGCTTTTAAATTCAAAACCAATTATTGGGAAGCATAGAGATAAGCTTTATTCTATAAAGGGTTCTGTTCCTGATTTATCTAAACTTAATGAATCATGTTACTTTCATGATAGATGTGAACATTGCAAAGATATATGCACAAAAAAATCACCAGCCTTTACAGTAAATAACAATCATAAAACTGCATGCTGGCTTTATGAAAGGAGATATAAATGAGTAACAAACTACTTGAAGTAACAAATTTAAAAAAATATTTTCCTGTTACAGGTGCAGGTGCCTTCTTAAGTAAAAATACAGGATACGTTAGGGCTGTTGACGGAGTAAGTTTTAATATTAATAGAGGTGAAGCTTTTGGGTTAGTTGGAGAATCTGGCAGTGGGAAAACAACACTTGGTCAGGCAGTTCTTAGAATGACTTCAAAAACTTCTGGAAACGTAAATTTTAGTAATATCGATATATATTCTCTTCCTAAAAAGGATTTAAAAAAGCTGCGTTCAAAAGCTCAATATATATTTCAAGATCCTTATAGTTCATTAAATCCACGCATGGAGATAGGACGTGCTATAGCTGAGCCTTTACTAGAACATGGTTTAGCTACCAAAGATGACGTTATTGATATGGTAAAATATTTTCTCTCTTTATGTGGTTTAGATCCAAGTTATATTAATAGACTTCCACATGAATTTTCAGGTGGGCAAAGACAAAGGATAGTAATTGCTCGTGCTATGGCATTAAATCCAGAGTTCATAGTTGCAGATGAACCCATTTCCGCCCTAGATGTTTCTATACAAGCACAAATAATAAATTTATTTAGTGATCTTAGAAATGAGAAAGGATTGTCTTATTTATTTATATCGCATGATTTAAGCGTTGTGGAACATCTATGTGATAGGATTGCTATTATGTATTTGGGAATTATTGTAGAATTAGCATCTCGTGATGAATTATTTAGCTTTCCTAAACATCCATATACTAAAGCTCTTCTGTCGGCAGTACCAATACCTGATCCAACGTTAAAAAGAAATAGAATAATACTTAGTGGCAGCATTCCAAGCCCTACAAATCCACCTTATGGATGCAGATTTCATACTCGCTGTCCACATGCCCAAAAGATTTGTGAAGAAATTCAACCAATGCTTAAGGATGTATCAAATTCACATAAGGTAGCATGCCACCTTGTTTAAATACCTACTTAAAAATAACAAGATACCATAATCCTATTTTTCAAGAATTATGGTATCCTCTATTGTATACTATTTTTTTTTAATAGTGTTTCTGCAGCATATAAATCGTCTGGTGTAGTAATTTTTAGGTTTTCATAACTCCCATCATAAAGGTATACTTTGTTTCCTGACATTTCAAATATCATGGTATCATCAGTTGCTAAAATACCTTCTTTTTCAGCATTTATATGAGCCTTAAGTATTGAATCATATTTAAAACATTGTGGAGTTTGAACACAAAACAATTTACTTCTATCAATTGTCTTTTCAGAAAATCCATCTTCACTTTTTATCTTTATAGTATCTTTAGGCTGCACACCACAAGCTGCTCCACCATACTTTTCAGCATATTTTATTCCATTTTCTATAATTTTATTGTCTACAAATGGTCTTGCTCCATCATGTATTAATACAATATTCGCAGATTTAACAGCTTTAAGGCCATTCATAACTGACTGCTGCCTCTCACTGCCACCAGAAACTATATTTTTAACCTTATTGAATTTGTACTTATAAACTATTTCTTGCATACAAAAATTTATTTCACTCTCAGCTGCCACGATTATTATCTCATCGATTAACGGACTTCTTTGAAACTTGTCTATTGTATATGCTAAAATAGGCTTACCTTGAATAAGAATGAACTGTTTGTTCTTATTCACCTTCATTCTACTACCTCTGCCAGCTGCCATTATAATTGCACAATTCATTAGTTATTAACTCCTTGTCTATCTTAATTCTTCTGCCTTGCAAATATCATTCTACCTGCTGCTGTTTGAAGAACAGACGTAACCGTAACTTCTCTAGTTTCTCCTATATGACTTCTTCCACCTTCTACAACTATCATTGTTCCATCATCAAGATATCCTATACCTTGACCAGACTCTTTTCCATCCTTAATAATTTGTATAGTCATTTCTTCCCCTGGAAGGACAACAGGCTTAACAGCATTGGCAAGTTCATTTATATTAAGTACAGGAACACCTTGAAATTCTGCTACCTTATTCAAATTATAATCATTTGTTATTACTTTTCCCTTCATAACCTCCGCTAGCTTTAAAAGTTTAACATCAACCTCTGGTATATCTGGGAAATCCTTGTCATAAATTTTAACCTCTATATTTAACTCTTTTTGAATCTTATTTAATATATCAAGACCTCTTCTTCCTCTATTCCTTTTAAGTCCATCTGAAGAATCGGCAATATGTCTTAATTCTTTAAGTACAAAACCTGGTATTACAAGAGTACCTTCTATAAAGTCAGTTTGGCATATATCAAATATCCTTCCATCAATTATAACCGAAGTATCCAAAATTTTAGGACTTCCTTTAGAAACGCCCTTAGTTTTCTTATCTTTTGCAGCTCCTGATTTTCTAAGATTATAAAATAGATTCATAATCTCTTCTCTTTTCTTTATTGCCACATCTGCACCAAAAACAGCCATTATAATGTTTACAATGATAAATATTATTGTAAATATATATGCAAATGCACCTGATGATAATCTATTAAGTGAACTTGCTAATAAAGAAGCAATTATAAGTCCTATTATGGCACCCCCTGTTCCAAATAAGACCTCAGAAACTGGAATCTTCTGAATAGTTCTTTCCAAATAATCCATAAATTTTAATATTAAAGAATTAATCCATGGGGATATTATGAAAAATATTATACCTAATAGCAATACACAAAATACTATGAAAATTATTTTTTCAACATCATTATTTTTGACAAAATTAAGTTGAGAAAAATAATTACCTCGTAACATAATACTGGCCAATAGATATCCCAAAACCAATCCTATAACGGTAAAAAGTCCTCTCAATATTTTATTTAGCAATTTAAGCCACCTCCTTTATTAATTATTAACAGTTTTATAATTTTAAATCTAAAAAATGTAATTTTTTTCTTAATGTAATATAAAATAAATTTTATATGCTTTCAACAATAAAGTATACGTTAAAACTACAAATATATCAAGATTGTTTACAATATTTTCAAATATTTATCCCCCTATTATTTAATTAGATATTGTTTTAATATATAAAGTGAAATAAATCAAAAGGGTAATAAATCGTTCTAGTACATTTCTATATAGCAGCATAATTGTATAAGTAATTTTATAATGTACTAAAAAAACAATTTAATTACAACCTACAAAATACTCCACAAACTTCTTTATAATTACTTTATACATATCACCAATATGTTCAAGGAGATGAATAAAATGCAAGATTTAATTTTTGATGAATTTCAAAATTTAGTAGATGAATCGTTAATAAGGCATTCAAGTTTATTAGATATACTTTCTAAACTTCAAGAATCACAAGGAAGAATCAATAGAGCTGTGACAAAATCAGTAACTCGCTGCGGATGTATAGAAATAAATGCTTCAAAGCAGCAAATACCAAATGATTTATCTGACATTAATGCTTTAAAGAAGTGTCTAAAAACTCACGTTAGCGGAAAGCTATGTGAAGGTTGCAGAGATATTTTAATAAACGAAATTGGAAACAACTTATTCTATTTATCAGCTCTCTGCAATACTCTTGATATAAATTTATATGATGTATTACTTAGAGAATACGATAAAATAGATACATTAGGGAAATACAACTTAAGATAATATATAGAGTTATACATATTGTATAACTCTTACACTATAATTGCTTTCTTATTATGGTTTGCTCTTTTAACTTTCTAAGTCCACTTTTTATCGCTCTAGCTCTTGCTTCTCCTATACCTTCAACCTTATCAAGATCCTCATGAGACGCCTCTAAAATCTTTTTAAGCTCCTTAAAGTTTTTAACAAGATTCTCTATTACAATAAAAGGTATCCTAGGTATTTTGCTTGTCATCCTATATCCTCTTGGAGATATAAGTGTATCTATAAGAGGAACATCGCCGTATCCCATTACTTTTGAAATAGCTTCACTGTTTAAAAACTCTTCAGACGACATACTTTGTATTGTTTCACAAACTTTACTGTAATTCATCTCATTTTGACAGTAATCCCTTATTATAAGCATTCCATCCTGTTCAACATTTTTTACAAGCTCATTTAACTGCATAGATATAAGCCTTCCTTCGTTACCAAGCTCACATATATATCTATCTATTTCAGTTACTACTCTCATTACCATTTCAGTTCTTTGAATGGCTGCCACAACATCGTGAAGAGTACATAAATCTTCAAATTCAAGTAAATTTAAATTTCCCATCACTCTATCCAAAACAGCAACATACTTTTCCAAAGTTTGAATTGCCTGATTTGCCCTTGCAAGTATAATACTACTATCACGTAAAATATATTTTATATCATCCTTATAAATAGTTATTACATTTCTTCTTTGTGATATTGCCACAACAACATTTCCTGTTTGTTTTGCCACCCTATGTGCTGTTCTATGTCTAGTTCCAGTCTCAAATGTAGGTATAGAAGAATCCGGTACTAATTGAACATTAGCCCTTACAATTTTTTTTAAATCACTACTTAAAATTATTGCACCATCCATCTTTGCAAGCTCATATATGTAAGATGCACTATATTCAGAATTGATTTTAAAACCGCCATCACTTAATTTCATTACCTCTTCATTATCACCTAAGACTACTAATCCCCCAGTTTTTGCTCTTAAAATATTTTCAAGTCCTTCTCTCATATCAGTACCTGGGGCCATTGTTTTCAATATTTCTAGAAGCTTCCTATCTTTTTTCAATCTCAAATCATTCACTTTAATCACCCTTAAAAAACTTTATTTACAGCTTCCTTTAAATAAGATACACCTATTATATTTATCGCAATATTTTTGTCATTTTTAATATTTTTTTGTGGCATTAATATATTTTTAAAACCTAATTTGTCGGCTTCATTAACAATTCGATCAGAAAATGATACGGGTCTAACTTCTCCTGTTAGTCCAATTTCTCCTACTACTATCATCTTATCTAGCTTTATACTTACTCCCTTAACACTAGAAACTAGAGCAAGTGCTAATCCCAGATCTCCATAAGTTCCTTCTATATTTAGCCCACCTACAACATTTACATAAACATCACAATTATAGAATGGCACCTTAAGTTTTTTCTCTAACACCGCTAAAATTAAATTTAACCTTGAACTATCGATTCCCACAGAAGTTCTTCTAGGCATTACAGCATTTGTTTTTGAAACTAACGCTTGTATTTCAACAAGAATTGGTCTTGTTCCTTCCATAATACCTATTACAACTGATCCTTCCTGATTAAAATTTGTCTCCTCTAAAAATAAACTTGAAGGATTGTGTATTTGCTCAAGTCCCTCTTCCTTCATTTCAAAAACACCTATTTCACTTGTTGTTCCGAAACGATTTTTTACCGTTCTAAGTATTCTAAATTCTTCTGTTCTTTGTCCCTCAAAAGTAAGTACTGTATCTACAATATGTTCTAATACCCTTGGTCCTGCAAGCTCCCCCTGCTTTGTTACATGTGCTACAATAAAGAAAGGTATATTATCCGTCTTCGCTATTCTCATAATATCATTAGCACACTCTCTAACCTGTGATACACTTCCAGGTGCAGAAGTTATCTGGTCTTTATACAGAGTTTGTATTGAATCTATTATAACAAAAGCAGGTTTTATATTTTCAACATGTCTCTCTATACTCTCCATATTGGTTTCAGCTAATATATATATATTAGCTGAAGTCACTCCTAGTCTATCTCCACGCATTTTTATTTGATGTTCAGATTCTTCTCCTGAAACATAAAGTACTTTTCCATATTTTAAAGCTATATCTTGACAGATTTGCAATAAGAGTGTTGATTTTCCTATACCTGGCGCACCAGATATAAGTGTAATTGAACCCTTAACAAGTCCTCCACCAAGTACTCTGTTTAACTCTGTATTATTTGTATCATATCTTTCATACTGTCCTGATTTTATATTATTTATACATTTAGGTTCACTATTTAATGTGATCTTACTTGCTTTTTTGTTTTCTACTCTTTCTTCTTCAACAAAGCTATTCCAACTATTACATGAAGGACATTTTCCTAGCCATTTTACTGACTGATACCCACATTCCTGACACACAAAAAAACTTTTTACTTTGCTCATCTTAATCACTCCTATTAGTACATAAATAATTATACAATACTTTTCACTTATTTGTCAGTAAAATAAACATATACAATAGCCCAATTTACTTAGTTCATATAAAATTAATAAGTGACAGATGCTATCATGGTATACTATCTTATACCAAATGACTAACAACCTGTCACTTAAACATTTATAAACTATTAAGCTTTTGTAAATAGTAACTCTTTATCTTTATCCACATCTACGGAAATATTATCATTTTTACTTATTGTTCCCTTTAATATCTCTTCTGAAAGTTTATCTTCAACAGCTTTTATTATAGTTCTTCTTAAAGGCCTTGCCCCATAAGTCGGATCAAATCCCTTTTCTGCTAGAACTTCTTCCGCTTTTTCCGTAAAATTAATTTTTATATTTTGTTCCTTTAATCTTCCTTTTACTGATTCAAGCATAAGTTTTACTATTTGTCTAAGATCTTTTTCCTCCAGCTTATGGAACACAACTATTTCATCTATTCTATTTAAAAATTCAGGTCTAAATGAATTTTTAAGTTCCTCCATAATGTTTTCTTTCATTTTGTCATATTCTTGTCTTACTGCATCTTTTGCCGTTTCAAATCCTAAAGTCTTTTGTTTTCTTATTGTAGAAGCTCCAACATTTGAAGTCATTATTATTATTGTATTAGTGAAACTTACAGTCTTTCCTTTAGAATCGGTAAGTCTTCCGTCATCAAGAATTTGCAGTAATATATTAAATACATCTGGGTGAGCTTTCTCTATTTCATCAAAAAGCACTACGGAATAAGGTTTTCTTCTTACTTTCTCAGTAAGTTGTCCGCCTTCATCATACCCTACATATCCTGGAGGAGAACCCACAAGACGAGATACCGTATGTTTTTCCATGTATTCTGACATATCAATTCTTATAATATTATTCTCATCACCAAACATAGCTTCAGCTAATGCCTTTGATAATTCAGTTTTTCCCACGCCTGTTGGCCCTAAGAATATAAATGAACCTATTGGTCTTTTAGGATCCTTAAGACCAACTCTAGCTCTTCGTACTGCTCTTGAAACATACTCAACTGCTTCTTCTTGACCTATAACTCTTTTATGAAGTATACTTTCAAGTTTAAGTAACCTTTCTGATTCTTTCTCTGTGAGTTTTTCAACTGGTATACTGGTCCACTTAGCAACAACTGCAGCAACCTGCTTTTGTGTTACTATATAATTTTCGTTATCACTTGTATTTTTCCAATTCTTTTTAAATTCTTCAATAGCAATTCTCAACTTCTTTTCTTTATCTCTAAGTTTAGCTGCTTTTTCAAAGTCCTGAAGTCTTATCGCATCTGATTTTTCTCGTGTAGTTTTTTCTAGCTCTTCTTCTTGATTTTTTAAATCTGGCGGTGCTGTAAGGTTTTGAATTCTAACTTTTGCAGCTGCCTCATCTATTAAATCTATAGCCTTATCCGGTAAAAATCTATCTTGTATATATCTTGTTGAAAGATTTACTGCTGCCTCTATTGCATCATCTGTGATTTTTACTCCATGATGAGCTTCATATTTGTCCCTAAGTCCCTCAAGTATTTGAACTGCTTCTTCTTTACTAGGCTCTCCTACATCTACTGGCTGAAATCTTCTTTCAAGAGCTGCATCTTTTTCTATATATCTTCTATATTCCTCTGTTGTAGTCGCACCAATACACTGAATTTCTCCTCTAGCAAGTGAAGGTTTTAAAATATTTGATGCATCAATTGCACCTTCAGCTCCACCTGCACCAACAATAGTATGAATCTCATCAATAAAAAGTATTACATTTTTAGCCGCCTTTATCTCTGTCATAACTTTCTTAAGTCTTTCCTCGAATTCTCCTCTGTATTTTGACCCCGCAACTAACGATGATACATCCAAAGTAATAACTCTTTTATCTTTAAGTATTTCTGGGATATTACCCTCAACTATCTTTTGAGCTAAGCCTTCTGCGATAGCCGTTTTACCAACTCCTGGATCACCTATAAGACATGGATTGTTTTTGGTTCTCCTACAAAGTATTTCTAATATTCTTTGCGTCTCATTATCTCTTCCAATAACAGGATCCAACTTTCCTTCTAATGCCATTTGTGTTAAATCAGTTCCGTATTGATTCAATGTTGGCGTAACTGAAGTATTTGAACTAAAACTTGTTTTTATTCCCGTGTTCTCTTCTCTACCAGATAAACTATCTAAAATTTCTTTTCTAAGTCTTTCAAAATCTACTCCAAGATTACCAAGAATAGTAAATGCTACTCCTTCACTTTCTCTTATAAGTGCTAATAGTACATGTTCTGGGTTTATATAGTTATGGTTTAAATTTCTAGCTTCAAGTAAACTTATTTCCAAAAGCCTTTTAGTCCTAGGTGTAAGAGGTGGTTCTTCTTTGTAAAGATCAGAATCCCCAAAACCTTCATACTCCTCTATAAGCCTTCTTACCTTTTCTATTGTAACTCCCATATTGGCTAAGAGAGATTGAGCTTTCCCATTTTCATCTCTTAAAATGCCAAGAAGTATATGCTCTGTTCCAACATATCCATGTTTGAAATTTTGTGCTTCCTCCTGAGCATAATAAATCATTTTTTGAGCTCTGTCGGAAAATCTACCAAACATCATAAATATTCACCTACCTTAAATTTTCTCTTACATAAAGGGCTCGCTTTATATTTTCTTCTTTCTTAGATAATTCTTTATTATAAATCTCCTGTAGTGTTGCCCTTTGCGTATTAACTAACAAATTGTTTAATGATTTTTTACTTATATCATTTATAATTCCTATTTCTACACCCATTCTTACATTCGAAATAAGATTTAAGCATTCATTACTGTCTAGAATTACGGAGTTTTTAAGTATTCCAAGTGATCTAGCTATTTTATCTTCTAATTCATATTTGTACTTTTTCATCAGTTGTTCTCTTGATAAATTTTCTTGGTTAATAATTTGTTCAACAACAGTTTTTAAATTTGATATAATGTCATTTTCACTCATACCCAAAGTAATTTGATTTGATATTTGATACAAACTACCAATAGCCTTAGAACCTTCTCCCCAAAGACCTCTTATAGTAATTCCTATTTGGGATAACGCATTTAATATTCTTGGCATCTCATTATTCATTGATAATGCTGGAAGATGAATCATCACAGATGCCCTCATGCCAGTTCCTATATTTGTTGGGCATGCAGTCAAATATCCTATTTTCTCATCAAATGCATAATCTAAGTTTTCCTCAATTTTGTCATCAATTCTATCTATACATTCGTATGCTTCTTCCAAATTTAGCCCAGCAGTTATTGCCTGAAGTCTTAAATGGTCTTCTTCATTTACCATTACACTTATAGTCTCATCCTTATTTAGTATAAATGCTGATCTATTATAATTTTCTATAAGTTTTTTACTTATTAAATGTTTTTCAAGATACTCTGCATTACAATTGTTGTCATTTTTCCATAAATCTATACATGTAAAATTTTCTTTTCCATCATTAGAAACGATAAGTGTATCTTTAATTTTTTTTACTACATCTCTTCCTTCATCATCGGATAATTTATCTGGAAAAGGTATTCCTTTTATATTTCTAGCTAGCCTAATTCTTGTTGTTATTACTATATCATTGTCTTTTAAATCGCTATTAAGCCAATTTTTCATATCATTTTTCACCTCCATCTTTTTCTTGAAGGCTTTTTATTTTATCCCTAAGTTCTGCTGCTTTTTCATACTCTTCTTCAAGCACAGCTTTTTGAAGTTCTGCCTTAAGTTTTAGTATATTATTTTTATTTATTATTTTTCTTCCTGCTTTTTTAGGTATTTTACCGTTGTGTTCAACGTTGCCTTGAACCCTATTTATAATAGGTAATAACATTGAATTAAAGTATTTGTAGCATTCGCTACATCCAAATAATCCTTTATCTTTAAATTCACTATAAGTAGTTCCACAATTTTTACATACCAATTCTTCACATTTAGTGCTTTGAGAACTACCTCCAATATAATCCATTATTCCACTTAAAATATTTTGAAAAGAGAATGGAGAAATAAAGTCAATATCAGAAGCTATATTAACTCCTTGAATATTTTGAGCACAGTTTTCACATACATTTAATTCTCTTTTATCTCCATTTATTATTTGTGTTATATGAACATTAGCCTCATTTTTATGACAAACCTCACATATCATAATTTTCACCAACCTTTCAATATATTATACAGACAAAATAATAAGCACAGATTTCATGATTTGGGCTCTCAACTCATTCCTTTTATCGCCCGCATATAATAATGCTCTATCATTTATACAGGCCTTTATTATTGCCACTTCCCTAGATGTTAAAAGATTCATATCAAAAAGACCATCTATTATCTTACATCCAGCATCATAAGTTATACTATTTTTTATTCTATCCACAATAGAATTTATAAACGGCTTTTTTTCATTTTCTCTATATTCAACTTTACGAATTCTTATGCATCCGCCTCCACCACGCCTACTTTCTATATAGTATCCCTTATCCGTAGTAAATCTAGTTGTTAAAACATAATTTATTTGAGAAGGAGCACAACTAAAGTGATTAGCTAATTCATTTCTCTGTATTTCCAGCTCATTTTCAGTGTTTTCAGCAATCAATTCCTTTAAAAATTCTTCTATTATATCAGATAATCGCATTATGTTTTCCCCTTTATATTAACTTTACTTTGACTTTCTTTGACTTTATTATATAACATAATTTTGTATTTTTCAATACTATATCATAATAATTTTTTATCTTCCATTTTAGGTTAAAAGATAAAAATAGAGTTCTAATCTAAATATCTAATTATCTTTTTATAAACATATACAAATTAAATACTTACTATTAAACCCTATTTCTATTTGTCCATTTTTTCTTCTTCTAAAATTCAAACAAGAACTATATAAATCTATCTATTCATTTTAAGCGCTTTAATATTGCACTTACCATTTTTATCTACGTATCTTTGCTTTATTTGAAACTTATTATTTTCAAGCATATTACATATTATATCAACATTTTTTTTATCTCCATTTTCCATTACTATAGTAAATTTATCATCCTTATTTATAAATTCCATGTAATCATGAATATTACTATAATCGCTTAAATTTATTTTATCATTAATCTTTAATTGGTACTCTGTCATTTGTTTATTCCTCCCTATAGTTTATAATATTTTTTGCAATTATAGATTTAATATTCATAAATGTTTCAATCAAAACAAAAAAACAAAAATGGATGGTTTAAATATAATAAAACCACCCTGTACATTCATAATTATTCAAAAAATAAAATGGCTCCGCGAAAAGGATTCGAACCTTCAACCTATCGGTTAACAGCCGAGTGCTCCACCGTTGAGCTATCGCGGAATAACATTTTACCCGGCAATGACCTACTCTCCCACAGGGCTGCCCCTGCAGTACCATCGGCGCTTTGGTTCTTAACCTTCGTGTTCGGTATGGGAACGGGTGTTACAACCAAGCTATGGTCACCGGATTAATTTATTTAGTTTTCGAAAGTACTTTGTACTTTCAAAATTGCATAGTAATCTTAATATATTTACCTTTATATTGGTCAAGCCCTCGACCTATTAGTATCAGTCAGCTTAAAATGTTACCATTCTTACACCTCTGACCTATCACCTGTTGTTCTTACAGGGGTCTTACTAACTTATGTTATGGGAAATCTAATCTTGAGGTGGGCTTCACGCTTAGATGCCTTCAGCGTTTATCCCTTCCCGACATAGCTACCCAGCCGTGCCTTTGGTAAGACAACTGGTACACCAGAGGTCAGTCCATCCCGGTCCTCTCGTACTAAGGACAGCTCCTCTCAAATTTCCTTCGCCCGCGACGGATAGGGACCGAACTGTCTCACGACGTTCTGAACCCAGCTCGCGTGCCGCTTTAATGGGCGAACAGCCCAACCCTTGGGACCTACTTCAGCCCCAGGATGCGACGAGCCGACATCGAGGTGCCAAACCTCCCCGTCGATGTGGACTCTTGGGGGAGATCAGCCTGTTATCCCCGAGGTAGCTTTTATCCGTTGAGCGATGACCCTCCCACGAGGTGTCACCGGATCACTAAGCCCGACTTTCGTCTCTGCTCCACTTGTTTGTGTCGCAGTCAGGCTCCCTTCTGCCTTTGCACTCTACGCGCGGTTTCCAACCGCGCTGAGGGAACCTTTGGGCGCCTCCGTTACTTTTTAGGAGGCGACCGCCCCAGTCAAACTGCCCTCCTAGCTATGTCCCGTGACCAGTTTCATGGCCTCCGGTTAGAACCCCAGTACTGTCAGGGTGGTATCCCAAAGACGACTCCACAATCCCTGACGGAACTGCTTCCAAGTCTCCCACCTATTCTGTACAGACAATACCGAGATTCAATGCTAAGATACAGTAAAGCTCTACGGGGTCTTTCCGTCCAATCGCGGGTAGCAAGCATCTTCACTTGCACTACAATTTCGCCGGATTTGCTGTTGAGACAGTGCCCAAATCATTACGCCATTCGTGCGGGTCGGAACTTACCCGACAAGGAATTTCGCTACCTTAGGACCGTTATAGTTACGGCCGCCGTTTACTGGGGCTTAAGTTCATGCCTTCGCTTGCGCTAAGCATTCCCCTTAACCTTCCAGCACCGGGCAGGCGTCAGCTCCTATACTTCAGCTTTCGCTTTAGCAGAAACCTGTGTTTTTGATAAACAGTTGCTTGGGCCTATTCTCTGCGACCTACTCTCGTAGGCACCCCTTCTCCCGAAGTTACGGGGTCAATTTGCCGAGTTCCTTAACAGCAATTCTTCCGATGGTCTTAGGATTCTCTCCTCACCTACCTGTGTCGGTTTGCGGTACGGGCACAGAGCTCCTGGATAGAGACTTTTCTTGGCAGCATGAAATCAGATATTTCGGTAGTAAACTACCTCACCATTACACCCCAGACTTAACGAAAGACGGATTTTCCTATCTTTCATCCTCAGTGCTTAGACGTACTTCCAATAACGTACGCATATCCTATCCTCCTGCGTCATCCCATTTCTCATAACGTTACTCTGCGGTATCGGAATATCAACCGATTGTCCATCACCTACGCCTTTCGGCCTCGGCTTAGGTCCCGACTTACCCTGGGCGGACGAACCTTCCCCAGGAAACCTTAGGTTTTCGACCACTAAGATTCTCACTTAGTTCTCGCTACTTATGCCAGCATACTCTCTCCTGTACAGTCCACCGCTCCTTTCGGTACGACTTCAGCCCATACAGGATGCTCCTCTACCACTTGTACGAAGTACAAGTTCACAGCTTCGGTGTTAGATTTTAGCCCCGGACATTTTCGGCGCAGGATCTCTTGACTAGTGAGCTATTACGCACTCTTTTAATGTATGGCTGCTTCTGAGCCAACATCCTAGTTGTCTTAGAAATCCCACATCCTTTACCACTTAATCTATACTTTGGGACCTTAGCTGGTGATCTGGGCTGTTTCCCTTTTGACTACGGATCTTATCATTCGCAGTCTGACTACCATGATTCAAGTATCCAGCATTCGGAGTTTGATAAAGTTCGGTAACTGTTGTCAGCCCCTACCTCATTCAGTGCTCTACCTCCGGTACTCATTCATGGCGCTAGCCCTAAAGCTATTTCGAGGAGAACCAGCTATATCCGAGTTCGATTGGAATTTCTCCCCTATCCACAGCTCATCCCATGGTTTTTCAACACCATTGTGGTTCGGGCCTCCACGGAATTTTACTTCCGCTTCACCCTGGCCATGGATAGGTCACCCGGTTTCGGGTCTACAGCATGCAACTATACGCCCTATTCAGACTTGGTTTCCCTTCGGCTGCGCACCTTAAGTGCTTAACCTTGCTGCATACCGTAACTCGCTGGCTCGTTCTACAAAAAGCACATCATCACACATTAACGTGTTTTGATCGGTTGTGGACACACGGTTTCAGGTTCTATTTCACTCCCCTCCTGGGGTTCTTTTCACCTTTCCCTCACGGTACTTCTTCACTATCGGTCACTAGGTAGTATTTAGCCTTGGGAGGTGGTCCTCCCAGCTTCCCACAAGGTTTCACGTGTCTCGTGGTACTCTGGTACAGATCGGGCTTTTTTCTCTTTTTACCTACAGGACTATTACCTTCTATGGTTTAACTTTCCAGAAATCTTCGGTTAAGATATAAAGCCTTAATGATCTGACCGCAACCCCGGAAACAAGTTTCCGGTTTGGGCTCTTTCCGTTTCGCTCGCCGCTACTAAGGAAATCGATTTTTCTTTCTCTTCCTCCAGGTACTTAGATGTTTCAGTTCCCCGGGTTTACCTCTATATACCTATGAATTCAGTATACAGTTCATGGGGTTACCCATGAGAGTTTCCTCATTCGGAAATCTTCGGTTCACAGGCTATTTGCGCCTACCCGAAGCTTATCGCAGCTTATCACGTCCTTCATCGGCTCCTAGTGCCAAGGCATTCACCATGCGCCCTTTGTAGCTTGACCTTAAGTAAATATATTTAAATTCAAACAACAAAGAATTAACTTTGCCTTGCTTTAGAGTATTACTCTATATTGATTACTATGCAATTTTCAAAGTACAAATTTAGAGAGAATTAAACTCTCAAAATTAAACAGAGAACAAAGAACCTTCATGGAAATTACATTTCCATGTCGACTCCTTAGAAAGGAGGTGATCCAGCCGCAGGTTCTCCTACGGCTACCTTGTTACGACTTCACCCCAATTATCAACCCCACCTTCGACCGCTGGTTCCAAAAGGTTACCTCACGGGCTTCGGGTGTTGCCGACTCTCATGGTGTGACGGGCGGTGTGTACAAGACCCGGGAACGTATTCACCGCGACATTCTGATTCGCGATTACTAGCAACTCCGGCTTCATGTAGGCGAGTTTCAGCCTACAATCCGAACTGGGATGGGGTTTTGAGTTTTGCTCCACCTTGCGGTATTGCATCTTTTTGTCCCCACCATTGTAGCACGTGTGTAGCCCTAGACATAAGGGGCATGATGATTTGACGTCATCCCCACCTTCCTCCCGGTTAACCCGGGCAGTCTCACTAGAGTGCTCAACTAAATGTTAGCAACTAATGATAAGGGTTGCGCTCGTTGCGGGACTTAACCCAACATCTCACGACACGAGCTGACGACAACCATGCACCACCTGTCATCCTGTCCCCGAAGGGACTTCATCCATTACGGACTAATTCAGGAGATGTCAAGTCTAGGTAAGGTTCTTCGCGTTGCTTCGAATTAAACCACATGCTCCGCTGCTTGTGCGGGTCCCCGTCAATTCCTTTGAGTTTTAATCTTGCGACCGTACTTCCCAGGCGGAATACTTATTGTGTTAACTGCGGCACAGAAGGAGTCGATACCTCCTACACCTAGTATTCATCGTTTACGGCGTGGACTACCAGGGTATCTAATCCTGTTTGCTCCCCACGCTTTCATGCCTCAGCGTCAGTTACAGTCCAGAAGGCCGCCTTCGCCACTGGTATTCTTCCTAATCTCTACGCATTTCACCGCTACACTAGGAATTCTGCCTTCCTCTCCTGCACTCCAGACATCCAGTTTGAAATGCAGCCCCCAAGTTAAGCCCGGGGATTTCACATCTCACTTAAATATCCGCCTACACATCCTTTACGCCCAGTAAATCCGGACAACGCTTGCCACCTACGTATTACCGCGGCTGCTGGCACGTAGTTAGCCGTGGCTTCCTCCTATGGTACCGTCATTATCGTCCCATAAGACAGAGTTTTACGATCCGAAGACCTTCATCACTCACGCGGCGTTGCTGCATCAGGGTTTCCCCCATTGTGCAATATTCCCCACTGCTGCCTCCCGTAGGAGTCTGGACCGTGTCTCAGTTCCAATGTGGCCGATCACCCTCTCAGGTCGGCTACGCATCGAAGCCTTGGTGAGCCGTTACCTCACCAACAAGCTAATGCGCCGCGGGTCCATCTCATAGCGAATAAATCCTTTGGCTCAAGAATCATGCGATTCTCGAGTATTATGCGGTATTAATCTTCCTTTCGAAAGGCTATTCCCCACTATGAGGTAGGTTACCCACGTGTTACTCACCCGTCCGCCGCTGGGAACCGAAGTTCCCCGCTCGACTTGCATGTGTTAAGCACGCCGCCAGCGTTCGTCCTGAGCCAGGATCAAACTCTCAATTTAAAAGTTTTGATATAATACAGATGCTAATCTGTATTCCTTTAGCTCATCGCTAAATTTATTTAAATAGAATAAATTCTATTCAAAAGAATTGCTGGTTCTTTAATTCTCTGTTTAATTTTAAAAGTTCAATTGTTCGCTGCACTCAGACAGCTTAATTATAATAACATCTACATTTAATCTTGTCAACTACTTTTTTCGTTTTTAAGATTGAATGTTGTCGCTTAGTGCGGCGACATGTAATATAATATCACATAGTGTATTATATACTTTTATTATTAACATCATTTAAGATAAATATACCTCTTTCTCTCTGTTTTTTTACATTATACTCAATATTTCTTATATTGATACTCAAGGAGTAGTTTATGACATAATTTTGAAAATAAGACCCTAAAACGACAAAACAAGGTATACTAAAAAACAAATATAAACTTAGTATGCCTTGTTTTTACCTTCTTATACTATTATATAAAAAAAAGAGCAGCCATCACTGACTGTTCTTTTTGGTGGAGAATAAGAGATTCGAACTCTTGACCCCCTGCGTGCAAGGCAGGTGCTCTCCCAGCTGAGCTAATCCCCCATGGTGGACCTTCAGGGACTCGAACCCCGGACCGACCGGTTATGAGCCGGTTGCTCTAACCAACTGAGCTAAAGATCCATTTCCTAGCAACAATTTAAATATTGTTAGTTAAATCACTTGCTAGGCTAAACCGTAGCAAACAACTTACAGTAAGATATTATAGATCATTTAAATATGTTTGTCAACAGTATTTTTTAAAAAAGTTTAAAATTTATATTTTTTTGTTTTTCCTACTTTAAGTTGTTTACTATTTCTTTAAACTTATTACCTCTCACTTCAAAATTAGGAAAAGAATCAAAGCTTGCACATGCTGGTGATAATGTTACAATATCCCCATTAGTAGCTACCTTTTTAGCTTCACATACAGCCTCTTCTAAATTATCTGATAGTATTATAGGTAATTTTATATTTTTCTCACAAATAACCTTGTCAAAAGTTTCTTTTATTTTATTCTTTGTAGCTCCCATTAAAATTAGTACCTTTATTTTGTCATACCCTTTTTCTGCAAGTGGCTCAAAAGGAATGTGTTTATCATATCCTCCTGCTATAAGTATAACTGGTCTTTCATAAGCATTAAGTCCTGAAATAGTTCTTGTAGGACTTGATGCTATTGAATCATTATAATACTTTACTCCATCTAATTCTCTTACAAATTCACGCCTATGCTCTACTCCAGCAAAATTCATTGCTACTTTTATCATACTTTCTTTTGACACATCCTTGCTCACTGCACAAAACGCTGCCATAAAGTTTTTTACATTATCCATTCCCTTTATTTTTATATCATCCTTGTTGCATATTTTATTTTCAAATAAATATATATTTCCATCTTGTTTATTATAATATGCTCCATTTTTGACCTTTTCGTTTCTGCTAAATTTCAACAAATCTCCTAAAGCTTCGCTCTCCATATTATTTGTTATTTCGTTGTCTCTGTTTATTATCAGAACATTACCTTTGCTTTGATGGGTAAATATATTTTTCTTTGCATTTATATATTCCTCCATGTTCTTGTGTATATCAAGATGATTAGGACTAAGATTTGTAACAACTGCTACTTCAGGTGAAACATCTATTGTCATAAGTTGAAAACTAGATAATTCTAATACTACTTTATCCTTTGTAGAAACCTCTTTTATTTTTGAAAACAAAGGTGTTCCTATATTACCTCCAACCCACGTTTTATAACCTTCTTCTTTAAGCATATTATATATAAGTGTAGTAGTTGTAGTCTTTCCATCGCTACCTGTTACACCAAAAATTTTAGCTGGGCAATATTTTATAAACTCTTCCATTTCTGATGTTATATATGCACCCTCTTGTTTTGCTTTCACTAATGCTTCGCTGTCTATTCTCATGGACGGTGTTTTAAATACTACATCAAAGCCTTTTAATGCAGATAAATAATTCTCTCCAAGCTCAAACTTTACGTTCTCACTTGAAAATTCATTAATTACTTCATCACCTAATTCTTCTTTTGTTTTTCTATCAAACGCAGTTATCTCAGCTCCTAATTTACTTAGAAAATGTATAAGTGGTCTATTACTTATTCCCATTCCAACAACTGCAGTTTTTTTATTTTTTATAAATTTCACAAATTCATTAAAATCTCTTTTCATATCGCTAAATCCTCCCATTTCAGATTCAATTATATCACTTTACAAAACTATAACAAATAGAAATTTTACATCTAAAATATTAACAGTAATTGCTTTATAGTGACACTTTACATAAAAAATATATATTTTTTATGTAAAGTATTGAAAAATATTAATATATTGTGCTATAATATAGAAGTGCCGTAAGGAAAACATTAATATAATTCCCCAAGTTTTAATTGAACATATAACATATCCCCATGATTAAACCCTATTTTGCCGGATTTTAGTATCCGGCTTTTTCTTTTTGTACAAGCTTTTAAAATAAAGGACTTTCTATATTACAAACCTCAACAGTTTTTATAAGAAAATCCTTTACTTTATTAAATAATCTATTTTATTTTTTCTTCTAAGTATTTTTCTAACTCTTCAATTTTAACTCTTACCTGACTCATGCTGTCTCTATCTCTTATAGTAACCGCTTCATCTTCTAAAGTGTCAAAATCAACAGTTATACAATAAGGTGTTCCTATTTCATCCTGTCTTCTATATCTCTTACCAATACTTCCTGTTTCATCATATTCAATGTTAAATTTAGAACTAATCTTACTATATACATCTAAAGCTTTTTCAGATAACTTCTTACTTAAAGGAAGAACTGCAGCTTTAATAGGTGCAATTTGTGGATGAAAATGTAATACTATTCTTTGATCTCCACCTTCAAGTTCTTCTTCATCGTAGGCATCAATTAAAAATGCAAGTGCAACTCTATCTGCTCCTAAAGAAGGCTCTATTACATATGGAACATATTTCTCATTAGTTGATGGATCTAAATAATTCATATCCTCTCCTGAATGGTCCATATGTTTCTTAAGGTCATAATCTGTTCTATCAGCTACGCCCCAAAGCTCGCCCCAACCAAATGGGAATTTATACTCTATATCTGAAGTTGCTTTACTATAGAATACTAATTCTTCTGCTGAATGATCCCTAAATCTTAAATTTTCTTTATTAATGCCTAAATCCAACAAGAAACTCCAGCAATAATCTTTCCAATATTTAAACCACTCTAAATCTGTTCCAGGTTTACAGAAAAACTCTAATTCCATTTGCTCAAATTCTCTAGTTCTGAATGTAAAGTTTCCAGGTGTTATTTCATTTCTAAAAGCTTTACCTATCTGTCCTATTCCAAAAGGAACTTTTTTTCTTGATGATCTCTGAACATTTTTAAAGTTAACAAATATACCTTGTGCTGTTTCTGGTCTTAAGTATATTTCTGATGAAGCATCTTCTGTTACTCCTTGGAAAGTTTTAAACATAAGATTAAACTTTCTGATACTAGTAAAGTTCTCTTTACCACATTTAGGACATTTAATATGTTTATCCTTTATGAAGTTTTCTAGTTTTTCATTTGACCATCCATCAGCACTCGCCACTTCGGCTCCCTGCTCTGTTAAATAGTCCTCAACAATTTTATCTGCTCTAAACCTTGATTTACATTCTTTACAGTCCATTAGAGGATCTGAAAAGCCTCCAAGATGACCAGACGCTACCCAAACTTCGCTGTTCATTAATATAGCACAATCAAGTCCTACATTATATGTATTATCCTGCACAAACTTTTTCCACCATAATTTTTTTACATTGTTTTTCAGTTCCACACCTAGAGGACCATAATCCCATGAATTTGCAAGACCACCGTATATTTCAGATCCAGCAAAAACAAATCCTCTATTTTTCGCCAAAGAAACTATTTTGTCCATAGTCTTTTCATCTTTCATTTGCTTTTACCTCCTAATATAATTTTATAAAAATAAAAAAGACTATCACCTCAAAGGGACGAAATTACTTCCGCGGTTCCACCCTTATTGGCAATAGCCCTGCTTTTCTTTTAAAAATACTCGAAAGACTCCACTACTGAATTTTCTTGACCGTTTACACCCTCCACAGCCTCTCTTTGAAGAAAATACAATTTCTATCTTTGTCATTGTATAGATATTAAATTATCAAAAAATAAAATGGCTCCGCGAAAAGGATTCGAACCTTCAACCTATCGGTTAACAGCCGAGTGCTCCACCGTTGAGCTATCGCGGAATGTTCCATGTCTTGACTACGAATATTATTATATCATATCCACACATAATGTCAACACTTTTTTTAAACTTTTTTTCCTTAAATCATATTTAATAGCTTTTTTTCAATTAGTTACATAGGTATAGCATTCCAAAGCACCCATAAATAAAAGACGGCAGACACTATTTAAGCTTTCTGCCGTCTTTTATTACTAATCTCTATTTGGTGTTGGTTTCATTGTTGGGAATAATATTACGTCTCTTATAGATGGTGAATCTGTAAGGAACATTACTAATCTATCCATTCCCATTCCCATTCCCCCTGTAGGAGGCATACCTATTTCAAGTGCATTTATGAAGTCATCATCCATCTGATATGCTTCATCGTCACCCAATTCTCTTTCTTTAAGCTGCTGCATAAATCTATCCTTTTGTACTATAGGATCATTAAGCTCAGAATATGCATTACATATTTCTCTACCATATATAAATCCTTCAAATCTTTCGGTGTACTCTGGATTTCCTCTCTTTTTCTTTGTAAGAGGTGAAATTTCTACAGGATAATCACATACAAAAGTAGGCTGTATTAGCTTCTTTTCACCATATTCTTCAAATAAAGCGTTTAGAATGTCTCCCTTTGTACAATCTTTTAATTCCTTCTTTAACTCTAATTTCTTTTCTTTTGCAATTTCCCTTGCTTCCTCATCAGTCTTTACTGTAGAAAAATCTATTCCAGAATGTTCTTTAACTATATCCACCATAGTTACTCTTCTCCATGGAGGTGTTAAATCTATTTCCGTTCCTTCATAAGTTATTTTTGTAGTTCCATTTACTTTTTGACATGCATATGCAACCATATTCTCCGTAATTTCCATCATATCATTATAATCAGCATATGCTTCATATAATTCAATCATTGTAAACTCTGGATTATGTCTTACGTCTATTCCTTCATTTCTAAAGTCTTTACCTATTTCGTAAACTTTTTCAAATCCACCCACTATTAATCTTTTTAAATAAAGCTCTGTAGCTATTCTTAAATGCATATCTAAATCAAGAGCATTATGGTGTGTTGAAAACGGCCTAGCAGATGCACCACTAGCAATAGTTGACAATACAGGTGTTTCTACTTCTAAATAATCCTTATTATCCAAGAACTCTCTTACAGCCTTTATAATTGCTGTTCTTTTCATGAATGTTTCTCTTACATCTTGATTTATAATTAGATCTACATATCTTTGTCTATACTTTAAATCTGGATCTTTAAGTCCATGAAACTTTTCAGGAAGAGGTTTTAATGATTTTGCAATAAGCTCAAGCTTAGTTACATGTAAAGTAATTTCCCCTGTCTTAGTTTTAAAAACTTTTCCCGTTATTACAACGAAATCTCCTATATCGAAGGTTTTAAATTCTTTTAATTTCTCTTCTCCAACATCGTCAATTTTAAGATAAAGTTGTATTTTGCCGTATCTATCATATATGTCGGAAAATCCTGCTTTACCGTGAACTCTTTTCGACATAAGTCTTCCAGCTACAGTTACAATTTTATCCTCTAGCTCATCATAATTATCAACGATTTGTTTTGATGTGTGTGTTCTTTCAACTTTATATACATCAAAAGGATCCTTTCCTCTTTCTTGTGCATCGGAAAGTTTTTGCCTTCTCTCTTTTAAAAGATCGTTCATCTTAGCTTCTTCTTTTGCTTGAAGCTTAATTGCCTTCATTTCTTCCTTTGTCAATTGCTTTTCATCATTTGACATTACTGTATCCCACCTCTACTTAATAGCTAATATTTTATATTTATCAACACCATCAGGCACATTAACCTCTATCTCGTCTCCTACCTTTTTACCGATAAGAGCACTGCCAACAGGTGATTCATTCGATATTTTGTTTTCTATAGGATCAGCTTCTGCAGAACCTACAATCGAAAACTCGATTTCCTCGTCAAATTGATAATCTTTAACCATTACCTTTGACCCAACACTTACAACATCATTTTTGAGCTCACTCTCATCAATAACGTTAGCATTCTTCAGCATATTTTCTATTTGGGCTATTCTTCCCTCTACAAATGCCTGATCATTTTTAGCTTCATCATATTCTGAATTCTCACTTAAATCACCAAAAGAAAGAGCTACCTTAATCTTCTCAGTTATTTCTTTTCTTTTTGTAGTTTTTAAATATTCTAATTCTTCCTCTAATTTTTTTACGCCTTTATAAGTAATAACATATTTTTTTTCCTGACTCATTGTTTTTCTCCCCTCTACAAAAAATTGAATCATACCCCAGATTATTGTAACAGTATATATTGAGGTAATTATAAAACAGCATTATTGCATTGTCAATATATATTGTTTTATATATGTTTATTCCTGTGCATAATTTTAATTACAATTTTTAAAGAAAATCTTTTCTATACTGCTCAAGAATACCAATAACCTCATCACTGCTTTCCTCTGAATTTATTAAACATTTTATATCTGTACAATTTTTTAGTGATTTTATGTACCATGCTATATTTTTTCGCATTTCACGTACTGCTTTTTTTTCACCATAATATTTTACTGCTTCTTTATAGTGAAATATACACATATCTAATTTTTCAACTGGAGTAGGTTTTATGATTTGCGTTGAATTAATCGCAGCTTTTATCTCTCTAAATATCCATGGATTTCCCATTGCAGCTCTAGCAACCATCACACCATCACAATTAGTATATTCTAACATTCTAACAGCATCTTCTCCTGATACTATATCTCCATTTCCTATTACAGGTATACTAACTGATTTTTTGACCGCCTTTATTATATCCCAATCCGCTTTTCCTTCATACATCTGAGCTCTTGTTCTTCCATGGACTGTTATCATGTCTGCTCCTGCATCCTCTATTACCTTAGCAAATTCTACAGCATTTATATTATCTTCATCGAAACCTTTTCTAAACTTTACGGTTACAGGTTTATTGGAAGCTTTTTTAACTGCTTTTACAATCTCATATGCTAGCTTAGGGCTTTTCATAAGTGCAGATCCTTCACCATTTTTAACTATTTTATGAGCAGGGCATCCCATGTTTATATCTATAATGCAAATTTTATCATCTTCATTGAATTTTTCACATGCCTTTGCCATTATATCTGGTTCACTCCCAAACATTTGAACTGCAGCATACTCTTCTTCATCTGATATCTTCATGAGTTCTTCTGTATTTTCACTTCCATAGTAAAGAGCTTTTGCACTTACCATTTCCGTATATGTAAGATCTGCTCCCATACCTTTACATATCTTTCTAAATACTATATCTGTTACTCCTGCCATCGGTGCTAAAAACACATTTCCTTCAAAACTAAGATTACCTACCTTCATTAGATCACCTTAACTCTATTTTTTTCATATATTATTCTGAGCCCTTCCAAAGTTAAAAAAGGATTTATTACATCAACATTTTTAGCCTCTTCACTTATAAGTTTTGCAAGACCACCTGTCGCAACTACAAGAGGTTCTTTTTCTCCTTCCTCCTGCAGTTCTTCCTTCATTCTTTCAACTATGTATCTTACCTGACCTATGTATCCATAAACAATTCCAGATTGTATACTTGAAATAGTATTTTTACAAATAGCATACGCTGGTTTTATGAGCTCTACTCTTGGAAGCTTAGCTGCCTTTTCAAAAAGAGCCTCTGATGAAACTTTAATTCCAGGGCATATTGCTCCACCAAGATAATCTCCATTTTCTCTTACTGCACAAAATGTAGTTGCTGTTCCAAAATCTATTATTATAAGAGATCTTTTATAAATTTCATGTGCTGCTACAGCATTTACAATTCTGTCGGCTCCAACTTCTTTAGGATTATCGTATTTAATATTAATTCCTGTTTTTATTCCAGGTCCAACAACTAATGGATTTATCTTAAAGTACTTTCTTATCATATGTTCTAAAGAATACATGATATTAGGTACAACAGAGGATATTATTACTCCCTCAACTAATGTTGGATCGAGCTTATCTTGTTGAAATAAGTTCATTACTTGAATTCCATATTCGTCAGCAGATCTTAATACATCTGTTGATAGTCTCCATTCAGCTGTAAGTTTCGTATCATTGTATATTCCTAACACTATATTAGTATTGCCAACATCTAAAACTAAAATCACTTTTAATACACTCCTTAAAAATAAGAGCAGCATAAAAGCTGCTCTCTTATTTCAAAGCACTTATATTGAAAAATTCAATAAAGTTATTTTATCAATTTCAAAATGTATGGTCAAGTAAATTTTAAAATAAACCTACTATAGAGCCATCTTCAAATATATCCATTTTATTTGCAGCTGGAGTCTTTGGAAGTCCTGGCATAGTCATGATATTTCCGGTTTGAACTACCACAAAACCTGCTCCATTAGATACTCTTACTTCCTTAACATTTATAGTAAAGTTAGTTGGTCTTCCTAAAAGAGCTGGATTATCAGATAAAGAATACTGTGTTTTCGCAACACATATAGGGAGTTTATCCAAATTAAATTTCTCAATTTCTTTTATCTGTTTGTTTGCTTGAGGAGTATACTGAACTCCATCTGCTCCATATATTTCTTTAGCTATTATATCCATTTTTTCTTTTATACTTAGCTTTTCATCATATAGATACTTAAAATTGCTCTTTTCATTTTCTAAAGTGTCTAAAACCTTATTTGCAAGATCTGTTCCACCTTCTCCGCCTTTTTCCCAAACTTCTGTAAGCGATACCTTTACTCCCTGTTTACTACAGTATTCTTCGATGCATTTTATTTCTTCTTCACTGTCTGTTATAAATTTATTTATTGCAACAACAACAGGCACACCGTATTTCTTTATATTCTCTATTTGTTTACCTAAATTTGATAGTCCTTTTTCAAGAACCTTTGCATTTGGTTTACTTAAATCCTCCTTTAGTGCACCACCGTGATGTTTAAGTGCTCTAATTGTTGCAACTAATACAACGCAATCAGGGTTTAAGTTTCCGTACCTACATTTTATATCTAAGAATTTTTCAGCTCCTAAATCTGCACCGAAACCTGCCTCTGTAATAACATAATCTCCAAGCTTCAACGCCATCTTTGTAGCTAAGATACTGTTGCATCCATGGGCTATATTTGCAAAAGGTCCACCATGAATTATAGCTGGAGTATTCTCAAGCGTTTGAACCAAATTAGGCTTCATTGCGTCTTTCATAAGCATAGCCATAGCACCTTCAACTTTGAGATCCCTACAATATACTGGATTCCCATCCAAATCATAGGCTATTAGTATCTTTCCCATTCTCTCTTTTAAATCCATAAGATCATTTGCCAAACAAAGTATAGCCATTATTTCAGAAGCAACTGTTATCATAAAACCGTCTTCTCTTGGAAAACCATTTACTTTTCCTCCAAGACCAACTACTATACTTCTAAGAGCTCTATCATTCATATCCATAACTCTTTTAAATACTATTCTTCTTTGGTCTATTTTCAAACTATTTCCTTGGTGAATATGGTTATCTATAGCTGCGCAGAGTAAATTGTTTGCTGAAGTTATAGCATGCATATCTCCAGTAAAATGAAGATTTATATCTTCCATTGGTACTACTTGAGCGTAACCGCCTCCAGCAGCTCCTCCTTTAATACCAAAAACAGGTCCAAGAGAAGGTTCTCTAAGTGCAATCACTGTATTCTTGTTCATTTTGCATAGGGCTTCCCCAAGTCCCACTGTAACTGTAGATTTTCCCTCACCAGCTGGTGTAGGATTTATAGCAGTAACCAACACCAATTTACCATCTTGTTTGTTCTTGTTTTGTTTCAATACATCTAGCGATATTTTACACTTATATTTACCATATAAATCAATATCGTCTTCATTTAAACCAATCTTCTCTGCTATTTTTACTATAGGTTCCATTTTAGCTTCTTGAGCTATTTCAATATCAGTTTTCATGAGTTAAATGCACCCCTTTTTATATGTAATAAACTTAAAATATAAACTACTTATATTAACCTTTACTATTATACCATAATATAGTGAAAAAAATAGCGATAAGTTAAGAGAATGGTAATAAGTTTATTATTTCAATAATATTATTATCCATTCTCAAATTACTTATCGCTATTTTAGTATATTAAGCATTTTCAAATATTTCTTTAAACTCATCAGCTTCTAACTTTTCTTTTTCAAGTAAAGCCTTAGCTACTGCATCAAGTTTTGACATATTATCTTTCAATAGATTCTCAGCTTTAGTATATGCTTCATCTATTAATTCCTTAACTTCATTGTCTATCTTAGCTGCAATCTCTTCACTAAAGTTTCTACTAGTTCCAAGATCCCTTCCAAGGAATACTTCGTCTTGATCCTTTCCAAAGGTTATAGTTCCAAGTTTGTCGCTCATTCCGTATTCCATAACCATTTTTCTAGCTATACTAGTAGCTCTATCTATATCATTTTTAGCACCAGTACTAATATCTCCTATTACTAACTTCTCAGCTATTCTTCCACCAAGAAGCCCAACCATTTCATCTTTAAGTTTATTCTTAGACATGTATGAACTATCCTTTTCAGGAAGATGCATTGTATATCCACCTGCCATACCTCTAGGAACTATGCTTATTTGATGAACTGGGTCAGAGTAAGGTAAAAGTTCCATCAATACAGCGTGACCTGCCTCATGATAAGCTGTGATCTTTCTATCCTCTTCACTTATTACCCTGCTCTTCTTTTCTGGTCCTGCAATAACTCTTGTAGTTGCTTCTTCAAGTTCTTCCATTCCAATTATAGGCTTTTTATTTCTTACAGCCAAAAGTGCTGCTTCATTCATTAAATTCTCAAGATCTGCACCTGTAAATCCAGGTGTTCTCTTAGCTAAAACATCTAAACGTATTGAATCATCTAAATTCTTATTTTTAGAATGAACTTTAAGAATTTCTTCTCTTCCTTTAACATCTGGAGCACCAACAAGAATCTGTCTATCAAATCTACCTGGTCTCAAGAGTGCATGATCTAATATGTCAGGTCTATTGGTAGCTGCAAGTATTATTATACCTTCATTTACTCCAAAACCATCCATTTCAACAAGAAGCTGATTAAGAGTTTGTTCTCTTTCATCATGTCCTCCACCTAGTCCTGCTCCTCTTTGTCTTCCAACTGCATCTATTTCATCTATAAAAATTATGCATGGAGAATTCTTTTTTGCCTGCTCAAATAGGTCTCTTACTCTAGAAGCTCCTACACCAACAAACATTTCAACAAAGTCTGAACCTGATATACTGAAAAATGGCACACCTGCTTCACCTGAAACTGCTTTTGCTAAAAGTGTCTTACCAGTTCCAGGAGGACCAACAAGAAGAACTCCCTTAGGTATCCTAGCTCCCATTTCAATATACCTCTTAGGCTGTTTTAGAAAATCAACTATTTCTTCCAATTCTCCTTTTTCCTCATCAGCCCCCGCAACATCTTTAAAGGTGACTTTTTGCTTTAAATCATCAGGTGATGACATTTTTGCTCTACTTTTTCCAAAGCCCATTACGCCTTTACCTGTACCACCTTGTGTTTGCTGCATGAAAAGCACTAATATTACAACCATAGCCAAAATCATTATTATAGTTGGCATCCAACTTATCCAAACAGGTATATTGGCTGGTGCGGCATATGATTCACCTATTTCACCATTAGTAGGATGATCCGCAAGAAATTGATTGAGTCTTTCTAAAGGCACGATAGTTTCAAAAGATGAACCATCTTTATATTTACCATCAACTGTCATCTTATCGTCTTTCATTTCAAAACTTTTTATATTATTTCCCATATACTGCTTTTGAAATTGATCAAAGCTTACAGTATTAGTAGCCTTACCACCTTGCACTAGCATCAAAATAGTAAAAATGACCACTAAAAACACTACAATCCAGACCGTAGCACTAGAAATTTTTTTCAATCTAGGCCCCCCTCTCTATGTATATAATTGTGTTATTTAAAGATTGTATCATAACAAAAAACTGTTTACAATATAATATTCCATTAATTATTCATATATTTCATCTTTTAGTATCCCAATATATGGGAGATTTCTGTATTTTTCTGCATAGTCAAGTCCATATCCAACTAGGAAATAATCTGGCACTATGAATCCTGTGTATTTTACATTTATTTCAACTCTTCTTCTTTCTGGTTTATTAAGTAATGTAATTATTTCTATGCTGTTTGGTTTCTTCCCTGATATATGTCCCATAAGATATTTTAGTGTTACTCCTGAGTCTATTATGTCTTCAACTATCAAGATATCTTTTCCCTCAACATCTGAATCTAAATCTTTAAGTACCTTTACAATTCCAGATGTTGATGTGCCATTACCATAACTTGAAACTGACATGAAATCTATAGCACAAGGAATGTCAATGTATTTTACAAGGTTACCCATAAAAACAACAGAACCTTTCAAAATACCAATAAGTATAAGATCCTTTCCTTTGTAATCCTCACTTATCTTTTTGCCAAGTTCCTTAACTTTTTCGTTTATTTTCTCTTCGTCAAGCAATACTTCTTTAATGTCTTCTCTCATTATTATTCCTCTCTTTCAATTTTTATTTCTAATATTTTTTTAGTGTTGTTATCTATTTTAAATTTTTCACTTATTTTAAACCCTGTTATCCAAGCTATTTCACCACCAAAACATATGAGAGGAATCTTATTTCTTTCTTCTCTAGGTATTTTTAAATTTATAAATATATCCTTTAGTTTTTTATTATTTTTCATACCAAAAGGCATAAACTTATCTCCTTCAGATCTGTACCTTAAAGTTATATATTTTCCCGCTTTATCTGCATCAAAATATTTTACATTTTTGTTTCCCTCTAGTCTTATATCTTTTGAATTATGTATTAACCTTATTCCTATAATTAAATTTTCCTCGTGTACAGAATTAAGTTTATCCATATGAAGATTATACTCTTTTTTACCTATGCAGCTTTCATCTTCTTTTATCCTAAGGCAAATATCACCATAGTTATTATATGCCCTCATATTATTGGGTAGATTTATTTGCTTTCCTGTAGTATTTTTCTGGCATCCTATAATACTGTCAATGTGTTTCTTCTCAAGATTATACTTACTATTGACTAAATAAAATACAGCTCTTCTTATAATTCTTGATAGTATTGCCGTATCATTCGAAAATGCCTCTTTACTTATTATAACCTGTTTTTCACATTCATTACAATACAACTTATACTTTGATTTTGCAAGTTTTTCTAAATAATCATTGTCAATGGTAACAAGCTCTCCTAATCTGTTTAAAGCACCCACTATATCCTCATTAAAATTCTTCACTATATATGGTATTAAATCTAAGCGGATTTTATTTCTATTATAATCCCTCTCGAGATTAGTAGCATCTATCCTAGGCATAAGCTTTTCATCTTCACAATACTTTTCTATGGAAGATCTTCTAATTTCAATAAGTGGTCGTATATAGTATCCATCTCTAACAGGCCTTATTCCCTTAATTCCTTCTGTTCCTGTTCCTCTTATTATTCTCATCATTATAGTTTCAGCTTGGTCGTTTGCATTGTGTGCAATAGCTATTTTATTTGCCTTAAACCTTTCTTTAACCTCCTCAAAAAATGCATACCGAATCTCTCGTCCTGCCATTTCCGAGGATATCTTTTTTTCATGTGCTATTTTATTTACGTCTACTCTTTTCACATAAAATTGTATATCTAGTTTCTCACAAAATTTTTTCACATACTCTTCATCTTTATCTGCAGCTTCACCCCTAATACAGTGATTAACGTGTGCAGCGCAAATGGATGTATTAAATTTATCCTTAAGCTTAAATAGTATATGAAGGAGACAAATTGAATCTGGGCCTCCTGAAACTGCTACAACAATTCTATCGTTTTGTTTAATCATAGAATTTTTTTCTATGGTATTGATAACATCATTTATCAACAAAAACACTCCCATAATATATTTATGCTTTATAATTATATCATATTTTTACAAATACTTTACCTCAAATTAAAAATTAATATAAGCTGTATACTTTAGAAATTATTATGGTTATATCATCCTTTGCTTTTCCACCAGAAAGTTCTATAGCTTTTTTTAGCATAGCTTCTCCTAACTCTTTAGGCTTATTTGCACTACTATTTTTAAGAAAATCTATTATCCAATTTACTTTTCCAGCATTCTCGTCATCATAATTAACTACGCCATCACTTATCATTACTATCATGTCTCCATTTTCAACCTTCTTGTGATTAACCTCCATATCAACTGTATCAAGTACTCCTATAGGAAGTGTCTTAGCATTTATAACTTCAATTTTATCTTTTTTCTTTATAAAACTTGTTACTCCTCCAACCTTTATAAATTCAGCATCACCAGAGTATAAATCCACGCTACACAAATCTACCGTTGAAAATTTCTCATCTTCTTCAAATTTAAGCGTCATTATAGAGTTAACTGTATTTATAGCCATAGTTCTATTAAGACTTGATTCATTAAATTTTTCTATTAAATCAATAACTGCTCTACTTTCTTTTTCCGCTTGAACTCCATGTCCCATACCATCACTTATTATTATATTATAGTTTCCATCTTTTCCTTTTCCAAAGCTATAACTATCGCCATTTACCTCTTCACCATCTTTGCAAGCTCTTACTATTTGTGAGGATATATAATACTTAGGCGTCTCCTCAAAAGTAACACTGCATAAATTAGTTTCTGGACATATACTGCATCCATCATCTCCTACACACATAAGCGTTCCTACAGCCTCATTAATAACTGGAAGTACATGTTTAACACAAATCTGTCTTCCCCCACACGCTTCCATTGTAAGCTTTACAAGATTTCTGTTTCTTTTATCATTTACACACATTATATCCTTATATGGTATCCCCATCTTATTTAGCAATCTTATTATTTTCTCCTCTACATCAACATTAAACTTTAATTCATTGCTAAATTCATCTATTATATTCTCAACAGATGTACCTATATTCTTAACCTGAGCGGACATAAATTCTCTTCCACTGCATACCTGCATTCTCCACATCTCGTTCATTATATAGTCATTTATTATCATGTCCGTATGCTTTATAAGCTCTTTTCTCCTGACACATTTTCTCTCAATCTCATCAGGAATTTTATTTATACCCTCCTGAAAATTTTGTATAAGCTCTTCGAAGGCTGCATAAGTATAATATATCTCTCTTTTCCAGCATATTGAGTTCATATTACACTTTCCGCATACTCTATCGGCCAAATTTTCAACTAGTCTGCAACTCTTATTCTTCATTGTAAGTTTGTCATTGTCAGCAAGATTATTTAGGGTAGTAGACATTGTAAACAAAACTTCTGAAAAATTCTCAAGCTTTTTAACAAAAATATCCTTCATCTTTTCAATATATCTATTAGTAATATCTGATTGCTTTCTATCCCAATTAAACTCACACTCCATTTTCTTGTAAAGCTTATTAGGTATCCCCGCAAATATAATACATGTTATAGCTGCTTCCATTAGGCTAAAATCAACATGATTCTTACAATAAATAATTATTATCAAAAATATAATAAGATATACTCCTGCAGTAATCCACTTTCCAAAATCCTTAAAAACTCCTGCTATAAATCCTAAAAATCCAAATACTCCTATATAAATCATTACATCGCTGCTATTCATACCAATGATTGCTCCAATAGCAATACCACCAGCTGCTCCTGCTGAACTTCCCTCTATATATGAAATAGCAATTACAAAAACCATAGCTAAAACGTTTCTTATCGATACATTATAAATATCAAAATTTCTTGTTCCTGAAATAACTAAAGCCACCAAAACTGACATGCTTATTATCTCTTCATTTGTAAAAAGATGTTTTGTTCTTATGTTATCAAGGCATATAATTCCATACCTAATAATATAATATACTGAACAAACACATGCTATCTCAATTAAAGTAAATATAAGTGCTGATTGTACTGTTAATTTTTCAACAAGTATTTTAAACATAATAAATTCTATCAATAAAAATATTGCCGAAGTTACTAACTTCTTTATATCTTCTTTTTCTTTCATAACCACCATAAGCAGCGTAATAATAATTACACCAATCTCATACATAACGCTATCTTTCACTTCACCGCTAATCGATATATAACCAACCAAACTTCCCACAGCTGCTAAAAACGAAGCTTTATCATTCTTCTTATATATTAAAACGCATGCTAAAAAAGCTATTCCGAATGGTACCATAGAATTTATCATTACAACTCTACTTATAGCAAATGAACTCACTGCATAAATTAATACTTTTAATATAAATAGTTTTTTTATATTTTCTACTTTTGTATCTTTTTCTGATTTAGGTGCTCTTTCATATGTAATAACTTCACTATTATATAGCATATCAACATCCCCAATCTATAAACCACATATTATTCTATTTCAAATAGCAATATGTAAGTAATTTCCATATCCAGTTTATCTCCTATTATATCAAATGCTTTTGGAAATGTTTGTCAATTGTTGGATGTTTATTTTATTTTTTTTAAGACATTTATCCCTACAATAATTTATAAAATTTAGTTAAAATAAAATTCTACATAACATAAAAAAGAAGCTTTCACATACTTGTGAAAGCTTCTTGACTTGGTAGCGGAAATAGGACTTGAACCTACGACACTTCGGGTATGAACCGAATGCTCTAGCCAGCTGAGCTATTCCGCCATATTATGGTTGCGGGGACAGGACTTGAACCTGTGACCTTCGGGTTATGAGCCCGACGAGCTGCCAGCTGCTCCACCCCGCGATATTTATATTGGTGCCGAAGACCGGAATCGAACCGGTACGATGTGATTAGCATCGCAGGATTTTAAGTCCTGTGCGTCTGCCAGTTCCGCCACTTCGGCATGTCACTCATCAGCGACAATAACTATTATATCCCATAGCTATATAGATGTCAACAATAAATTTAAATTTATTAAATAAAATTTTATATATTAGTATTTTAAAACACTTATTTCTTTCATCAACCAGCTTTTATCAAGGCTTATACACTATCGTAATATAATATAAAATATTTAATCTTCTATCTCTTTTTCTGTACTTTTTCACAAGAAAAAATAAAACACGGATTTTATCCCGTGCTTAAATTCATATTTTAATTAATGACTTGTGTTTTTCTTATATCCTCTTGTTCTTGAATCTTGATGCCTTTTTAAATCCTGGAATTTCTCTTCACTATCCTTCAAAAATCTTGATAGCTTATCTTCAAAATTAACGGCATTTTGAGTATTTTTCTTTTCCCAGTCAATTTCAATAGGTTTAACTGATTTTTTGTGATCAATAGCTTGCTTTATTGATAAACTTATCTTTCCATTATCATCTACTGAGAGAACCTTTACTTTAACTTTATCTTTTTCTTTTAAATGATCATGTATATCCTTAACGAACGAATCAGCTACCTCAGATATATGAACTAAACCTGTTTTACCATCAACCTCCACAAATGCACCAAAATTAGTAATGTTAACAATAGTACCTGTTAAGATACTTCCTGCCTTTAAGGTCATATAAAAAGACTCCTCCTTGATATTTATTGTGTATTATTATATTTTTACTTCTTACTATCTATTACAGGGATTTCGCCTTGTTTTATAAGACCTAATTTTTCTCTTGCAAGCTTTTCAGTATAACTATCAGTCTTAGATAATTTGATTTCATCCTGTAATTTTTGATTTTCCTTTTTCAAACCGTCAATATTCTTTTGACTTTCTGAAATGTTTTTATTTATCCTGTTTATGGTTATTTGTTGATTTACAAAAATATAGCCCATATTAATCAATACAATAAAAAAAACTATATATTTGATTTTTGAACTCAATTTCATTTTTGTACTCAATTCCCCTTCAAGGTTATAAATTTTATTAAAACACCTATATATATATTTTAAAAGCTTTTTGTCTTTTGTTCAAGATATTTATGTTTATTTTTTGCTTAAAAATAAACACTCAAGAATATATATAATAAATTTAAACAATATTCTAACACATTTTAGAAACTGATTAAGGAATTTCCTTATGACACTCACAAACAGAGGACTTATAAATTTAATATAAAAGCATAATCCAAGTATTATGAACACATATACATACGCATTTATGTAAGCTTCATTTGTGTACAGTAAAAACACGAAAACTACTATAGCATCTAGAACTAGAAATAATATATCTTCCAAAAAAGTCACAATTTTATTAGGATGTTCACATACAAGCAAAACCCTATATACATCGAATAACAATGCTGCTATAACTCCAGCAACAAAATTAGATATAAAAAATATTAATTGTTCATAAATTGATAAAATCATATTTATACCCTATTTAAACAATCTAGATATTATACTATCTTTTTTATTGGAGGATTCATTACCGCTGTATACGCAGGCATTTATAGTTCCAGTTATAGCTATATCACCATTTTGAACATCTAATTTATTCATTTTAAGCTCTCTGCCTTTTATTATAAGTGATCCTAAATTAGTATTAAGAACTATTTGTTCATCATTAAAATTAACAACTTCACTTACTCCTGTAAGTAAAAGTCTTTTTCTATTTTCTATAGTCATTAAACTTTTTTTACCGCTTTGTGCGTTTAATTCCTTTTTAACTTCCATATAAATTACCTCCTATCCCACTTTTTAATATATATGTGAGATAGAAAGATTTTATAACATTAAATTTCCTCACCACTAATTACTTCATACATCTTTTTTGCATCTTCTTTAAGAGCATGATTGGTAATGTTAACTACTTTTGCTTTAAAGACTTTGCTTGCATATCTTATTTCTATTATATCATCTTCTTCAACGTCTGTACCAGGCTTTGCTACTTTGCCATTTATAGATACCCTTCCGCTTTCACAAGCCTCTTTAGCAACAGTTCTTCTCTTTATTATCCTTGAAACTTTTAAATATTTATCTAACCTCATACTAATCCTCCGATAAAAAGTATAGTATTAAATCTTATATAAAATCTTAAAAATCCCGGTTAATAACCGGGATTTCCAATTTTAAGATAATTATTTATTAACTCTTTCCTTAAATTCTTTTCCTGCTTTAAAAACTGGAACAGTAGAAGCTGGTATTACTATCTCCTCTTTTGATCTAGGATTTCTTCCCTTTCTCTCTGCTCTTTCTCTAGTTTCAAAAGTACCGAAACCTACTAATTGAACTTTTTCATGTTTCTCTAAAGTTTCTTCAACACTTTCTATAAATGCTTTTAATGCAACTTCCGCATCTTTTTTTGTTAATTTACTTTTCTCTGATATACTAGTGATTAATTCAGCCTTATTCACTTTTGTTACCTCCTTAAATTTTAAGAGTATGCTATAACCATATAAGCATATTCTGCATATAATATAAAAATCCTTCTTTTAAAGGACATTTTTATTGAATTTTTAGTTTTGCTTCATCCCATAAAGCATTCATTTCCTCCAAAGACATGCTCTCAATTTTAAGATTTTTATCCTTGGCTGCTTTCTCTATGTAATAAAAACGTTTAATAAATTTGTCTATAGTATAATTTAATGCAAACTCACTATCAATGTCAAGGAGTCTAGCAATATTTACTACAGAAAAAATTAAATCTCCAACTTCTTCTGCTATTCTATCCCTTATTATCCCTTTATATACATCTTTTACTTCGCGAGTTTCCTCTAAAACTTTATCTAGCGCCTCTTCAACATTACGAAAATCAAATCCTACTTTTGAAGCCTTTTTTTGAACTTTTTCAGCCCTTATAAGAGCTGGTAAAATTTTGGGTATGTGTTTCATTTCTTCAGTATAAGAATTTAAATCCTGTTGTTTTCTTTTTATTTCGTCCCACTTTTGTAAAACTTCAGTAGAATTTTTTATTTGCTCATTTTTAAAAACATGTGGATGTCTTTCTATCATCTTGTTACAAATCCCTGAAATCACATCATTTATGTTAAAGTACCCTTCATCTTTACCTATCTTGGCATGAAAAACCACCTGAAATAATACATCACCTAACTCTTCTACCATCATATCATCATCGTTTTTTTCAATTGCCTCAACAGCCTCATAGCATTCCTCTATAAGCGCCCTCTTTATTGTATCATGGCTCTGTTCCCTATCCCACGGACAACCATTTTCTCCTCTAAGTATTTCCATTATATTTAACAAATCGTAAAAATCCTTATTGTTATTAATATCACAAGGAACATACACTGATGTTAGATAATCTATATCACTTTGTCTATCCAATTCATATAGAGGTATTTTTCTAACGCTCTCTTCATTTTCGATTCCAGCTGCTCTCACGAAATAAATCTCCGTATCGTCTTTATAATACTCCAAAAGAGCTAGCTTTACATCAGAAGCTATAAAACTATTATATACTTGAGTAATGACAATTCCAAGCCTCTTATCCAAAATTTGATTTTTAATATCAAAGGCATCAACTATTTTAAGACCTTTCACCGGATCAATCTTAAGCGATTCCATCAAGGCATCTATAAAGCTTACAGCTGGAACTATATCAACTTTTATATTTTCTTTTTCACATAATTCTATTAATATCTGCACTGATTTCTCTGCAACAAGAGGATGACCTGGCACAGCATACACTATATCTTTAAGCTCCTTAGCCTTACTAACCAAATCCCGGGCTATAAAGTCATATACCTCATCAAAGCTTTCGCCTGTTTCGTACTTATCATCATATGTACTGTACTTTATACCAATTTCATCAAAATACTCTACCACTGGATGCTTTTTAGTCCTAAAGAAAATATTTTGTGAATTTTTAACTGCCTCAAGTGTTCCGAGGGTCAGTGCATTTTTCGAGCCAGGCCCAAGCCCCACTACTTTAATCAATATTAAATCCTCTCCCTTCACCTAAAACTTTTAAATCTAGTTTTTATTCTCTTATAATCGAATACACCAAACAGAATAATAAATATAAAATACACTATTATTCCTGAAAATACTGATATACCAAAGCTAAGTAACATATTCATAGTTTTAGTATAAATATTCATATATAAGAACATAACTCCTATAATCATCAAAATAGATGCGTACGCCGGTTTCATTATTATATCATACCATTTTATTTTAAAATTACAAATTATTTTAACAGCAATTACATTCAATATACAGGATAACATATATCCACTAATAGTGCCAATAACTGCTCCGTAAACATTGAACATCTTTATAGGAACTAAATAGTTATTTATTACCACCTTAAGAATACAAGCCAAAAACAGATTTATGACAGGGATAGCATATTTTTTAACTCCCTGAAGCACCGATGTAGTCACCTGTGAAAGTACGATAAAAGGTATACTAATACTTAAGTATTTTAGTATATCTCCACCACTTGAATGTCCAGGAAATATTATTGTCATAACTTGATTAGACATAAAAAATAAACCCGCAAAAGATGGAATAGCTATTAACATTGACATCTTTAGAGCTGATTCTATTCTACCTTTTAATTCATCCATTCTATTAAGTACAAAAGCCTCTGAAATAACTGGCATAAGAGATGTACATAAAGCAATAGAAAGTGTAAGTGGAACATTAATAAGTACAAAAGCCTTACCTGTAAGCTGACCATATAATTTAGTTGCCTCACTATAGTTAAATCCAGCTTTAATTAGGTTTTGTGGTACTAATATGGAATCTATAAGACTCATTATACTGCTAACTGCTGATCCTATTGATATTGGTATTGCTATGTATAATAATTCACTTAATATTTTATAATTTCTTCCTGTCTTTACGCCCTTAAACTCACTTTTAGCTCTAGTATATTTTATGAATAAATATACACCAGCAATCCCTGCCCCAAATACTGCTCCAAAAGCCGCTCCCCCTGCAGAGTACTCTATTCCTTTTGGCAAAAGTATGTATGCAAGTCCAACTCCTACTAAAACTCTTCCTATTTGCTCAATTATCTGTGATACTGCGGTAGGCACCATATTCTGCATACCTTGAAAAAAGCCTCTAAATGAGCTTACCAGGGATATTATAATCGGCGCTAATGATATGCCTATTAATGAATAGTATGATTTCTCATTCCAATTAAAAAAATGAACCAACTGTCTTGAAAAAATTATTAGAAATAAACTGAAGCCTCCACCCATAATTAGCATAAGCAAAACTGCCTTTTTTAAAACTAGAATAATGCCTTCTCTGTCATTAACAGCATTTCTTTCTGCAACCATCTTTGAAATAGCAACTGGTACACCTGAAGCTATTGCTATAAAAAACATATACAAGGGATATGACATTTGGTAGTAACCTATTCCCTCATCACCTATAAGCATAATAAGAGGCCACCTAAAACACATCCCTAAGATTTTTGCAAATATACCTGTAATACCTAATATTAAGGTTCCTTTTATTAAAGTTTGCTTTTTCATTAATAATACCTCCAAATTCTCTATAAATATATTAATATTTATAATTTGAAGGTATTATTACTTTATTTATTTTATTGTTCCATTTGCTTTCCAAGGAATGATGCAGCAGTTTCTGCCATTTTTGTTTCAAGATCTCCAAACTGGACTCCCTCATCACTTGAAAAAATAATTACTGCCCCTACTGCATCACCTTCTGCAAGTATAGGGGATATGATTTGTGCCTTGTATTTATCTAAGGAATCATCTCCATCGTATACAGGAATGCTCTTACCCTCCTTTGACATATTAAATGTCTTCCTTTGATCCATTACAGTCTCTATTTCATTGCTGATTCTCTTATCATTATACTCTTTTTTAGCACCACCACTTACCGCTATTATGCCATCTCTATCACATATGATAACCGTGTGACCAATAGATGCATTAAGAGATTCAGCATATTCTTTTGAAAAATCACTCAATTCATTTATTGGAGAATATTTTTTTAGAATTACTCCCCCTTCTCTATCTGTAAATATTTCTAAAGGATCCCCTTCTCTTATTCTAAGAGTTCTCCTTATTTCTTTTGGTATTACAACTCTCCCCAAGTCATCTATACGTCTAACAATACCTGTTGCCTTCATATTATTCCCTCCTAAGTTTATGTAAAATATTTTTACATTTATAGTATCCAACTTATCTTGAAATTTTATGCACATACATTTACTTATTTTTCATAGGATAAAATTCAAATAAAAAAACGAGAAGATAAATCTATATTTCACCATAAAAAAGCAGAAATACTCGCTAGAGAGTATTTCTGCTTTTTATTGATAAAATGAGTTTAATCTTCTCATCTTCACAATTTATATTACCTATTTGTTTGCATTACATAAGGTTTTTTTCATTTTTGTCTATATTAGCTTGACTTTCCCATTTCTTTAATGTTTTTTGATATACGCTTTTTTGTTTAGTGCTTAAAACAGTTTGTTTAATATCATCTTTAACGCTGTTAAAATCTTTTACTGGATATTCTGTTTTCTTTATACACTTTATTACATGCCATCCAAATTGAGTGTGTACAGGAGCACTAACTTGATTATCATTTAATTTTAAAGCTGCTGCCATAAAAGTTTTATCATAGTTACTGTCATTTTCCTGAATGTCTCCTAAGTCTCCACCCTTTTCTTTTGATCCATCTGTTGAGACTTGCTTTGCTACAGTTGCAAAATCCTCTCCTTTATCAATTCTTGCCTTTACAGCTTTTGCTTCTTTTTCAGTTTTAACTAATATATGTGCTAAATGTACTGTATTAGGGCTTTGTGTATATGAATTTTTATGAGAATCATAATACTTCTTTGCCTCATCATCAGACACCTTAACATCTTTTACTACTTGCTGTATCAATTTATTAGAAATAGCTCTATTTTTTAACTGATCTTTAAATTCAGCTACTGTATATCCATATTGTGATAACTGACTTTTAAATTCGCTTTCTGTCTTAAATTCTTGCTGATATTGAGCATATACATCATCTACATTTGTTTTAATTTCATCCTTAGTCAAAGTTATTTTCTGATCTTTTGCCTTCTTTAAGAATATTTTTTGATCAATAAGACTTGTAAGGATCTGTTCCTTTTGTTTTTTTAGTGCCGCAACTGCTTCTTCATTTTTTTCATAACTATCTCCATACTGAGATTTTAATTGCTCAACAGTACCTTTTGCTAATTTGTCAATTTCCCCCCTAGTTATAGTTTGGTTTCCATAGATTGTTGCAACCACCTTTGAGTTTATAGCCTCAGGTCTTTTTTCTACCATGCTACATCCCACAGCAGAAAAAGTGAACATACCCACTAAAAGTGCAGTAGCTATTTGTTTTGCGCTTTTCATTTTTATACCCCGCTTCTTATATTTTGTTTTTTTACAGGTATTTAGTTTAGATTTCACCATGCATCGATTCTGCAAACCTTAGAATATGCATAATTGAAACTCCTTACTAGAACCCGCATATTAAATTGTAAACTTATTTGTTTAACTTTTTTTGTTTTTCCAAATAAGATTATAAGCCATTTTTAACATTTATTATTTTTTAACTTATAACTATAATTTTACCATAAATTTAATTTGTTTCAACTAGAGATTTCATATATTTTAAGAATTTTTGTAAATTTTCTAACATATCTTCCCTCTTTACATCTTTTAAATTATACAAAATCACTGGATTATCGCCCATTTTAAACAAAATAGACTTACTGTAATTCTTAAGCAGTCCATTTATTAATTTTTTATTAACTCTGTCGTTGCTCTCAAATTTAATTTCAAGCTGAGTCATTTTATCCTTTATTTCCAGAATACCTAATTGTCTACCTATACTTCTTAAATAAGCTATAGTCATAAGATTATTAACTGACTGTGGTATTGAAGAAAATCTATCTTCAAGCTCTTCTTTTACATCCATCATTTCTTCGTAGGAATCTATTGCTGCTATCTTCTTATATATTGATATTTTCAAAGTTTCATCTTCAATATATAAACTTGGTATATACGCATCTACTTTTAAATCCACAGTGGTTTCAACAGGTTCATTTTGAATTTCACCTTTTATTTCCTTTATAGTATCTTCTAACATTCTACAGTATAAATCATATCCTATAGTAGCCATATGTCCATGTTGTGCAGATCCCATTATATTTCCAGCGCCTCTTATTTCGAGATCTCTCATTGCAATTTTGAATCCGGATCCCAGTTGAGTAAACTCTTTTATTGCTTTAAGCCTCTTCTCTGCAACCTCTGTTAAAATTTTATCTTTCTTGTAAGTAAAATAAGCATATGCCATCCTATTTGTTCTACCAACTCTTCCTCTAAGCTGGTAAAGTTGAGAAAGCCCCATCTTATCAGCATTATAAATTATAAGGGTGTTTACATTTTGTATATCAATTCCAGTCTCTATTATAGTTGTACAAAGTAATATATCATAATTTCCTTCCATAAAATCAATCATTACTTTTTCAAGTTCTCTTTCAGACATCTGCCCATGAGCTATTGCAATTCTAGCTTCCGGTATAAGCTTCCCTAAATTAGCAGCCATTTCCTTTATTGACTCCACCTTATTGTACACAAAGAATACTTGACCATCTCTTCCAATTTCCCTCATTATCGCATCTCTTATTAATTGATCATTGTATTCTACTACATAAGTTTGTACCGGATATCTTTCTTCTGGAGGCGTTTCAATTACGCTTATATCTCTAACTCCTGTAAGTGACATATGAAGAGTTCTTGGTATAGGAGTTGCTGATAAAGTTAAAACATCTATATTCTTCTTAAATTTCTTAAGCTTTTCCTTATGAGAAACTCCAAATCTTTGCTCCTCGTCTATTATAAGAAGTCCCAAATCCTTAAAAGTAATTTCTTTATTTAAAATTCTATGAGTTCCTATTATTATATCAATGTTTCCTTCTTTTAAGGCTTTAAAAGTTGCCTTCTGTTGAGCTTGACTTCTAAACCTACTTACCATGTCTACCTCGACAGGAAAATCCTTAAATCGTTTTTTAAAATTATTATAATGCTGTTCTGCAAGTATTGTTGTTGGTACAAGAAAAGCCACTTGTTTCCCATCCATAACTGTTTTAAAGGCAGCTCTTATGGCGACTTCTGTTTTACCGTATCCAACGTCTCCACATATAAGCCTATCCATGACTTTTCCACTTTCCATATCATTCTTTATTTCATCTATTGCAAGAAGTTGATCTTGTGTTTCATTATATGGGAATTCTTCTTCAAACTGCTTTTGCCAAACAGTATCCTTTGAATATTTAAAACCATTAACAGTTGTCCTTACTGCATATAATTTTACAAGTTCCTCAGCTATCTCATTTATGGACTTCCTAACCTTATTTTTAGCCTTAGTCCATTCACTACTTCCAAGCTTATTTACCTTAGGTACCTTACCTTCGCTTCCTATATACTTTTGTACTAAATCAAGTTGTTCTACTGGTACATACAATTTATCATCAACTGCATAGCTAAGCTCTAGATAATCTTTCTTATGCCCTTGAACTTCAAGCTGCTTTATGCCTTTGAATACACCAATACCATGATTAACATGTACAATATAGTCGCCAGGTTTAAGCTCTGTAAAGCTTTTAATCTTTCCTACACCTTTTTTATTTTTTCTTTTCTCTTTCTTCTTTTTAGCTGTTCCAAATATCTCCTTATCCGAAATTACACATAGCCTTATCTCCGGATACCTGAAACCTCTAAGCTGACTTCCAGGTGATATGACAACCTCCCCATAATCTACATTAAGAATGCTGTCTTTATACACACTCTCGATTCCCCTATCACCAAGCGTCTCAACAAGCCTTTGTCCCTTAGATTTTGTTCCACATAATATAACCGTTCTATACTTTTCCTCTTTCAATTCCTTTATATCATTAATGAGCAGATCCATTTGTCCCTGATAACTTGAAAGAGTGATTTCTTCAAATGCTATTCCAGTCCTAAAGTTATTATTAGCTGCTCTTCCTATAGATTCTAAGTTTATTCTTTTTTCTGTTTTTAATATTTCATATATATTTTCCTTAGAAACTATTATATTACCTTGCTTTGGAAGGATATCTCCTCTTTCAAGGAAGTTTTCATAATTTTGCTCAAATTCACAATATACACTATCTATCTTTCCTTTACATCTTTCATAATTGTCTACAAAAATGATAGAGTTCTTAAGATAATCAAAAAAACTAGATGTATTATCATAAAAATATGGAATAAAAGTATCTATAGTTTCAAATCCAGCTCTTTCTTTTAAGGCTTCAAGATTATACTCCATGGTTTCTTTAAGCTTATTATAGCTTTCTTCATTATTGCCCTTAAGTCTATCAAGCGACTGATTCAATTCATCTTTAATAGCCTCATATCCTTTATTCAATGCTTCATCAGTAAGTATTATCTCTTTTGCTGGGAAAACTTCTATCTTATTTACCTTTTCTATACTCCTTTGTGATTCAGTATTAAAACTTCTTATTGATTCTATTTCGTCACCAAAAAATTCAATTCTATAAGGAACATCATCTATAGGAGAATATATATCCACTATACCTCCCCTAATAGAAAATTGTCCCTTAGCATCTACACTTTCAACATGCTCGTATCCACATTGAACCAACTTTTTTTGAAGTTCTTTTGCCTCAACCGTATCACCTAAGGTCAGTTTAAAGGTATATTCTTTATATAACTCTACAGGCAAATAAACCGCTGCTAAGTTTTCAACAGAGGTTACTATTATTTTCTTACCTCTAGACATCATTTTTCTTATAACCTTTAATCTTTCCCACCTTAAATCTCCAGATACAGCATATATATTATAAAAGACAACTTCTTTTGTTGGAAGATAATATACGCTTTGTGTGTAAAATAATAGATCTTCATATATCTTCTTAGCTTCCGAGTCACTGTCTGTAATCACCAAAAAAGGGTTGTCTAATTCTTCATACAACCCACTTATTAAATAACTTTTTCCCGATTCAGAAATTCCGGACAATTCCATAGGAAATTCATTACTTTTTATTTTATAAATAGCATCTTGAAATTTATTACTACCTTTCAGAGGATGCATAAGCCCATCAAGTCTCATTTTAACACCTCTTAAATTATTATAACTTTAAGCCGTTAAATTTATTCATAGCATTTTGTACACCATCTACTACCATACATTCAACTGCTTCTGTAACTATATTTAAAACTTCTTCTATCTTCTTTCTTTCATCTTGACTAAATTTTCCCAAAACATAATTCACAAGGTTTTCAGTAGGTTCACCTACCCCTACCTTTACTCTAGGAAACTCTTCAGAGGATAAGTGAAGCACTATGTTTTTTATGCCATTGTGTCCTCCTGCACTTCCTTTGGTTCTTATTCTTATTTTTCCAACATCAAGACTTATATCATCATATATTACAACTATATTTTCCTTGTTAATTTTATAATAATTTGCAGCCTCTACCACACTTTCTCCACTTAAATTCATGTATGTATACGGTTTTAATAAAATTACTTTTTCACCATCTATAATTCCTTTTCCGTATAAACCTTTAAAACCTTTTTTATCTATACTTATATTGTGCTTAGCTGCAATATTTTCAATGGCATCAAAACCCATGTTATGCCTTGTATGCTCATATTTTAAACCTGGATTTCCAAGTCCCACTATTAAAAACAATTGTTATCACTGCTTTCTTTTAATTTTCAATACTTATATTATGAAGATAATAAAAAAAACTGTCAACAATTAATTTATATTTTAAAGCTTCAACAAACAAAGCTTTAAAGTAAAAACTAAGAGTGACAACTTGTAATTATAATCACTTTGCATTAATCATCTTTACTCATATTCTCGGTCAATGTTATTTGAATCTTAACTATTTTTCCATTTCTATTAACTTTGCACGGTACTTTATCGCCTATCTTACTACTACTAACTATACTGCCAATATCATTAGTAGATAATATTCTTTGACCATTTAATTCTAAAATTATATCGCTTGGTCTTAATCCTGCTTTTGCAGCTCCACTTCCTGGCACTACTTCCTTAACATAAACACCCTTCATATTATCTTGGGACCTTACCTTAATATCTCCTCCCACTATACCAACAAAGGGCTTTATAACCTTTCCATTCTTCATTATCTGATCTATTATATCTTTAACTTGATTTATGGATATAGCAAATCCCATACCTTCAGAATTATACTGTGAGCCAATTTTAGAACTGTTTACGCCTATAACTTCACCCTTTTCGTTACACAAAGCTCCACCGCTATTTATTTGATTTATTGATGCATCTGTTTGCAATACTTTGTAACTTGAACCTTGAGTATTTGCATCATCCTGAAGCTTTAAATTTCTGTTTGCGGAACTCACTATTCCAGCTGTTACAGAACCAGAAGCTTCATTTCCAAGAGAACTTCCTATTGCTATAGCAAGATCACCTGCTCTAACCTTGGAAGAATCCCCAAAAATCGCAGTAGGCAAATTGTGACTATTGACTTTTATTATAGCTATATCAGATGCACTATCGAAACCTACAAGACTGGCTTCAATTTCTTTTCCAGCTTTTGCATTTGACAGTCTCACAAGTACCTTATTTGCTCCATTTATCAAGTGGTAATTTGTAACTATATATCCATCTGATTTAAATATTATACCTGAACTGATAGTTTGCTCTTCTCCATCAGAACCTGCATCGTTTGAATTAATTATGCCAACTATAGATGGACCAACCTCTTCTGAAACTTTATTTACTGAATTTGTTGGAACACTGCTGTTCCCTATAACAGATTTTTTTTCTTGAAACATAGGAGTGTTGCTCTTTTCTGCTAGCTCATAGTATCTTGTATTTACAACATATGTGGCAGTTATTGCACCGGATAACGCAGAAATTGTTATAAAAGATATAAATTTCAGCACCTTATTTAATCTAAGTTTATTTCTACTTCTAAAATTAATATTTCCCTCATTCCCATTTGAATTGTTCATATTAACTTCCTTCCAAGATACATCCTTTATTTCATTTTTATCGTTGAACAATCAGTGCACCCCCATACACATTATTTGTTATAGTAAAGACATTTCCGGCATATATATCACATCTTTTACCCTTCAGTAAACTACACTTTTCAATGAGATTGATTTCTTTATTATTATATAGTTAATTGTTTAATTAACTGTGAATAAACTGTAATAAATTCGATAAATTGCTTTTATATTTATTTGGCCAACTTTAATGTAAAGGTAAATTCCACTCCACCTTCTTTTTTATTTATAACATTTATATCCTGCCCGTGCTCTGTAAGTATACTCCTTACTATAGGCAGTCCGAGTCCTGTGCTCATTTTAGTAGTTCTAGCTTTATCAGATTTATAAAATCTATCCCATATATGATTAAAATCCTCTTCAGGGATTTGTGGCCCATTATTATATATTGTTATATATGCTTTATTATATCTTTCTTTTGTAGATATCTTAATCTCGCCTTCAGCATATACGTATTTAACAGCATTATCTATCAAATTAGTAACTACTTGACTTATCCTATCCTTGTCAGCTATAACATATACTTTATCGTTATTAAAGCATACATCTACATTTAATTTTTTTTCTTTTATTTTTGTTTCGAATTTAAGAACAGTAAATCTTATTATCTCATTTATATCAATTTTAGTTAAGTTAAGCTTAAGGTGACCTGCCTCTATTGAAGATAAATCCAATAAGTCATTTACTAATCTAGTAAGTCTATTTATTTCATCATAGGTAAGCGATAGATAATATCTTTCCTTTTCTTTTGGAATAACACCATCAAGCATACCACCAATAAATCCCTTTATTGAAGTTATTGGAGAACGTATTTCATGTGATACATTTGATATAAATTCTCTTCTGTTTTTTTCAGATTTTTCAATAGCATTTGCCATAAAATTAAAGGATTCACCGAGTTCACCTATTTCATCATTGGACTCAATGTTTACCCTCTTTTCTACTTCTCCTTTAGCTATTTTTCTAGCAACATCATTTATATTCTTTAAAGGACTTATTATTATCTTTTGGGAGAAGTAGTATATAATTATGCATGCTGCAATTATTGCAATTATCGCCGAAAACCAAATTATCTGATAAACCCTATTAACAGAATGCTTTACCTCTGATGCTGGAGTAGCTATCATTATAACTCCCTCAAAGGATTTATTAAAAATCATAGGTATCTCATATAATCTAACAGGCTTTTTAAATATTTCACTATAGTCAACAGTTTTTTCTATAGCCTCTTGATTCTTAGCTATCTCATTCAAATCTTTAGTATTAACCTGCGTTCCAACTAAGTAATCATATTTTGGGTTTGAAACAGCATACACGTAGCCATACATATCCATAACAACTATGTCTGCTCCTATGTCCGTATTTATATACGCAACTACTTCCTTTAATGTTTCATTGACCCTTGCCACCGACATATTGCCTTCTATATATTGAAATGCAACAGCCTGAACATACTTGGCTTCTGTAGTGATTTGACTTCTTTTTTGGGAAAAATAAAAATTTTGAAACCAAAACGATAGCACAGCAGAAGTCACAACAAAACTTATTGCAATAATGCCAGTATATGTTGCTATCATTTTTGAGAAAATTCCCTTTCTCATTATTTCACCTCAAATTTATATCCAACACCCCAAACAGTTTGAATATCCCATCCATTACCTTCATGAAGTTTTTCTCTAAGCCTTTTAACATGCACATCCACTGTTCTTGAATCGCCTGGGTAATCATATCCCCATACTTCACAAAGCAATTGTTCACGTGTAAAGACCTTGTTCTTGTTATTCGCAAGATAATAGAGAAGTTCGAACTCCTTAGGTGGCATCTTGATATCTTTTTCATTATATATTACTGTATATGAACCCATATCTATTTTAAGTCCATTAAAATTCAATACTTGGCTTGATACATTTTCAGAATTAGCTCTTCTTAAGACTGCTTTAACTCTTGCTACTAATTCTTTTGGTTCAAATGGTTTCACTATGTAATCATCTGCTCCAAGTTCTAATGTTAAAACCTTATCAAAAGTTTCTCCTTTAGCTGTAAGCATTATAACAGGCGTATTGTCCGCTTTTCTTATCCACTTTAAAACATCTATACCATCTTCTTGTGGAAGCATTATATCAAGTAAAACAATATCAGGTTTATACTCTACAAACACATTCTGTGCGCTTTTTCCATCATTGGATATTTTTGTAGCATACCCACTGCTTTCAAGATATAATTTTATTACTTCACATATATTTTCATCATCATCCACTATTAAAACCTTAGCTAATGAACTATCCATAATACTCCTCCTAAACATTCTTCGTATAGGAAACCAGCTGGTCTATTAACTTATAACTTCATAAGTTAAGAATCTTTTTGGTTACCATTCATAGATTTAAAATAATTACTTATCTTTTAATGTTACACATTTTCTGCTTCAATTATCTATTGAGCAGTATTTATTTATAGCACCCATAATAATAATTTAACACATTTTTTCAACTTAATCACTATTGTTACAAAATGTTAACTAATAGAAACTTATTATATTGAGTATAAAATAAGAGTGCTCAAAATATTTTTAATACTCTTGAGCACTCTTAAAACTATTCTTCTTGAAATATTTTACTTACAGGCATGTCTTCATAAATTCTTCTTATAGCTTCAGCAAATATCGGAGCAACTGATAAAACCTTTATCTTATCAATTCTCTTATCCCCCTCTATTGGAATAGTATTCAAAATAACTACTTCCTTTAATGGTGAATTTTCAAGTCTTTCTATTGCAGGACCTGATAAAACCCCATGTGTGCAGCAAGCTGAGACTTCTTTTGCTCCCATCTTAACTAATGCTTCAGCTGCATTTACAATTGAACCTGCCGTATCAATCATATCATCAACTAATATAGCTTTTTTACCTTTAACATCACCAATAATACTCATAACTTCTGAAACATTAGGTTTAGGTCTTCTTTTATCAATTATGGCAATTGGTGCATGAAGTTTCTCTGCAAACTTTCTTGTCCTTTTAACTCCACCTATATCCGGTGAAACCACTATTAAATCATCTGTATTCGAATTTTGATTTATAAAGTACTTAGCTAAAATCGGTACTCCTTCTAAATGATCCACTGGTATATCAAAAAATCCTTGAATTTGTGGTGCATGAAGATCCATAGTGAGTACCCTATCTGCACCTGCTGTATGTATTAAATCTGCCATTAACTTTGCTGTAATAGGTTGTCTTGCCTTTGCTTTTCTATCCTGCCTTGCATAAGCATAATTAGGAATTACAGCTGTTATTCTTCCTGCAGAAGCTCTTTTAAAAGCATCTAACATAATTAAAAGTTCCATTATACTATCATTAACAGGTTCACATAAAGTTTGAATTAAAAATAAATCTGTACCTCTAACTGTCTCATTGATATCAACCGCTGTCTCTCCATTGCTGAACTTTCCTACTCTTGAATCTCCAACTTGAACGCCAATTATATCAGCTATTTCTTCTGCCAAACTTGGATAAGAGTTTCCTGTGAATATTTTTATATTTTTACCGTGGTTTATCATTTAACCTTAGTCCCCCTAATTTATTTTAGTAATCCTTTTTTATCAACCCATCCTTCTTTTACTACTTGTTTCGCCCTTGCAATAGCAAGTGATCCCTCTGGAACCTTATTTGTTATAGTTGAACCTGCTGCTATATAAGTATTATCTTCCACTGTTACTGGTGAAACTAAATTAGTGTTGCATCCTATAAAGGATTTATTTCCTATAACAGTTTTATGTTTATCCTTGCCATCGTAATTTACTACTACTGTACCACATCCAAAGTTACAGCCTTCACCAACTTCAGCATCTCCGATATATGTTAGATGAGAAACCTTTGTATTATTTCCAATAGTAGATTTCTTTATCTCAACAAAATCTCCGATCCTAACCTTATTTCCTATATTACTTTCTGGTCTTATATACGCAAAAGGACCAACTGTTGTATCCTCTCCAACCTTACTTTCAAGTATTACAGAACTTTGAACTGTAACGTTCTTTCCGATTACACTGTCCTCTATTCTTGAATTAGGATACAAAACGCAGCCTGTTTTTATAACTGTTTTTCCCTGAAGGACATTGCCTGGATATATTATTGTATCACTCTCTATCTCAACGTCAGCACCTATGTAAGTGTTATCAGGATCTATTAATGTACTTCCGTTTTCCATATGTTTTTCATTTATTCTTTTTTGCATAACCTTGCCAACCTGACAAAGCTGAAGTCTTGAATTAACGCCTAAAATTTCTTCAAAAGGAACTGATATAGCACCTATTTTAGCGCCCTCTTCTTCAAGAATTCCAATAACATCAGTTAGGTAGTATTCGCCTTGAACATTGTTGTTATTTAATTTATCTAGGCTTTCAAGTAAGCTTTTTATATCAAAACAATACATTGCTGAATTTATCTCTTTAACCTTAAGCTCATCCTCTGTACAATCCTTATGCTCTACTATCTTTTTTACCGAACCGTCTACATTTCTTATTATCCTTCCATATCCTTCAGGATTATCTATAAGAGCTGTAATAATAGTTGCCTTATATCCGCCTTTTTCATGAAAATCAATTAAATTCTTTACGGTATCCTCTGTTATAAGAGGCGCATCTCCAGTAAAAATAGCTACAACTCCATCCTTGCCTCTAAGAAAATCCTCAGCACATTTAACTGCATGTCCTGTTCCCAATTGCTCACTCTGTAAAGAATAGCTTATATTTTTTTTAGATGTGGCCTCTCTTACTAATTCTGCTCCCTTACCTATAACCACATTCACATCTTGAAGTTCTGATTTTCTCATAGTATCTATTACATGGTTCACCATTTCCTTATCGCATACCTTATGAAGTACCTTTGGCAAATCTGATTTCATCCTCTTGCCTTTACCTGCAGCTAATATCAAAGCACATTTATACATAATTAAATACGTTATCTAAAATAAAACTTCTAGAATAACGCCTTTCAACTCCCTTCTGTTTGCATAACTAACTATCCTAAAAGATAACTACTTAGCTTTATTTTATTATATTTTATTAAAGATACAATTTCAATATTCTCACTATGTTTTAATTCATCCCTACTTAAAACAATGATTATTTAAATTTTATACTTAACTTGAAAAAAATCCATTAATAAACAATATATGTTTACGCAAAATAAAAAGGAGCTAATAAACTCCTTTTTACTTTATTCCTCTGTCTCTGTTTTTGTTTCTTCTTCATTTTTAACTTTTTCATACTCTGCTAATATAGCACTTTGAATCTTTTCTCTTGTAGCTGTATTTATTGGATGAGCTATATCCTTAAACTCACCATCTGGTGTCTTTCTACTAGGCATAGCAATAAATAAGCCGTTTTGTCCTTCAATAACTTTTATATCATGAACGACAAATTCATTATCAAAAGTTACTGATACTATAGCTTTCATTTTCCCTTCTGATGTTATTTTCCTTATCCTTACATCTGTAATTTGCATACAATACACCTCCAAGATGCTCACATTTTAGAATAAATTATATCTACTCTTTATATTCTTTATATTTTATAATAATCCTTCTGAAATTTAAAAAAATTATTAAACTTTTTAAATTTCGTATTATTTTTTAACAGATTGAAGGAACGACGATAGCTGATCCATCATCACCTATTCCATTAAAATCCAATATAGAGTAATAATCATGAACTAACTTTTCTGGATTTTCCTTATTATCTACAAGAACACCTATACCTAAAAGTTCACTTTCAAATTCTTTTAAAAGATCAATTATTCCAAGCGCTGTTCCTCCAGCTTTCATAAAATCATCTATAAAAACGCACTTACTTCCCTTGTTCATACATTTTCTAGATAAAGACATACTTTGAATTCTTTTAAGAGAACCTGTAACATAATTTATAGTAACAGTAGCTCCTTCAGTAACCTTAGCATCTCTTCTTACAATAACAAGCTGCACTCCAAGAAGTCTTGCAACCTCATACGCAAGAGGAATTCCCTTGGTTTCAACCGTCACCACATAATCTATATCCAACGTCATAAACTTAGAGGCTAATGTTAACCCTGCCATATGTACTATTTGGGGATTACACATTATATCTGTCATATAAATAAAATTCCCTGGTATTATTCTATCCTTTTCTTGTAAAATCAAACATAATTTTTTTACAAATATATTAATTTTTTCTTCAGATATTGAAACACTGTATTTTACGCCACCTGAAGCACCCGCTATAGTCTCAACTTTTCCATATCCTAATTTATCCATAATATCTCTTACTATTACCAGATCTTCGCTTATTGTTGATTTCGCTGCATTAAATAAATCTGTAAAGTAATTTAAATTTATCACTTTGTTTGGACATTCAATCAAAGTTTTAGTTATAGCCGAAACCCTTTGATTTCTGCTGAACTTTTCCATCACATCACCTATTCTATTATTTTAAAACTGATTTTTTAATTTACTAATAATTATATTAAAAAATCCTATTATTTTTATTTTATTCTTATTTATATCCTTAAGCAATAGTTTTTAACACTTTAGTTCTAACTTTTCAATATGAATCCTTTATAAAATCATAATATATAGTATAATGAAGAATGAAAGAGCGAGTATTTAGTTTTAATTTACCAGTGTTTAATTAAGTACTGTGCATAGAACTTATTTTTGTTAGGAGTTGAATTTTTATGTCTTTTGATCTAAAAAACGATATAAGTAAAAAAATACACTTTATTGGTATTGGTGGAGTTAGTATGAGCGGTCTTGCAGAAATACTGCTTGAAAGAGGCTTTAAGGTTTCAGGTTCAGATATGAACGGCTCTCCAATGATAGATAAATTAAAAGAGCATGGCGCTGAAATATATTTAGGTCATAATGAAAAAAATATTAATAATGTAGATATAGTAGTTTACACAGCTGCTATTCCAGAAGATAATCCAGAATTAATTTATGCAAGAAAAAATAATATATCCTTAATGACAAGAGCTGAATTTCTAGGTTCATTGATGAAAGGACATAAATATAATATTGCAATCTCCGGAACTCATGGTAAGACCACTACTACCTCTATGGTTTCACATATAGCTTTGACAGAGGATGTTGATCCAACAATATTAGTTGGTGGAAATTTAGATATCATAAACGGAAATGTACTTGCTGGAAAAAGTGATTATTTTATAACTGAGGCTTGTGAATATAAAGCTTCATTTTTAGAATTTTATCCTTATATAGGTGTTATATTAAATATAGATGCTGATCATCTTGATTATTATAAAAATATAGATGATATAGAAAACACTTTCGCTAAATTTGTAAACTTAATCCCAAAAGAAGGCTACTTAATAGCAAATGCAGACGATAAAAGAGTTGCTAGAGTTGCTTCAAATGCAACATGCAATGTAGTATCCTTTGGAATTGATAACGGAGATATAAGAGCGAAAAATATATCTTTTAATGAAAGTGGTTTTAGTTCTTTCGATGTATATAAATCAAGTGAACTTTTATTCAACATTGAGCTTAATGTTCCTGGAAAGCACAATATTTTAAATGCACTTTCTGCTATAGCATCAGCTTTAACTCTTAAAATCAGTCATAAATCTATAATCGATGGACTTAAAAGCTTTAAAGGAACTCATAGAAGATTTGAAATTAAAGGAGTTAAGAATGGTATTACAGTGATTGATGACTATGCTCATCATCCAACTGAAATAAAAGCAACACTAGATGCCGCAAAAAACTATCCTCACAATAAAATTTACTGCGTATTTCAACCTCATACTTATTCAAGAACTTTAAGTCTGTTTGATGATTTTTCAAATTCTTTTTCAGGTGTAGATGAATTAGTTCTAGCTGACATATATGCTGCAAGAGAGAAGGATACTGGAGTTGTAAGCTCTCTAAAGCTTTCTGAGGCTATAAATAAAAATGGTGTAAAATCTTCAAACCTACACAGCTTTGAAGATATAGTAAATTACTTTAAAAGCAAATTAAATGACGGCGATATTCTTTTAACTGTTGGTGCAGGTGATGTCTTTAAAATTGGAGAAATGTTTTTAAGTAAATAATCCTCATATAAATAAAAAATTACATGCTTGCAATAAGTAAGCATGTAATTTTTTATACTTCTCAATATAATTAGGCAAATATTAATTTTTTCTTTTCCGTTTAAAATTAATATTATAGGGAAAAATACCTGTAAAACAATTTAATAGGAGGAAGCTATCATGTCCAATTTTTTGATTTCATCAGCACTTGATATAGTATTAATCTTTGCTGCTTATTTTATATTCAGAAGTATTATAAGCGGTCCTACAAGGCATAAAATATACGAGAAGTTTATAAGTTCTTTTGGTAAGTTTGTCATATATATATTTATAGTTTCCGCAGCTATAACTGGTATTGCAGCATATATTATGTACAGAACAAGATTTGTATCTTATTTAAATATAGTAGCTCCTGCTCTAGTATCTGTTTTTGTTGGATTTGTAATATCGACAGTTCCTACACGAGGAGTTGAGGATGAGAATAATCAAATGAATAAAATCTAAGATTAAGAACTTATATATTTAATTTTATCAATAGTAAAATAGTTTTTTATTTTGCTATTGATTTTTTATATATTATGGTATATAATAATATATGCCTACGGGGTGTGGCGCAGATGGGAGCGCGCGTGGTTTGGGACCATGAGGTCGCAGGTTCAATCCCTGTCACCCCGACCATTAAAACCTGGAAGGGTTTTTTTTTATTTAAATTTATATTTGCGGGGTGTAGCGCAGTGGTAGCGCGCATGCTTCGGGAGCATGATGTCGCAAGTTCAACTCTTGTCACCCCGATTATTTCAATATTTTAACTTATATTCAATTTAATACATTCAGCTTGTACATATTAACTCATCAACTCATATAATATATTGACTAAAAAACCATAAGCTTAAATATATTAGATTAGGAGTTGATTAACAAATGGCATTAGCTCGTATAGCAAGTCTTCCAAATACAACTTTATTCAAAAATTCTGGAGGTACAGGTAATCCATATCTCCCAAACAATGTAGCTGTACCTGTAGCCGAACCATATAGTGGTTGGCCTAATATAACCACCAATACTTCTCCTACAACAGGAGATACTGAACAACCTATATATTTATGGTATCTGCCCAGTACAAACCCTTTTCTTATTGCCTCAGGAGAAACGGCTTACTTTTATAGACGCTGCATAATAACCTTCCCTGCATTAACAACAGAAACCTTAATAAATATTTCTATGAAAATGGTTGCAGATAATGCGTTTATATCAAACGTTTATATCATGCCTTATATAGGAACTGCACCTGAGTATGATTACTCTTACAATCAGCAGTTTTACTGCGGAAAATTTTCTCCCGCGCAATCATTATTTGAAACTTCACCATATAATTGGCAAACAATTAAATCTCAATCCGTATCTATTTCAAACATTTCCCCTACACCAATTGTTCGAAATTGGGATTCAATTATTATTGAACTAGAGACTGAGATAATGAATTATATTGCCTCACCAATTGGAAATACACTAAACCCTGCTGGTTTTCAATATAATATAGAATTTGATAATTTACCAACAAATTCAGTTCTAACTAATGCAACAAACAAAAACCCTATTAACCCACTTGAATAAATCCAAAGGGGATGTAAAACTATTTTTGATAGTTTTACATCCCCTTATTCATTATTTATGTATATAAAACAATAATTTGTATAGTTTATAAAAGGAGTGCTTTATTAAAGAAACGGATTTAAATTTAATCTTCATTAGATTTTAATAAAGCTCTAATAGGGTAAGGAGGTTCTTATTGTGAAGATATTTGAAGCATATACTATAAAGAACATGTGTTTAAAAAATAGAATTGTAATGCCACCTATGTGCATGTATTCTTCTGATAATACAGGTAATATAAATGATTTTCATTTAGTACATTATACTACACGATCTATAGGCGGTGTAGGTTTTATAATAGTAGAAGCCACTGGCATTACACCCAACGGTAGAATAAGCGATAAAGATTTAGGAATATGGAGTGAAAAACATGCAGAGGGGTTAAGCTTTTTAGTAAAGGAAGTTAAAAAGTATGGTTCGAAAATAGCCATACAATTAAATCACAGTGGAAGAAAATATGAAGGCACTTCTGGTGAACCTGTTGCTCCAAGCGCATTAGCCTTTGATGAAAACAGCAAAACGCCAAAAGAGCTCACTAAAAATGAGATTAAAGAAATAATTTTGGCATTTAAAGCTGCCGCTAAAAGAGCTGAAAAAGCCGGTTTTGATGCTATAGAAATACATGGAGCTCATGGCTACCTCATAAACCAATTTCTTTCTCCTCTATCAAACTTTAGGGACGATGAATACGGCGGAAGCACCGAAAATAGAACCAGATTTCTAAAAGAAGTATTGGAAGCTGTAAGAGAAGTATGGCCTAAAGAAAAACCTATACTTTTGAGAGTTTCTGCTGAAGACTATAGAGGCGGCTCTGGAATAACTCCAAATGAGATGGTTAACATTATAAATATAGTAAAAGATCTAATAGATGTTGTTGATGTAAGCTCTGGTGGAGTTGCTCCTGCACACATAAACTTATATCCAGGTTATCAAGTAAAATTGTCTGAAGTTATAAAGAATGAGTGCAACGTACCAACTATAGCTGTAGGACTTATATGTGATATAAATATGGTAGAGGAAATTCTTTCAAATAACCGTGCTGATCTTGTAGCTCTTGGAAGAGAACTTTTAAGAAATCCTTACTTCGTATTAAGTTCAGCAAGACTTAAGAATATAAATATAGATTTTCCAAAGCCTTATGAAAGAGCTTTCAATTAGACATTTATATAATAAGTCAAAGCTAGGGTTATGTTTATTATTTTTATACAATCCTGGCTTTTTGTTTTTTCATGCTTTTCTTAAATGTACAACTTTTCTTCTGTATAAATCCTGTAAAATTTGGTTAGCATATATTGTATATCATGATTTTAAGGGGGTTTTTATATGAATAACAAGTATATAGAACTTTTCAAATCACTCGTAGATTCCTATTACAACGATACTTTTGATTCTTTTGTATATCACATCCTTTCAGATGAAGAGGTAGATAAAAAAGAGCTCTCAAAAGTAATATCATCCTTATGTGGCGTTAGTGTTGAATTTAAAGATACTGAAACTTACATAAGTGAATTAAAAAAAGCAATCTCAAATTATAAATGTACTGATAACATAGTAGAAAAAATCAAAGAATGCGATTCTTCTTGTCACAGCAACGAAGGAGAAACTCCCTGCCAAAAATCATGTCCATTTGATGCTATACTGGTAGATAAAAACACTAAGACTTCACACATACAGAAAGATTTATGCACAGATTGCGGCAACTGTATAACTTCATGTCCTTCTGGATCAATATTGGATAAAATTGAATTTATGCCTCTATTAAATCTATTTAAAAATAATGAGACAGTAATAGCTGCTGTAGCACCTGCCATAGCTGGTCAGTTTGGAGAAAATGTTTCACTTGAAATGCTTAGAACTGCTTTTAAAAAGGTTGGATTTGCAGATATGGTAGAAGTGGCTTTTTTTGCAGATATGCTTACTATAAAGGAAGCTTTTGAATTTAATGAACTAGTAAATTCAAAGGATGATTTAATGATAACCTCTTGTTGTTGCCCAATGTGGGTTTCCATGATACGAAAAATATACAAGGATTTAGCTAGACACGTTTCACCTTCGGTCTCTCCTATGATTGCCTCTGGAAGAGTTATAAAAAAACTAAATCCAAATTGCAAGGTGGTTTTTATAGGTCCTTGTATTGCTAAAAAAGCCGAATCTAGAAGTCAAGATATAAGTGATGCAATAGATTTCGTGCTTACCTTCGAAGAGTTAAAAGGTATATTTGATGTACTAGATATAGATCCAGAAAAGCTGCCAGAAACACATACAAAGAGTTATGCCTCAAGAGAGGGCAGACTTTATGGTCGCACAGGTGGAGTATCTACCTCTGTAGATGAAGCTGTAAAAAGAATTTTCCCTAACAAACATCATTTATTTAAATCCACAAAAGTAGATGGTGTTAAGGATTGTAAGGATATACTTAATAAAACGCAGGCTGGTAATATAGGTGCAAATTTTTTAGAAGGTATGGGCTGTGTTGGTGGCTGCGTTGGTGGTCCAAAAGCTATAGTTCACAAAGATCAGGGACGTGAAAGTGTAAATAAAACAGCAGAAAGTTCTGAAATTAAAATATCTGTTGATAGTGAACGAATGAAGGATATTTTAAGTCGAATAGGAATTAACTCAATAGAAGATTTCGGAGATAAATCTAAAGTAGATATTTTTGAAAGAAGATTTTAATATAAATTTATCAGTCGATAAGGCTTAGTTTTCATGTTATACTTAATATATAACGTAATGGAAACTCAGTTTAACCTATACTTAGATTTGAAACTTTTAAATGTATTAACTAGGTTTTACTTTCAATTTCCTATAATTGTGAGGTGATTGCATATGACTGGTAAAATTAAAGCAGCCATTTTCGACATGGATGGTACACTTGTAGATTCTATGTGGATTTGGCAATCAATCGATGTGGAGTATTTAAAGAAAAAAAATATATCATTTCCTGATGATTTAAAAGCTGCAATTGAACACTTAGGTTTTCATGCTACAGCTAGATATTTTAAAGAAAGATTTAACCTTAAGGAATCAATTGAAGAGATAACTGATGATTGGACTCAGATGGCATACAAACATTATGCAGATGATATAAAATTAAAGCCTTATGCTAAGGAATATTTACTATATTTAAAAAATAAAAACATAAAGTTAGGTTTAGCAACAAGTAATTGTAATCTTTTAGTTGAAGCAGCACTAAAGCCTCTAGGAATATATGATTTATTTGACTCAATTACAACTACCGATGAAGTTGATAAAGATAAAAACTTTCCAGATGTTTACCTACTTGCCGCTAAGAGATTAGGCGTATCACCCCATGAATGCATAGTTTTTGAAGATATTTTGCCTGCTATATTGTCAGCCAAAAAAGCTGGAATGACCGTTGTCGCTGTACATGATGAATCTTCCATTAAAAGCTTAGTTGATATAAAGGATAAAGCAGATAAATTCATTGTATCTTATGATGAAATCATTGCGTAATTCTTCAATACAAATTAGAGAACCAATAAAATTAACATTGGTTCTCTAAAAGTTATTTTTTACTTGTAAATATTCTATTTAGGTTCAATAATATCTTCTTCTAAAATCAAATCTGAACTAGGTATCCATCCCTTATTATTAGTATCAATATTCAAATTGATCATTACCTCGTACCATAAATTATTCTCAATCTGTCCACTATCAATTATTTTTATATTGGTTCCGCTTTGTACATTCGTTAATATATAAGAATCATATACAGGTGCAATATAAAGCTTAGTATTTTTACTAACCACTCCATTTTTACTCTTAACAGGTATATACTTTATAACAACAGAATTATTAAACCTTTCTTCTTTTTTATCTGAATAACCTTTTAAAGCTTTTTTCATTTTATTATTTTGTCTTGTTAAAACCATTATGTGTCTTTTTTGTTCTTCCTCTTTTTTTATAAGATCAACTGCAAAATATATACAAACGCCAAAAAATATGAGCACTACAAGTATAATCAAAGGCAATACCTCTCAAAACATCTATTCACTATATAATATGTACTAGTATCTATAATTATTTACTGCTTATAAAATTTCTCCATTAGTGTACTGAGGTACTAATTTTACAATATCCTTTTTACAACAATATTCAAAGTCTTTTTTTAATCCTAGTTCCATTATTCTCTTATAATGTTTTGCATATTTTACAAATCCTTTTATATCCTCATTAGTTTTATAAACATATTGAGCCGTGGTTGCTGCATCTGTAAGCTCTAGCTTTTTCATTCTATCCATTACACAATTTATTATATATCCGCTACAAATAAAATCATCAATTGAAAATTCTCCATAGGTTCCTGCATTAACTATTACCACATCATTATTAAGCTCTACTATTTTTTCTGCTACTGCTTCTCCATTAAGAACAGACCCTATAAGTATATCCCTTGCTGTTTCTGATCCCTTTATGGCCCTGGTTCCATTTGTTGTTGTCATAATTAAAGTTTTACCTTTTACAACATCTTCGGTATATTCCATAGGAGAATTAGAAAAATCAAAGCCCTCTATTTTAAGGCCTTTTCTCTCTCCTCCTAAAATAGCATCTTTACCGTATTCTTTTACCTTTTTTAAAGCCTCTTCAACTGTAAGTACTGGTACCACTCTTTTGCAGCCATTGTTTAAAGCAGTTGTAATAACAGAGGTTGCCCTAAGCATATCTATTACAACAGCAGTTTTATTTTTTACCTTTTCTTCTTTTATATCATCAGCAGATATAATCAAATCTATTTTCAAGCTACCCACTCCTTATAATCTTTATAAAAATATTTTACCATTATCTAAATATTTTAATAAATAATTTAACAAAAAATTCTCCATAAAGATGAAATTTTTCTTTGTAATCATCTTTATGGAGATTCATAATTAATTATTTGACATTTTCAACACTTGCTAGCTGGTAAGCTCCTACTGCATCATTATATTTAAAGGTATATTTATAGTTAAATTCCTTTTTAGATGTAACATAAGTCTCACCATTATCACTATCTATGTCATACACTTCATGTGTAACTACCGTACCTGATTTACTATCACTACTAAAATCACATGAAACAATATTACACTGCTGATTCATCTCTACTATTTTTTTACTATAAGCATCTTTTATATATGCCTCTTGCTGTTTATAAAGGTCGCTATCTGGGTAGAGATACTTTTGTATAAGCGACATATTATTGTCATTTACAGCTTCTCCAAAGTAAAGAGTATAATCCTGAAGCAACTGTTTAATCTTCCACTCATTAGAATCCGGTTTATATTTTGAATTAAAGAAATCTAAGTATACTTGTGGCCCATTTATATCATAAGAATACTCTAACTTTTGAATATCACTTTTTATTATTTTTCCATCTTTTTTAATAGTTCCGTATATACTTGTTTTCTTATCAACAGGTCCAATAGTTTTAATATCTTTTATCTTTTTTCCTGTGTCCTTATCACCTATAAATATTTCTGCATCTTTTTCATCACTGTCAATTTTAACGTATTTTAAATCCTTAAGCAGTACAATTGAAATTTTATTATTTTTAGTTTTTAGCGTATTAACATTTTTAGAATCAGTTGGGCTTGCATATTTGCCCTTATACACTGCTTTTATGGTATATTTACCTGGCAGAAAAGGCCCGTATTGTTTATTATCATTATCTTTTGTTACGGTACCAATCTTTTCGTTGTTCAAGTAAATATTTGTTCCCTTAAATTTTGTCTTAACTGTTACATAGGCTGGCTTTACTATTATTTTATAATTAGGAAAAAATAAATACTTATTTCCTTCACGTTCCATCCTAAAGGCATATGAATTTGATGTAAGTGAAGGGCTGTCTGCATTTATCGTATCTGCTTCATCATTTAATTCACTTAAGACACTATCTGAATATGACTTATTGCTATTAAAATATTTAATAAGTATATTTGCACTTGCATCATCCATTTTGGCATTATTATTTGAATACTCTACTAATTTTTCTATCTTAGCTTTATCTTTCTTTGCTACTGCTTCTTCAAAATTTTTTACTACTTTCGATGGATTGGATTGAGTTTTCCCAAAATAAATAAATACTCCAACAAAAATCACTACTACAGCTACCGAAGCTATTGCTATAATCATTTTTTTTGATATACTCTTCCTTACAGGTGATATTGTCTCAACCTTGCTTTCTTCAGCTTTGATTTTATTTAAAGCTGAAGCTTGACTTTTTTTATCTGTGACACTACTTCCACATTTGGGACAGACCTTGTATTCGTCTTCTAACTTATGACCACATTTAGTGCAAAATCTCATAACTATATTTCCTCCAATAATATATTATAAAAACTACCTACTTACACTTTCTAACAGTTTATATACTAGATATGTATTTGTTTTACCATTAAATTTAAAACTATATGAACAATTATATTCTTTTGTTGACTGTACGCCATACTTATCCACATTATAAACCTCCTCTGTATTTACAACACCACTCTTACCATCCTGATTGAACTTACATCCAGTAATATTACAGCTTTTAGTTGTTATCTTTTCATCTTTACTTTGATACTTTTTTACTAAAGCCTTTACTTCATCAGAAAGTTCACTTCCTGGATATATATAAGAATTCATAGCACCCAAGTTACCAGTATTTACAGCAACACATTTGAAGACTAAATAGTTTTTGATAAGCTGTTGTACTTGTCCCCCATTAGGATTTGGTACTCCTGGGTATGTAGGAAAATCTAAATAAAGCTTAGGAGTCTCCTCTTTATTATACTCACCGCCTATCTCCTTTTCTTCACTCTTATACTGCTTACCATTTATAACTGCAACAGCATATATCTTTGTATTATTAGTGATAGGTCCTAAAGTTTTAACGTCTTTAATTTTTTTGCCTATATTTTTATTATCTATAAAAACTTCTGCATCCTCATTTTCACTAGTAACATTAACATATTTCACAGAATCAATATTCTTTACTTCGGTGTTTTTCGTTGTATCAACCTTAACAACTTTATCTACCTTAGCATAATTTCCTCTGTAAGATTCCTTTACCGTATAAATTCCAGGCATGTACGGTCCATATGTGTGTGTAAAATCATCACTTGTACTTGTTCCAACTTGTTTATTATTAATATAAATATTAGTACCCTTAACTTTGCTTTTAATTGTTATATACGCTGGTTTTACTAATATTTTATAATCAGGAAATATCCCATACTTCTTTTCTGCTGGTTTTAAATTCATAAAGTATTTCGAGCTTAAATGTGCATCTGAATCACTTGCTAATTTATCTGCCTGACTACTTAACTCTTTAAATAATCCTTTTGAATAATCATGATGATTTTTAAGATACTGTATAAGAATCTCTATATCATCTTCATTAATGTGTTGTGACTTATTTGAAGATTTTATTAAATTTTTCACTTCACTTCTATCATCTCTACTGATTGCTGTTTTGAGTGATTCTACTGCTGTAGCTGGGTTAGATTGCATTTTTGAAAATAAGCTGTGTAGAATAATTAATATTAAACCTATTATAAGTCCCGTTATTACTAGTTTACTTTTTTTTGAGAAGTTTAGTTTCCTTTGATTTAAGATATTATTTAAAAGCCTATTGCCTTGGGAATTGAAATTAGTACTTTCTTTTTGCATAGAATCCTCTTCCTTATCCTTTCCACTCATATAATCACCTCAGTTCTACAATTAAAGCAAAAATTTTTATTATCTTCTAATTCATTACTACAATTAGCACAGAGTTTCATACTTACCTTCCTTCCAGAGCACCAATTATTATCTAAAGTGCCAATATATATCGTTAAACTTGCGATATTATTAATTATCTTCTACATTTTACTATATTTTTTTAATGTAGTAAAATAAACTAATGTAATTTTAGGAATATTGTTCCTTGAGTTACCATAAAAAAGACTTTACATTTGAATTTTCCATTACAAATGTAAAGCCTTTTTTATTTATTTTCCTTCCATATTAAAAATGAAATTACAAACACAGCAGCCTCTTTAAAGTTTTTTATATCAAAACCCGTTTCTTTCTTTAATTTATCAATCCTATATATAAGCGTGTTCCTGTGAATAAATAGTCTTTTAGCAGTATTGCTTATATTAAGTCCATTTTTAACAAATTCATCAATTGTATTTAGCATTTCTGAGTCAAGCTCATCGAATTTATCCTTAAACTTATACATTATTTTTTTCTTTAAATTATTGTCCATATAATAGGCCATTCTCTCTAGAAAAAGTTTATTATAATCAATAACCTCTTCCTTAAGGGAAAACCTTCTAAATAAAACTAATGCCTCTATTGCATTATCATAAGCCTGCTTCAAATTAAAATTATCTTTTGAAATTTCGCTAAAACTTACAACACACTTGCAAAATAAGTTTGATATAATTGCCTCTCTCATACTAACAGCATGGTCATATACATCTTCAAAGTCTCCAATAATTATAATATCTGATTTATATACCATAGTTATAATATCACTACTAGTGTACATTTGATTTACTATATTAAGTCCATCATATACATTTGAGTTTAACCTTACAATAAAAAGCACTGGGCTACCAACAAACATATTATTCAGTATTTTATTCTGCTCTAGGTCTTCTTCTTCAAGAAGCTTTTGAATATTTTTGTATCTCCTTGAACATATCTCATTGTATTTATTTTCTATTGAATACATAAGTAATTTCACACATGCCTTAAAGCTTTTATCTAACCTTAAAACAAATCTATCATAACCTAAGTTCAATGGATAGTACACATTGCTATGGCTCTCAACATAAGAATTGCTTTTATATATTAAGCTCCCATCCTCGGTTGATATTTCAAATTCTATACCAGACCTATTTTCCAGTTCATTAAGAAATGTATTTAACTCTTTCATATTCACCTCTTAATTATAATATAGTTTCTTCCGTTTCTTTATCAAACACATGAAGTTTGTTAATATTTATTCCAATTTTAATTTCGTCTCCTGCTTTTGAAGTAGATGCACCATTAACCCTCACTATAAAATTAGCCTTGCCCTTTGCAAGATGTATATATGTTTCAGCACCCATAAGTTCAGTAACCTCTACTTTTGCATTGATTATTGCGTCCTTATGCTTTTGAAGAAATTCAGGACTTTCATCCATATTTTCAGGCCTTATACCTAAAATAACTTCTTTATTAATATAACCATTTTCTTTAAGTATTTTACTGATATCACCTGAAACAGGAATTTCTTGTCCTTCAACTGATACCATAATTTTTCCGCTATCTTCAGTCACCTTAGAATCAACAAAATTCATTTGAGGACTTCCAATAAAACCTGCAACAAACATATTCTTTGGCTTTTCATATATATTTTGTGGAGTATCAACCTGCTGAATAACTCCATCCTTCATAACTACTATTCTAGTTCCTAAAGTCATAGCCTCTGTCTGATCATGAGTAACATATATAAATGTATTTTGTAGATCCTTGTGAAGCTTGGCTATTTCAGTTCTCATTTGAACTCTAAGTTTTGCATCCAAATTTGATAGAGGTTCATCCATAAGAAATACCTTAGGTTCCCTTACTATCGCTCTTCCCATAGCAACTCTCTGTCTTTGTCCTCCTGATAGTGCCTTCGGTTTTCTATCGAGAAGGTGTGCTATATCTAAAATCTCTGCTGCTTTTTTAACTTTCTCATCTATAACATCTTTGGGTGTTTTTCTTAGTTTTAGCCCAAAAGCCATATTTTCATAAACAGTCATGTGAGGATATAAAGCATAGTTTTGGAACACCATAGCAATATCTCTATCCTTTGGGGAAACATCATTAACTACTCTTCCACCTATTGTTAGTTCTCCCTTAGTTATCTCTTCAAGTCCTGCTATCATCCTAAGCGTAGTTGACTTACCACAACCGGAAGGTCCTACAAATACAATAAATTCCTTATCCGCAACGTCAAGATTGAAATCCTTAACCGCAGTAACATTACCATCATAAACTTTATAAATGTGCTTTAAAGATAAATCTGCCATACTAACTCCCCCTAGTTTTGTATTATACTTACATTGTAGTTTATAAAGATATGTTTATCCATGCATGAATTTCACAAATTTATATCCACTTATTTGTAGAAAAATACAAACCTTGATATAGATTATTTTTCCTCATACTATTATCTATAGAATTAAGAACTTCCCACTTCTTAAGACTCCATTTAGGTTCAATAAGTAAGTCCCTAGGTGCATCACCTGTAAGCCTATGTATTACAATATTTTGAGGAAGCATAGTTATAGCTCTGCAAACAGTTTCTACATACTCCTCCTCACTCATGAAAGTTAATTGTCCATTATTATAAAGTTCCACTAATGGAGTTCCCCTCATTAAGTGAAGTAAGTGTATCTTTATCCCTTGAACCTCTTTATGCGCTACATAATCTATGGTTGAAAGCATATCCTTTGGTTTTTCTCCTGGCAATCCAAATATAGTATGAACCACCACATCTATTTTTCTCTCTCGAAGTTTTTTTACAGCATCATCAAATACGATAGTATCATATCCTCTATTTATTACTTTCGCTACTTTATCATTAGCTGTCTGAAGCCCAAGTTCCACCCAAACATAAATTCTTTTGCTAAATTCCTGTATTAAATCTAAAACCTCTTCACTCAAACAATCTGGCCTAGTTGCAATTGCAAGGCCAACAACTCCATCCTTACTTATTGCCTCACTATATTTTTCTCTAAGCACCTTAATTGGGGCATAGGTATTTGTGTATGCCTGAAAATAGGCTATGTACTTACCATTCTTCCACTTGTTTTTCATCATATCCTTTATATCCTCAAATTGCGTTGATATGGAAAACTTTCTATTACCCGCAAAATCTCCAGATCCCCTTTCACTGCAAAACATGCAGCCACCTCTACTTATAGTGCCATCTCTATTAGGGCAAGAAAATCCTGCATCTAAAGATATCTTAAATACCTTATCCTGAAATTTTTCTCTTAAAAAATAATTTAAACTGTAATAGGGCTTATCTCCCCATCTTTTCTTTACTTGTTCATTTTTATCTTCCTTCACCTTTATCACACCTCACCCTTTATTTCTTCAGCTTTACCTTATATGTACCTATATTAGTATTGTTTCACTATAATTTACTTTTGCTCATCTTTTCTACTAAACCCTTTAAACATTTTAAAAGATTATTTATGTCCTCTTCTTTCATACCATGTAAAAAATCAAATAAAAATGTTCCACTGGATTCCTTGTCCATATCTTCTATAAGCTTTTTTCCGCTCTCTGTCAAAAAAACTCTGCTTATTCTTCTATCATTTTTATCTCTTATTTTTTCTACAAGTCCTTTATTCTCAAGTCTAGTTATTCTTTCGGAAACTGTGTTTGGAGAGTTATTTATATTCTTTGCTATCTCACCAACAGTAGGTGCTATATCAACTATAAGCTCATTTATTTCTATAAGAAGCTGAAATTGCTCCAGGCTTAAATCATATTTTTTAGATAACTTATAATATTTTTCACGTATTAATAAATCTATTTGTTTTCTGCATTTTATAATATCTTCAATTTTTTGTTTCTTATTCATATTTTCCTCCAAAATAAATCGTGTAACGATATTTTCGTTACACGATTTATTTTATAGTCTATTATATTTTCCGTCAACTTTTTCCTTTAGCCTTACTTACCTTATAAGTTTTTAAATTCACTCTCCACTGTCCTGCCTTATCCTTAGATTTAGGTTCATTAGCATTTCTAGGCTTACTATCAAAAATTAAATATTTCTCATCAAACTTTACAAGTGTTAAATCGAACTTATCAGCTGGAAACTTTTTATCTACTTGTTTGGATACCAAATCTCCTGATTGAGCTTCATACATTTTTATTCTCATACTATTGTTTTCAAGACATTGAACGGCAATAATTCCATCATCATTAGAATAAGCTATATCTTTAACCTGAGCATTTTTGTATACATCTATAACTTTAATTGATTTTGCAGCTACTTGAAAAGGCTGACTCTCATCACTTAAGCTTTGATCACTTTGACTTTGGGAAGCATTTTGGCCATTTCCACCATTTCCACCACCTTGCTGCTCAAGATCTTGTATTTCACATACACCAATAAGCGGGTTAGCTCCAGCTGTAGATATAATAGCCATATTTCCATCATTAGAAGCACTTAAAAAACTGAATCCATCCTTTGATACCTTAATTTTGTCTATTTTTAATGGATCACCTTTAGAAAAATAGTATTCTGGCACTCCCACTAAATTTATTAATATATTGCTTTTTGCCTCATCTTTAATTTTAACCATCAAATTTCTTTTATATTGAAATACTTCTTTATCACTAGTACTAGATATTTTTTCTATCAAATATTTACCCTTGCTCTTTTTTATCTTAAAAATATCCGTATCAATACTTGTGTAGGGTGAATTTTGATCTGATCTAATCACATTAACTCTTATATTTGCAGTTGTTCCCATTTCTGTAGTATCCATTATTTTATAAGAGGTTATTTTAAGAGCAGATTGCTGCGAACCGCTAGCTTCCTTTTTAAGACTTTTACCGTATAGCTGCTGCATTTTTGAAAAATCATTATTCGTGTATGCTGTCATATACTTATTAACAGTTGCTATTGCCTTGTTCATCTGAAATTCATTTATGTTGGTTAATTTCTCATTTTTTGTACAACTAGTACTGGTAAATACAATTAATAAAATACAAATATAACTGAAGAATCTTTTCATAAATAATTCCCCCAATATGTCATTTCCTCATTATAGTTTGCTCAATTTTCTCAAACATAGTCATTGTTTTTTGATAAAAAGTACTATAATAAAAAATTTTTAATTATATATATAATAATAAGCTAACTCATAAAATAACTTAGGTTACTTAATGATATGGGGGATTTTTATGATAAAAAATTTTAAAACGATATTAATTATTGCAAATGTATTTATAGGCACCATAGTTGGTGCGGGTTTAGCTTCAGGACAGGAAATATTTCAGTTTTTCGCTTCTTATGGCTACAACAGTTTTTTCGGCTTAGCCTTATGCACTGTAATATACATAATGGTTGGATTTGTAATATTAACACTAGGCAAGAAATTCAATCTTCATTCCTATAACGACATAATATCCGTCGTAAGTCCTGGGATACTTGGAAAGATAATAAATCTTCTCACAAGTTTCTTTATGGTAATGAGCTGCTCCATAATACTCGCTGGTAGTGGTTCTCTTCTTAATGAATACTTTAACATTCCAAAATGGGTTGGAATTATATTTATGCTGATTATATCAATAGTAATAACTTTAAAGAATACAGAAGGCTTAATTAAGGTCAATTCTTTTATAGTACCACTATTGATAACGGTAATAGTAACTATCTTTTGTTTGTATTTTTTTACTTCAAAGGGCTTTTTGTACAACCCTCTTCCTTTAAAAAAGGGTTCTTGGCTATTATCAAGTTTATTATATGGAGGTTTTAACATACTATGCTGTTCTGGTGTTCTTGTTCCTCTTAGCTCTGAGAGAGATTTTAGTCTTAAAAATCTCTTTTTAGGTGTTTGCCTAGGATCAATAATACTAACAGCAATCTCCTCTATGATAAATTATTTACTGATTGCAAATATTCCATATATATTTAAATATGAAATACCACTTCTTTATGTAGCTAGCAGTTTTAGCAAGATAATTCAGCTACTACTGCTTGTAATAATTTGGTGTGAAATGCTATCTACAGAGGTATCTGATATCTACAGTATAGCTAAAACTCTAGAAAGTTTATTTAATTTTTCTTATATAAAATCTACAGCTATAATTCTAGTAATTGTTTTGCCTGTATCTCAAATAGGTTTTAAAAATTTAATAACAGTCTTATACCCAGCCTTCGGATGTATAGGTATAATATTTATGGTACAATGTATTTATTTCTATATAAAACATTAGAGGGAAGTGTTTTTATAAATGGATTCACTAAAGAATTGTACGCTGTGCGCTAGAAAATGCGGCGTTAATAGATTAGAAAATAAAAAAGGTTTTTGTTTATCAAGTGACAAGGTTAAAATTGCAAGAGTTTCTCTTCACGCCTGGGAAGAGCCTTGCATATCCGGTAAAAATGGTTCTGGTACGGTGTTCTTTTCTAACTGTACACTAAGATGTGTGTTTTGCCAAAATCATGAGATTAGCTCTGAGGGAACAGGAAAAGAAGTTTCAATAGAACGCTTAAGTGATATTTTCTTAGAACAGCAAAATCGAGGTGCACACAACATTAATCTCGTAACGCCAACTCATTATGTACCTCAGATAATAGAGGCTATAAAAATGGCTAAATCAAAAGGACTTACTCTACCTATTTTATATAATTCAAATGGTTATGTTAATAGAGAAACTATAAAGCTTCTTGATGGATACATAGATGTATATCTGCCGGATTTGAAATATTTTAATGATAAATACGCCATTAAATACTCAAAGGCTCCAAACTACTTTAATGTAGCCTCTAACGCTATACAAGAAATGTTTAATCAAGTAGGCACGCCTGTATTTGATGAAAATGGTTTAATAAAAAAAGGAGTTATAATAAGACATCTAATGCTGCCGGGACTATTATTTGATTCTAAAAAGGTAATGGATTTTATATACAATACTTTTGGAAATTCAGTTTATGTTAGCATTATGAATCAGTACACTCCTACCTTTAAAGCTGAAAATTACCCAGAAATTAATAAACCTTTACACCCAAAACATTATGATGCCCTTATAGATTATTGCCTGTCTATAGGCATAGAAAATGGCTTTATACAGGATACTGGAACAAATTCCGAAAGCTTTATACCTGAATTTGATTTGAGAAATTGCTAAAAAAACAGGAGAAGGTTTAATCTAACTTCTCCTGTTTTTTTATATACTTTTCACAGCTTTAAGTTCAAATATCATATAACTCACTGAAATGCCCTAAATTTTATATCTCTTCAAATCATTTCTGAAGTTCTCTGCTATCTCTTTAAATTCCCCTATCTTATTTGTTAATTTTGCTATTTCTGCTGCGTAAGTTGTTACACTAGCACTTACTTCTTCTGATGAAGCGGAATTTTCTTCTGCTATTGATGCAAGTGTCTCCATCTTATCGTAAATTTGAGATATTGACTCAGCTTCTTTATTTAACTCTGTAACTGTACTTATCATCGCGTTGGATACTTCTTTAGCTGATACATTTGCGTCCTTGCTCAATTCTCTTACATTTTTAAGCGTTGATATTTCACCTTCGAGCACTCCATATTGTGTTTCAATTCTGCTAACAAGCTCATTTATATTTACTACAAACTGTTCAAGGTTACTATTAATGTTTTGCACTGCTCCTTTAGTCTGCTCTGCCAGTTCTCTTACTTCTTCTGCTACCACTGAGAAACCTCGTCCTGCTTCTCCCGCACGAGCTGCCTCTATTGACGCATTTAAAGCTAGTAAATTAGTTTGATCAGATATTTCAGAAACTATTGAAACTATACTCGTTATATCCTTAGCCTTATTTGAAAGTTCTTGTCCCTTATCCTTAACTATTTTAAATTCATCAATACTTCTTGTGATGTTTTTACTTGTAGCATCAACACTTTCATAGCTCTTGTCTATCTTTCCTATAGTCTTTTCTAGTTGAACCTTGTTTTGATTCTCAACATCTACCACTCTTTTTAATCCATTTATATTGTCATTGAGTACAGCTACGCTTGTTTGAGTGTTATCAGCTTGACTTACAGCACCATCTGCAACCTGCTCAACTACCTCTGATATCTCTCTTGAAGTACTATCCATAGCTTTTGTTATAGTATTTATACTTTCAACAAATGTGTTCATTTCATCAGTAAGTCCTTTAAAGCCTACAAAATCCTTAGTCATTTCCTTACTATATTCCTTAAGTTCTGAATATATATCCTCCCAAAAATCGGAGGTTTCTATATCTCCATCAACTGAAAACTCGTGCTGCCTTAAATTATTTATCTCTTCTTTTATGATCCTTAAAGGTCCCATTAAAAATGTTGATACTATAAGTGCTGCTAAAGCTTCTATTACTGAACACACCAATGCTTTCACAACATTATCTAATCCTAATATAGGTAAAAAAGTTATTATTCCAATTACAAGCGTAAACATTGATATCTTAACAGGAATGCTTTTTATAAATCCAAGTGATAATAATTTGTTTATTTTAAAGGATTTCTTATAATATATGTCCTTATCGAAGGTAAATTTAAGAACAACACTTTCTTTTGTTTTTTCTACCTCTTCAATTTCAATTTTCTCATTAAAATGATTAGCACTACCTTTTATAAGTCCTTTTAAGTAATCAAACATTCCTCTTTTAGACCTATATGTAAAGATTGCTTCTCTCTTAGATATTGGTTTTATCAATATAAGAGGTGGCTTAGCTCCTGGAAACTTTTTAGTCATAACCACGTGCACATCAAACATAGATTTAAAAAAGGAATATAAATTTTCATGTTCAAAGAAAGCGGGAAAATCTTTGTGAAAGGCAATTACATTATCCTCACCTATCTTTTCCCATATTATGCTTTTCTCCTCATTAACCTTCTTTGATATATCTTCAATAAAATTATTTACTTTGCTATCTTCAACATCTTCAAATGGAGAAAATATCTTTTTTCTTTCAAAGCCAACTTTTTCAAGTGCATTTTCTACTACAGTTTCACCATATAATCTTTTGCAGGTTTTTACCCATGTTCCTACTACTGTTCCCTTCATCTTCTCATTCTCCCTTCATAGAAAACTTAAGTTTCTATGATAATATTATACAGCATGCAATGGTTTTTGTTAAGTATTCTTTTGTAAGAAATAATGATTATTATTTACAGCTGTGGATAATCTATATAAGGAACAGGTCTATCTGGGTATGCTATTGGTGGATAAAAGATTCCTTCCTCTTCAAAGTCTTCTCCTCTAAGTTCTGCTATTTTAGTTACTGCAACATATATATCCGAGATTCTATACCATGTACCATAATCTACAACACCTGTAACTGGAATATTAAATATCCTTTGAAATGCTTGAACTGAGTTTCTAGTTTCAGTGCCAAAGGTACTTGTAACAGCAACCTTAGGAATAGCAGAGTAATTATTTGAGATTCTATTCAAATAAGTCTGTATAGTTCTAACAGGAATTCCCGTAGATCCAACTCTTAACGCATAACCTGGATAAGACATAGGTATACCTTGCACCTTTTGAGCTGTAGCAAATTGAACTTCGGAACCATAAAAACTTCTTATTATTTGTGGAGCAGTCTTTCCTTGATCACCTAAATACTTACTTCCCCACTGTGTAAGCCATCCAGGACATTGTACATTCTTTCCATCACAAAATTGTGTTAATAGTGGTTGTTTCCTTCCTGGAAGCTTAATATAAGTTGTAAATATATCATCTACTATATTACTTATATTTTTATATATATTTCTTCCAAAACTGAAGGCCTGATCAAAGGCTGTTGAGTTTGTTATTGTAAAATCCTTTCCCTTACCCCTGTACCATTCAGTGTAAACTCTATTCAACACAAAGGATATTATACATAAAGCATTAGCTCTTATTGTACTATCTGACCAGGTTGAAAATATCTCAGAGGAACATACATTTTTTATATAATCTATAAACCTTACAGTATAATTTGGTGCAGATGAATCTGGTGGACCTGCATGCACAACAATATATTGAGGTACTTCTGGTTCTGGAAGTACAACAAAGCCACTTGGTCCCGATGGTGCTGGTTTTTCTGGAGCCTCTGGTATTTTTGGTGGATATTTTCCCACTTGTACATTAGGTTGTATTTCAATTATTATTTGTTGTCTTTGGGCTGTACCAGTCAAATTAGCATTTTGAAGTGCTACTCTGTCTGGCATAACCTGACACCCTTTTATCAGCTGTGAATTTAAATTTGCAGCATCAATTCTTATGTCATAAAGTCCATATGGAATTTGATCCGTTGGACGCATCGAATATTCTATTGGTGGTGTATCTAATTCAATTTCTTGTGTAAGTCCTGAGCTGTCTGTATTAAGCTCTATATTCTTTGTTGAGGTTCCAGTAGTAGGTGTTATTGTAACCTTTGACTTACTTACTGGTGTATAATTATCTCCTCGAAATACTTGAACTTGCAATCTACCCTTAGCCATAATAATCCATCCTTATAAAAACTATTCATTATATTTAATATTCATCTACTATACTTTTATTACTACTTTATAAAAAACTTTCTGATTTCTTTAGGTATTCTTACAAACACCCCTCTTCTTTTACTCCTCATCCTTTCAAAAACTCCACTTAAATCTAACAAGCCATAACCAGTTTCACGATTTGGGTAAACTTCCCCTTCTCTTCTATTTGCGCCTCTTATTAAATAAGTCTTTATTTTTGTTGAATATAATGTTCTATCATTTCCATCAACTATTCCCCACTGAAGCATTAAAATAACTGCTCCTGCAAGTACCGCTGCAGCAGGACTACTTCCTGTAAGCGTTACTGGCTGACCATCACCATCAACTGTTGGCACCATGTATCCACCAGCCGCAATTATTGGTGATATCCTATTATCTCTCGTATATCCTCTTCCTGAAGAAGACATTAAGGTATTATTATCCTGATTATAATAACTACAGGCTATTACGCTCTGACTGGTTGACGGTACCGTTAAGGTTATATACTGAGATGGATTTAGAAATTCTGTTCCTTCCTCTAAAAGCACCTTCTGAGGAAGCCATGCATTATATTGACCATTCTGTACATACTCACCTGTTAGATTTAATTTCCATATTCCCGGCTTTATATCTTGTATATATACTCTTATAAGCTCATCTCCCGTTAAAGCTTCTGGAAAATGGTATTCTACTGTAACTGTACTCCCTTCATACACAAGCCTAGTTACACTTGGTCCTTTATACTTAGGTGGAATCTTTTCCACAATCTCACCTGATGGTGAAGTTATACTTATTGAAACCCTATCAGGACTGTTAATCCATATATTAATGGGAAGATTCTTTTGGTTTTGCCCTGATTTAACCTCGATAACATTTACATCATTAGTATTTCTTAGAGTTCCTGAGGTATGAGTGTTCGTATCCCCTTCATTTCCAGCTCCACATACCACTGCAACTCCTCTTACTCTTGAAATTTGATCTATATATCTCTCTATAAGAGTATTACCGTCATGTCCTCCTTCATTAGTTCCAAGTGGTATATAAATAACAATAGGCATATTTACCTTATGAGCATAATCATATAAATACTTTATGCCCTGAATTATAGAGCTACTAGCATATACAGGACATTTAGGATTTGAAACTCCATTTCTCTCAAGAGTAACTCTTTTGGGTGGAATAAGCTTAACTACAGCAAAGCTACAATCTGGAGCTGCCCCAACATATTTGCCTCTTCCCCCTATTATTCCAGCAAGCTTTGTGCCATGACTGTTTTCATCTTTAAAATTCACCTTACTATAAGGATCTCCGTTATTTTTCTTAAGTGCAATTGCCGCATTTATATCCGCAGCGGAGTATTCTCTTCCATAGTTTACATTAGTATTGTTAGTGTCATTTGTTGCCGTTTGATCCCACACAGTCATAATCCTAGTTGTATTATCCTCATACATAAATTCACTACTCATATAGTCCATTCCTGTATCTATAATTCCTGCAATAACACCTTTTCCTGTAAGTGTTAGGTAAGGATTATCATGAAATTTATTTATATTTGCAGTATCCAAAGGAGATAAAGCACACAAGCTGTACAAAGCTGGAATCTCATAATATAAAATTTCGGGAATAGCCCTTAAAAGTTCATCTATTCTGTTTTCCTGCACACTTACAACATAATAATTATCGCCTATTGGAAATGCACAGGCATAATCAATCTTTGACATTTTTTGCATAATATCACTATCTGCTTCTACCGTAATATTTAAATAATCTGGTCTTAAATACACATTTGCACATGTCTTTATTGTTTGCCTTAATTCTTTTTCTCCACGAGTTACAGCTAGATTAAGTGCATTACTAATGCATACTGCACCATAGCCAAAAGATGGGTTTGGATACGTAATGTCCTCCCTATCTTTCTTTGCTCCATTAAGTAAATAGTACTTTAATCTGTCTCCATATAAATATATATCTTTTTTAAGAACTATACCCCATTGCATTAAAAGAGCACAAATTCCTGATACAGTAGGAGACGCCATAGAAGTTCCTGAAAGAGCATCATAGCCTCCTCCAGGAGTTGAAGATTCTATATTTTCTCCTGGTGCTATAACATCAGGTTTTATAGGATTTCCTGTTTCTCTTCCTCTTCCAGAAAAGCTTGATATTGCACCAGTTAAATAATTATAACTCCCAACTGTTACAGCATCTCTTACAGTTCCTGGTATTCCTAAAGTATCATATACATTAGGTCTTAAAAATCTTGTTTTTGGATTTAGTCCTTCCGTTACAGGCATCCAAATATCATAATTCCCAACGGTTTTAGATCTTTTAGTTATTGTTATCATCCATGTACCTGTAGTGAGTATCTCATTATCTGATACCAAATTTATTAAAATTTCTCCATTCAAACTAAAAGGTTTAGGGCCACTGTAATATATAAAATATCTGTCATTTTGTATACGCCCTTCGTTGTAACCTTCTTTTATGTTAATTACTCCTGTGGATACATTTGCTGGATTTTTAACTTCCACAGCTATGTCCTGTGTAAAACTTTTATAAAGCTGAAGAATTATACTTCTCTCTCCTTCGGCTATATTCATAGATATAGTTTGACTTTCCCTAAGTACCCCTCCTACATGATGTCCCATATCTCCTTCATTTCCTGCCGAAATCACAAAACTTATTTTCTCAAGTAAACATATATTTTCTATATATTGTTCAAGAAGACTTGTTCCGTCGTGGGCACCATCATTAGTGCTAAAACTTAAATTTATTACAAGCGGCATATTCATAGAGTTTGCTCTATCCACTAGAAATTTTACTCCACGCATAAGCTGTGTACTTTTTCCATAGGCTGTCTTACCCTCTCCAGTCATTTTCACCATAGCTATATTACTTTCATAAGCAGGTCCAAAATATCTTCTATCTATATTTCCTCCACCGCAAGCTATTCCCGCTACATGTGTTCCATGTCCTAATTGATCTCTTTCTGGAACTATTGAAGCTGGATTATTTGATTTAATAGCCCTATTTATATCATTATTATTCCAAACCTTTCCGCCCATGCTTAAATCGTATATATATAAGATTCTACTCGTACCATCCTTATTCATAAATGTAGGATGCGTATAATCTATTCCTGAATCTATAAATCCAACAAGCACTCCTTTACCTGTAAGGTTATAAACATTCCAAGCACTTTCTACGCAACTAGCCGTATTTGCAGGCATAAAATCAGCATATAGATTTTTAGGCAGCTCTACATACTCAATTTGAGTTATCTCATTTAGTCTATTAAGATTACTTATAGGAATAGTTACAATTCCAAAACCAAAGCCTAAATCCTCAAAGCTTCCTCCTAAATTATCCACAGAACTTTTTAAATTGGCCGGATTATCCACAAATTTAATAACAACCTCAATGTTTTGGGCACCATTAATGTTCTTAAGTGTTAATAACTTATTTTTTACGTTTTCCGGAACATTATAAAATAAGTCTAGAAATGCATCATTCTTACTCGTAAAAATACCCCCAAAAAAGTATATCTATAAAGTATATGCCTATTAACATAAAAAGGTGCCGAAAAGCTTATAATCTTTTCGGCTTTTTAAATCATTTAAACACTCTTATAGAATTCACAACCTGTGGCAATTCTGAATGCATTTTCATGAAATCTTTAAAATTAGGATCAGTTTCTGCAATGGTTAAACCAGTAGGTCCTCCAACAAAGTATTCATTGCCTCCAACATTAATCACATTTTTTCCATCTATAGTATCCCAACACTGACTCTTGAAATCTGGAGAATTTCTACAGATGATTAAAAGTAATCCTGAGCCCTTTTGTCCCTTAAAATTAATATCTAATCGATTGAAACTCTCTGATACAGAATACTTTCCACTCCAATCCTGTGGAAATGTAATAACTATACCTAAAGCTTTACTAACATAAAAATTTGATTTGTCATAAGCATCATTCTTCTTTACTGTTGTAATATTCATTTTAGTAATTTCATGTGCTACTTGTAACGATTGTGCTTGTGATACATTAAAACTATTATCCTTGTATAAATCCATTTTCATAAATCCTACAGCTGCAACTAAAACTATTAATATTACTGAACCTATGCTATACATAAATCTTCTGTTCTTAAAATTACCATTCATAATTATTCTCCTTTTATACAACTTTTATCATAGAATTTATTCTTACACCTTTAATATTTTCATATTTTAAAATTTTTATAGGTATTATGAAAATAAAAATGGGCATTAGCTATTTTTATTAGCTAATGCCCATTTTTTGTTATATACAGAATTCTACTTTATTTATTCTTCCTATTATTTTAATTTCATTTGTTTGAACCGTCTGTGTCATCAAGTTTCCATTGTTACTTATAAGAAGCAGTTTATTATTATCTAATCTTTTTATTTGTCTTAAAACTCTAAGGTCATTGTATTCAATAAGACAAATAGCATTATTTTCTATTTCCGAGGTCATATGACCAAAAGCTACATCGTCCTTCATTATTCTAAATCCCGTCATGTCATTATTCTCTATCTTTATAAAGAAAACCTTATCTTGATTAAAGCCTTCAATCTTGTTAGCAATTACAGGAAGTGACCTTTTATCAATAACCTTTTTAAAGGAGTAGTCGTATACAGGAACACTCTTTAAAATAGAACTTAAAGCATCTGTCCAAACCTCATTTGTTTCCTTTTTCTTCGCTTGACTTTTAAATTGATAGTTAGTCTCTCTAACCTCTTCCTCTTCATCTGCTGACATATTTATATCATTTATATCTTTTCCGTATAGCTTTTTAATTCTATGTATGAGACTTTCTGTTACAACCTTCCTTCCACATTCAATCTCATTTATAAACTTCTCAGCTACTCCAAGCTTCTTAGCAAATTGCTTCTGTGAAAGCTTTGCATCCTCTCTTATTTTTTTTACTTTTTCTCCTGCTCTATTCATAAATAATACCATCCCTTTAATTTTAGATAAGTGACAGATATAAACCTTTGTTTTATCTGCCACTTTTCAATTTCATTTGTTATAATTAAGCATTTTTATATCCATTTTTAATATACCACTCACGCTCTTTATTTAACTCATCTAATAGGCTCTTTAAAGTCCAATTCATAGATGTAGGCGTTACTGTAGCAAATATTGGTGAACTCTTGCTTATAGTTCTTATAGCTTTTATAGCTGTTTCTATTTCCTTATCCACAAATTTGTTAAATAAAACAAGCCTGCAATCTGGTAATTCTTCATCATATGTTAAAACATTGACTCCTTTTATCAGATCTCTTATTTTCATTTTGCTCATATTCTTATCTATCTTAGAGAATCCTGGAAGCTTGTTTTCTGTTACTATCTTTTTTAATCCTTCTATTTCTTCTTCATCAAAACCATATATAAACATTCTGCCATTGCTTTTCATTTTATTACCTTCCTTACATAAGTCTTTACTTTTTAAGATATCAATCTATAGGTTCTTTTTTAAATTTCATATCTATTTCCAGAGAAAGCACATCTTCATTAAATTTTATGATTATACACCCTCCAGGTAAAATTATAAAGGCATCTTCTCCTAAAACATTAAAAATTCCATCTTTACCGCTGACGGTTTCCTTTATTTGAAGGAATGCATCCATATCACTTTGAGATGCGTAGTCTAAATTAAAAATACTTTCTCTATTGCTGCAAACTCTGCAGGTATCATCCCCTACAAAGATATCTACTGATTTTATTTTATCATATAAATTAAGCTTAATACCATAAATAATATATATATTACCACTATTGCCATGATTAGCAATAGTTATACAATTGGCAGGCTTGTTCCATGAATATTTTACATGTCTACGTAAAAGCTCTCCCTGAATTATCTTAGAATCATTTTCATCTATCTTTTTCAAAGTAAAAACTTTCACTTCATCACCTTATTTCACTAGTTTTTAGATACGTACTCCTTTAGTAAGTCCACTATTAATTTATTCATAAGAATACATTATGTGAAATAAAATGAAGCATTAAATATGGTACTTTTATAAATCTAAGAGTCTATGGCTTAGATCTAGTATTTTATCATCTTTTAAAGAATTCATTATTTTAATTTTTCCTTTTTCACTGCCAATATTTAAAATATCATATTTATCAAGTTTTCTTTTTAGCTGCATAACTGTTCCTTGACTACCATCAATTATTGGAACATCCCTTGCAATACTTGCAATTTCCTTCTTTACAAAAGGATAATGTGTACATCCAAGTACAAAAGCTGCAATATCATCTTTTTCATAATCCTTAAACTTATTTCTTAAGTACTCCTGCATCTTTTCCCCTTCAACTATTCCATCTTCTATAAGTTCTACCAATCCAGGACAAGGAAGCTTAACTATTTCTGAATCCTTCTCATATTTCTCCATAAGATTTTTGAACTTAACTTCTGAAAGGGTCATAGGCGTAGCCATTATTATTATTTTACCCCTTCTTTTTAATTCTACTGCGGGTTTTAGTGCAGGTTCTATACCAATTACGGGTATGTTCTTATATTTCTCTCTAAGTTCATCTATTGCTGCGCTAGTGGCTGTATTACATGCTACGACAAGCGCTTTTATATTTAATTTAAGAAGTTTCTCAACAACATTGAAGGTTAGGTTTCTTACCTCGTCCACACTTTTTATTCCATATGGTGCATTCTTTGAATCTCCATAATATATAAAATTTTCGTATGGCAATTGTTTTACTGCCTCTTTTAAAACACTTATACCTCCAACACCAGAATCAATAACACCTATAGGGTTATTTTTCACACTCACAATATCACCTCTGAAGCATATCTATTAAAATTTAGCATAATCTAGTTATAGGTAACCAATGTTTAATAGCCTACCTAATTTATCTATATTACATCTATATATTATAATATCATAAATACATATAATTTCTATAGCAAAGCACTTTCAACTTCACAGATAATAATATTTAATGTATAGTATTTTATTTTATTGCTTTTTATTCTATAATATACATATATTTAAATATATGGAGGATGCTATGTTGTATTTAGAACAATCCGTGTTTAAAATAATACTTTTAAGCAAAAATAAACAAATTCACGATTTTTTGTCTGAAATTATACATTCAGCTAAGTTTGAAAATGCATCAATAAACATACTGCATGCTTATTCAGTAGAAGAATGTAAGACAATTGTGGTTAATAATTCAGATACAGCACTTCTATTTATAGATTCAGAGAACACAATAAATCTAAGATCCGTAAACAATGAGTTGTTTATAGTAACCTACATACGTGATGTACTAAAAAACAAAAGTCTCCAAGTAATCCTAAGAAATAATTTTTCTGGTAAATACACTCCAGATAAAATAATTATGAAATATGAAATAAATCAATTTATTTATAATAATTTGGATAGCAGTATGACTCTATCTTCAATATTTGCCTCTCTAAAAGCTTTCGAAAATATTGAAGCCTCCGAAAAAGGCAAGAAAGGATTGGAACAAGTAATAAAGTCTTCTTCTAATATTTTTGAAATTCACTCCCTTCATAAATTTGCTGTTGGAATGTTAAATCAACTATCTTTAATAATTAAATCTGGAAGTAATCTTCCTTTTTTGAGTACTTCCTGTTTCGTTGCTTCTAAAAAAGGAAATCATTTTTACATACTTCTTGGTAGGGGCCGTTTCAGTTCCCATATTAATGAAAATGTATTTGATGTAATTTCTACAAAAACTATGAAAGAATTTAAAACTGTGGTTTCCGCAAAGAAAAATAAATATTCCCGTGATCATTTCATACTATACTTTAACAATAATTCTGATTATCAAATGCTAATTTATTTTGAAAAACTAAAAAAGCTTCCTAAGTCTTCTGTAACCATAATAGACTTATTTTGTAAAAATATGAATATTGCTTTTGATAATGTATGCCTTAATCACGAACTAGAATCCACGCAGAAAGAAATAATATTTACACTTGGTGAAATATCTGAAGTTCGTTCTCATGAAACAGGTCATCATGTAAAAAGAGTTGCTGAATATTCAAACTTATTAGCTTTAAGATACGGTTTAACCCAAAGAGAAGCGGAAATTATAAAGCTTGCTTCACCTATGCACGATGTTGGAAAATTAGCAATTCCAGACTCAATACTTAATAAACCAGCTTCACTTACAAATGAAGAATTTGAGGTAATGAAAACACATTCTAAAATAGGTTATGATATGCTAAAATCATCAAATAGAAAATTAATGAAAAGTGCAGCAATAATAGCTCTTGAGCATCACGAAAGGTTCGATGGAACGGGTTACCCCTATGGTCTTAGCGGTAACGACATACATATATATGGTCGCATAACTAGCATAGCAGACGTTTTCGATGCTCTTGGAACAAAACGTGTATACAAAGACGCTTGGAGCTTAAATAAGATACTGTTACATTTTAGGAGGGAAAAAGGACGTCAATTTGATCCAAAATTAATTGAAATATTTTTTGAGAACTTAGATAAGATATTAACAATAAGAAGAACTTTTTCGGACTAAGTTAAAGGTGCCCTAGCTAAACACTAGAGCACCTTTCCTATTTTGATGACATTAGCTTTGATTTTTTTATGCATGCATCAACTGCTGCAATTACCGAAGCTCTAAATCCACTTTTTTCAAGTGCGTATACTGCTTCAATGGTAGTTCCAGAAGGTGAACATACATCATCCTTAAGTTTACCAGGATGTTCTCCTGTTTCAAGAATCATTTTAGCTGCTCCAAGTACTGATTGAGCTGCAAACTTATATGCTTTTTCCCTAGTCATTCCGTTCAAAACAGCAGCATCTGCCATAGCTTCTACAAACATATACACATAAGCAGGTGATGAACCACTTACCCCTGTTACTGCATTCATTAAAGCTTCATCTACAACTTCACATTTTCCAAATGACTCAAATATCTCCGTTACATTTTTTAGTTCACCTTTGTCTATTTCCTCACATGGTGATATAGCTGTCATAGCCTCTCCTACAAGCGCTGGAGTATTTGGCATAGCCCTTACTACTCTTATATTGCTATTTTTAAACATAATTCTTGTTTTCTCTATTGAAACCCCCGCTGCTATTGCAACTATTATAACACTTTGTTGTACTAAATCCTTGATTTCACTTATAACCTTTTCGTATTTATTAGGTTTAACAGATAATACAATAATATCTGCCTTTAATGCAACCTGCTTGTTGTCATTTGTAGTTAAAACTCCGCATTCTTTACTAATCTTCTCTAGCTTTTCATTAGAAGGATTACTTACAATTATATTTTCATTTGGTACTACCTTTGCCTTAACCATTCCCTTTATTATTGCCTGTGCCATATTCCCGCAGCCAATAAATCCAACTTTGCTATCCATCTTCTTCACTCCTTGAAAACAAACGATTTTTTATGATATAATCTTATGAATAAATGTATATTTTTTATTATACAATAAAATCTTTTTATCAGCTAATAATTTATAAAGGAGGCTGCGTTACTTAAAATATTGAATAATCAATCTTAAATATTATTATTATAAATTCACAAAATATTTATACAATATTTTAGTAGCAAAACATTATGAATACAAGAGAAAAATACTTGAGTAATGTAAATAGACTTGTCATAAAAGTAGGAAGTTCAACTTTAACACATCCAAGTGGACTTCTTAACTTTTATAAAATAGAACATATTGTAAGACAAATTGCAGACTTACATAATCAAGGCATCAAGGTTATACTAGTTTCTTCTGGTGCTATAGGTGCTGGAATTGGGAAGCTCAGACTAAAAGAGAGACCAAAAACCATTCCAGAAAAGCAGGCAGCAGCTGCTGTAGGTCAAGGTGTTTTAATGCATACTTACGAAAAGCTTTTTGCTGAATATGGTCAAATTGTAGGGCAAATACTAATAACACGAGAAGACTTATCTAGTAAGAAAAGAGTTGTAAATGTTCAAAACACCTTTTCAGCACTTCTTGATCATGGAATAATCCCTATTGTAAATGAAAATGATGCTACAGTCGTTGAGGAAATAAAATTCGGAGATAATGATACCTTATCTGCAAGAGTTGCAAGCTTAATAAAAGCAGATTTACTTATTTTACTCTCTGATATAGATGGTTTGTACGATTCAAACCCTGCTGTAAACAAAAATGCTGTTTTAATAGATACAGTTAACGAAGTTAATGAAGAAGTTAAAGCATCAGCTGGTGGCGCTGGTTCAAAGCTCGGCACTGGTGGAATGGCAACAAAAATCAGAGCAGCAGAAATAGCTACTGAAAATGGAATATCGATGGTTATAGCAAATGGTGAAAAGCAAGAGGCCATAAGAAATATTTTGAATTTTGAGAATGAGGGAACTCTCTTTATACCTAAAAACAAATAAATTTTATTATATCGGAGGGTTAAAATGGATATAAAAGATTACGTTATTAACATAGCTAAAAATTCTAAGCTTGCTGCAAAAAAACTTTCTTACGCAGACACTAACACCAAAAATAAGGCCCTTATAGAAATGAGTAAGGCTCTTTTAGAAAATAAGGACTATATATTATCTCAAAATAAAATAGACATTGAAAATGCAGAAAAAATTGGTACTTCTAAAGCACTTATAGATAGACTTACTTTGAACGATAAAAGAATTACTGACATGGCAGAAGCACTTATAAAAACCTCCTCTCTTCAAGATCCAATTGGAGAAGTAATAAAAATGTGGAAAACACCTGATGAGCTTCAAATTGGTCAAATGAGAGTGCCACTTGGAGTCATTGGAATAATCTATGAGGCAAGACCTAATGTTACTGTAGATGCTGCTGCTCTATGCATAAAATCCGGTAACTCAGTAATACTCAGAGGTGGAAAAGAAGCTATAAATTCTAACACTGCTATTGCAAAAATAATAAAAAATGCTGTAGTAACTGCTGGTCTTCCAGATGGTTCAATTGAGTTTATAGATATCACCGATAGAGAAACCGTTAATGTAATGATGAGATTAAATGGTCTTATAGATGTATTAATTCCAAGAGGTGGAGCAGGGCTCATAAAAAGTGTTGTTGAGAACTCTTCCGTACCTGTAATAGAAACAGGAACCGGTAATTGTCATGTATATGTAGATAAATATGCTGATTTTGATAAGGCTGAAAGAATAATAATAAACGCTAAGCTTCAGCGTCCAGCAGTATGCAATGCCATGGAAAGTCTTTTAGTTCACAAGGATGTAGCTCATGAATTTCTTCCTAGAATTTCGAGTAAGCTTAAGGAGCTAAAGGTTCAAATAAGAGGCTGCGCTGCTACTCAGAAAATTGTAAAAGATATAGTTCCTGCTACTGATGAGGATTTCGGAAAAGAATTTTTGGACTTAATATTATCCGTAAAGGTTGTTGATTCACTTGAAGAGGCTATTGATCATATATTTAAATATAGTACAAAGCACTCTGAAGCAATAATAACCGAAAACTATACTAACGCTCAAAGATTTTTGAAGGAAGTTGATGCTGCTGCTGTATATGTAAATGCTTCAACACGATTCACGGATGGCGAACAATTTGGATTTGGCGGCGAAATAGGTATAAGCACTCAAAAATTGCATGCAAGAGGTCCTATGGGGTTAGAACAGCTTACTACAACAAAATATGTAATTTATGGAGATGGGCAAATAAGAAAATAATTTTTAGGGGGATTAATCATGAAGGTTTCTATTGGTCAAGTAATCGAATTTAAAACAGATCATTATATCAGTTTAGATTTGGGCGGAAAAGTTTTAGTAAAAAAGGGAGATAAAGCTAGGGTAGTAAAAAAAATTGATGATATTACGGGTGAAATTGTTTATCTTACCGGAGAAGCTGCAGGTAAATGTCAACATCTTATGCTGGAAGTAAACGATGATTTAGATGCTGATGCAATAGCAAAAAAAATCTTAAATGAACTTCGTGGGGAATAGTAATTAAAAAATGACAGGTGATACGCTAAGTTACCACTTGTCATTTTTTATCAATAATAAACTTAGGGGGCGACTATATGTTTGAAATAAAAAGGGGAAGCTTAACACCTGAAGTATTCAATTCTTTAGCTGAATCTGTTGGCTGGGGACATCCTTCAATTGATCAAGTTGAGGAAGCACTAAAAAATTCACTTTACACAGCTTGTGTAGTTGATGGGAGTAACTTTATTGCCATGGGAAGGATTGTTGGAGATTTAAGTATGTCTTACTTTATAAAAGATGTAGCCGTTATGCCTGAATACCAAAACAGAGGTATTGGTAAGCTTCTTATGATGGATATGCTTTCATTTATTGAATCTAAAACACCTACTGGTTGGAAAACTTGCATTGAACTATTAAGTGCTCATGGCAAGGAAGGCTTTTATGAAAAGTTTGGCTTTCAAAAAAGAATTAAAGAAAAAAACGGCTGTGGTATGACTTTAATTATACGATTTAAATAACAACAAAGGCTCTTATTTTTATGAGAGCCTTATAATTTTTCCTTTATAAGTCAGTAAATTAAAACAACAATCTTTACCTATGATGGTGAGCTATCTCAAAAAGTTCTTTAAATAAAAAGGTTAGAAATAATATAAGCGATATTAATTTACCTTTTTTATCATCATGTATAAATTCCCTTGTTGTTGCTTGTATCATGTCTATTAACTCTACAAAAATGAACATACAAAGGGAACCTCCAAAAAAAACACCAGCTATATACGATAATGTCAATAGCTCATATCTGTTTTTTATAATACATCCTATTTCAATAATAATTAAAAAAATTAGTGGAGGACCAAACACAAGTCCTAAAAATAATTTATTTCTGTTCTTTAATATCAAATAATCCTTAATCAGTTTCTTCTCACTACTATCAAATAAGTTCCTATCCTTTTTTCCCAATAATATCGCCTACCCTTATTTCTAATTAGTACCTGAAAGAACATTTCTTGCAGTATCCCATACATCTTTAATATCCTTAGTTACATTATTAAACTGACTATCACCCTTAGCACTTTTAGCATCATATACTATACTAGCCCCATTTGATGAGCCATTTATTGCTGCATAACCCTTTTGAATAAGTGATGGACCTTTTTCAACTATTTTTAAGTCTCTCATAATCTTAGATCCTTCTACCCAGTTACCAACTTCATATGTTGTCCATAAATTCTTCACAGTATCCCCAGCTTTTAATATCTTTAAGCTATCTTTGACTGAACCCCTTCCAAAATACATATCAGCTCAATAATAGCCTACATACCCTACTGTTTTCCCATAACCACATAATTCACTTGCATACTGATTATTTTTATTGTTTGTAAACCCATCTATACCTTTACCAACCAACCAACCGGTTCCTCCTCCTAAATATTCATACCCTTCTTGCAAGTAATTTTTATTATTACCTACTTTATCAAAATCACCTTTTCCAATAGATTTTAAGTCTTGGACTCCATTATATACGGAGTTAACACCATGTACCAATGCTACTAATGATCCACCTATTGCTAAAAGACTTACTCCTCCTGATGGTATTGAACCTGCTATCTCTCCAACTATGGTTGCTACTGATGCAGCAATTGTTAATACTCCAACTACTATTTCTACTCCTGTATACAAATAAGCACCAATATGATACTTATTCCATATCTTTATAGCCTTTTTAAATGGTGGTAAGTTACCTATATATGTAATATCATTTTTAACTTCTTCTTTTGTATTTTTCCAGGCAGTTTGCCCCCAGTCAACACATGAACCAACAACCCCTCCATATTTCTCTGTATTTGTTAAAAGCCCTATGGATTTTCTATAATCGTAGCTACTAGCTTTTAACCTTTCAGAACATTTTCTATCTACTTCCTCAAATTTATTTATTGCATAATCTATGTTTTTACCTATTCTTTCAATCTTAGTTCCAAGTTGATTTATTGACTTAAATTCTCTTCCTATTTCATCAATCTTTGTTCTTACCCTTGATGAATTACTGTCACTTTCAAGCTTTTGTAAAGCTGAATTAAGATTTTTCTTTGCACTGCTTATTGAATCCAATGCAAGGTTAATATTTTTTCTTGTGCTTCCCATTCCAATTGTACTTATTCCTGTTGTTAATTCCGACATTTGTATACCTCTAATCTATATATTGCTTAAATATATTTCTTGCGAAATTTTAATACTTTAAATACATATTGTATTGTTATATCATATAATTTTCCAATAAATTTATCAAGTATTTTTAATATTATTAATTTTAATATTAAACTTATTGCACCTAATATATAAAAATAGCCGTCAGTATTTGCTCATGCTATAGAAAATGAGCAAATACTGACGGCTAAAAAATCCAAACTTATTTTATAGTCATATATATTATTAGAATTCTGCACTTCCTGTTGTTCTTGGGAATGGTATTACATCTCTTATATTTGAAATGCCAGTTAAATACATAATCATTCTTTCAAATCCAAGTCCATATCCTGAATGCTTAGTTTCTCCATATTTTCTAAGTTCAAGATACCACCAGTAGTCTTCTTTATTTAAATTTAATTCTTCCATTCTTTTTTCGAGAACAGCAAGTCTTTCTTCTCTTTGACTTCCTCCTATAATCTCTCCTACTCCTGGAACAAGTAAATCTGCTGCTGCTACTGTCTTGTTGTCATCATTAATTCTCATATAGAAAGCTTTTATATCCTTAGGATAATCCGTTACAAACAATGGCTTTTTAAATACCTTATCAGTTAAATATCTTTCATGCTCAGTTTGAAGGTCTATTCCCCACTTAACTGGATACTCAAATTTTTCTCCTGATTTTTCAAGGATATCAACAGCTTCAGTATAAGTTATTCTTCCAAATTCGCTGTTTACAACATTGTGTAGTCTATCAAATAACCCTTTATCTATTCTAGTATTAAAGAATTCCATTTCCTCTGGAGCATTTTCCATAACGAAGTTTATTATATACTTAACCATTTCCTCAGCTGTATCTAGATAGTCGCTAAGTTCTGCAAATGCCATTTCAGGCTCTATCATCCAAAATTCAGCTGCATGTCTTGTAGTGTTTGATTCTTCTGCTCTAAATGTTGGTCCGAAAGTATATACATTTCTGAAAGCTAACGCAAAAGTCTCTGCTGAAAGCTGACCACTAACTGTAAGGTTTGCTTTTTTTCCAAAGAAATCTTTTGAAAAATCTATATTTCCCTCTTCATTTTTAGGTGGATTTTTTAGATCAAGAGTTGTTACTTGAAACATTTCTCCTGCTCCTTCAGCATCACTTGCAGTTATTAGCGGTGTATTTACATATACAAAGTCTCTTTCCTGAAAAAACTTGTGTACTGCATATGCTGCTAAAGAACGAACTCTGAATACTGCAGAAAAAGTATTACTTCTAGGTCTTAAGTGAGCAATACTTCTTAGATATTCAAGAGTATGTCTTTTCTTTTGAAGTGGATAGTCATTGTCTGAATTACCTTCAAGCGTAATATTTTCAGCGTGTATTTCAAATGGCTGCTTAGCATTAGGAGTAAGCACAAATTCTCCTTCAACAGTAATTGTTGAGCTTATTATAAACTTAGAAATTTCTTTAAAATTATCAAGTTTATCATCAAAAACAACCTGGATGTTCTTAAAGAAACTTCCATCATTGATTTCAATAAATCCAAAAGATTTAGATGCTCTTATAGTTCTTACCCAGCCTGATAGTCTTACTTTTTTTCCACCAAATTCACTGGATAATCTATAAAGTTGTTTTACAAGTACGTTTTCCATATTTTACCCTCCTGATTTGACAACTTTAGGATTCCATGTGGCGTTTCTGTAGTAAACCCAATTTGCCTATAAGTCTCAATAAATAGACCTATATAGAAACCCTATAAGTTTAACTTTAGTTTCTTTTATAGAGAAATAGCCTCAACTATTAATTTATACATGCCAAAATATCGACCACTCTATTCGATATTTTAGCATATATAAATTAAGTTTTTGAAGTATTTCTCTATAATAATATCCAATTTACTATAATATCATAATACCATTGTATGTCAACGAAGCAACTATATCGCCTATACTATTTAAATTTTCTTTCGTGCTCTAATAGCCACTTTTTTCTCCAAATTCCGCCGTCATACCCAATAAGTCTTCCATCACTTCCTATTACTCTATGACATGGTATTATTATGGGGATCTTATTCTTGTTATTTGCACCCCCAACTGCTCTTGATGCATTCTTATTTCCTATGGCTTTTGCGACTTCACCATAGCTTACAACCTCCCCATAAGAAATCCTTGTAAGCTCATTCCAAACCTTTTTTTGAAATTCAGTACCATCTATAAATAGCCTTAAATGAAATTGTTTCCTTTTTCCTCTAAAATATTCATCTATCTGAATCAAAGCAGCTTTTAGTACATCACTTTGAAAATTTTCCTCTCCCATAGCTTCAACAAAATTTATCTCTGACACCTTTTCATCCAATGCCTTTATCTCTAAATTTCCGATTGGAGACTTGTAATATGCACATTCATTTTTCGCATTCATATTATAACTCCTCACTTGTTAAATTTGTTGCTTAATATTATATACCACACAGCAATAATAATCTATAATAATTAAAGGGGGAAGTCGCTTCAAACTTTCCAAAATAATAAACAGGGGGCAGAAAAAATGAAAAATTTATCTTCACTTGAATCCTTACATATGGATATGAATAAATTAATTGTATTTAGAGATCTTTTAAATGATCCAATAGTTGATGATTTAAAAACACTTCTTTTAGAGGTAAAATCCGAAGAAAGAAACCAAAGTAAAATTCAGAATATTTACTATAATATTGTTCATAATTTAATAAAGCACTCAGAAACCTGTGGACTTAAGGGTGATTTACTAAAATCCTACTTTGTTCATTCAATACTTAACTCTAAAAACTTCTTTACTGGGGCAGTAGAGAAATGTGGCAGCAATATAGAAAAAAGTCTATACAAGGCTGCATTAAATGATATCTGTATTTTGCAAAAGCTTTCAAATTTAAATCTTGGTACACTAGCTGATGAGGATGATTCACTTATAAAAAATTATTTTCCTACTTTAAATACCAAGAATGTAAATATGTTTGAAGAAAACGAATTAGAAATACTTAAAGCCGCTTCTCCAGAAGATATGCTTAAAAAGATTATTCAATACTATTTTAAAATAGGCTCTGGAGAAATGTCTAAAAATATAGCTTTTAGGTGGGACAATGGTCTTGTTGGTATTCCTGATTATGACTATATAGACCTTTCAGATATAATAGGATATGATCGTCAGAAAAATGCCTTAATAAAGAACACAGAAGCTTTTTTAAATGGACATGCTGCTAACAATGTACTTTTAATTGGAGCTAGAGGTACCGGAAAATCCTCTTCTGTTAAAGCAATGATTACAGAGTACTATTCAAAAGGACTCAGGCTTGTAGAAATAACTAAAAGTCAGCTTTTATGCTTTCCTGACATCCTTAAGGAACTCAAAAATAGAGGCAAATACTTTATTGTATTTATAGATGATTTGTCCTTTGAGGAAGGAGAAATTGAATACAAACAAATGAAATCCTTCTTAGATGGTGGAATAGAAAAAATACCTTCTAATGTGCTTGTATACGCTACCTCAAATAGACGCCACTTAATTAAAGAAACCTGGGGAGATAAACTCCAAAACGGGGAGGAACTTCACAATTCCGATACTGTAAATGAAAAACTATCTCTTTCTGATAGATTTGGATTAAAATTAACCTATGTATCACCTGACCAAAAGGAATACTTTAAAATAGTAGAAGGTTTAGCTAAAAAATTGAACTTAGATATTTCTGATGAAAACTTAAAAAAAGAAGCTGCTGCATGGGCATTAAATCAGAATGGACGTTCTGGAAGAACAGCTAAACAATTTATAAACTACATATCCTCTCAAGGATAGTCTTACAATTATATCCACAAGTTATATTTAGCGGAATACTAAAGATATAAATATATTAAACGACTTTATAATTATTGGGCATTATTTTACTTGGAGGTGATATAGTGAGTTCAGTAAATGGTATAAACCTAAATTCCCTCAATTCTTATATGAAGGATGCATCTTTAGCAAACTACCTATCAGATGATGATAAGAAAAAAACATGGAAAGTAAGTGACTATTTCTCTGGTGGTACAGACGATGTTCAGTCCCTTATAGAGAAGGATGCCAACAGCTTTGATAACAGTGATTTCAGTAAATCTGTTAATTCTTTAGTTACTGATGGAACTTTAACTCAGGAACAAGCAAACAGTGTAAAATCTGCTTTTCAAACAGCAGTACAATGTGCAGCTTATGGCTCTTATACATCAAAGACAGCTAACCCTATTGAAACTCTTGTTTCTTCAGGAGTTGTTACAAAGGATCAAATGACTGCTATACAAAATGCTTTTAAGGAATCATATAATTCCTAAATAATTAAAAGGTACATTGCTATTACTGCAATGTACCTTTTTAATTATTAATTTTCTTCTTTCTTAACTTCTTCTTTTTCCTTATTTTCCTTATCAATTTTTATTTTTGAAACTATTTCAGGAACCATTTCAATTAACTTACTTAAGTTTGCACCTTTTTTTACTGGAAGCATTTGAACATCATCATTTTTTATAACTAGAACTGCGTCTGGACTTATTCTAGCACCGGTTCCAAGTCCGCCGCCTTGTCCTTTAATACCTTTGTTATCACCTACACCGCCTCCTGTTCCACATCCAAACATAACAGTTACTATTGGAATTAATGTTGTTTCTCCAACTTTTATAGGTTGACCAATAACAGTTTCAGTTCTTAAAAACTTCTCCAACTTAGTAAATAACACATCTAAATTTTCTTTAACACCTGACATAAAATTCTTTTCATCCTGCATAATAAAATTCCTCCTAATATATTTTTAATTCTACAAAGCGCTTTATATATTATTAAATACACCTAGCCCTTAGAAAAAGTTTCAGCTTTTTTCAAAAATAACTTTTCTTACATCTCTACTTAATAAAAAACTAAGTGTCCTAATTGCTAAAACAATTGGAGTTATATCTCCATAGATTTTTATGCTTATATCTAATTTTTCTTCTTCAAAAGTCGGGTCTAAACTTATACTAGCTAAAGGAACTATTTCTGTTACTATTGGCAAAATCGCACTTATAATACCTGTAATAGACGGATCATAAAATCCATACACTCCTTCTATTTTAAAAACCTTAGGCTTTAAAATATTAAGTACTTGTCTAAAATATTCAAGCAAGTTTGTAAAAATGCTTTTCCACTTTTTCTTTTTCTTATTATTCTTCTTTTTTTTATACTTTTGTTTCTTGTTCTTTTTCTTCATTCTTTTGCCAAATAAACATACACTAAAATCGAGCTTGTCACCTTTTTTTATAAATTTAATTGTAATGATTCCAAACAAAAATACTATACTCGAATTTATATCTATACTGTCATCTCCTATATGTGAGCTTAGACCGTATTTTACCTTGGCTAGAAGACATACTAACAAAATTATAAGAATGGTCGCCAATATCATAAGAAACACTTTTAAAAATATCATTGCTATCCCACCCTTAACAATTTTTTTATTTTATTTACTACTAGAACTTTTTTATTTAAATATCTCCCTAATATTTTTTGAGTTTCTTTTACTGGAAGTATTAATGCATTACTTACAGCTTTATTATAAGGATTTTTATAGCTAATACTATACGCCTGTAAAACTGCTTTTCTGGTTGCGTTCAAGTCTTCGATATAGTTCTTAAAGCTTAAATTTATATCCTCTTCTCCCTCTTCCTTCATACAATTGTCAAGAATTAAATCCACAAGATTGTGCAGTCCCTCTGGAGCTTTTTCATTGTTAAGAGTTTCTTTCACTCTTACATCCATAAGCCTTATTAGTTGGAGTTCTTCTCTGCAATCTTCACAGTATTTAAGATGTTCTTCAACAAATATCTTTGATAACTCATCAATAGTTTCATCAACATAGTCGTATAATAGCTTCTTATCAAACTTACAGCTCATTTTTTCACCTCCAGTTTTTTCTCAAGGCTTTTCTTCAAAACATTTTTTGCCCTATAAATTTTAGTCTTCACAGTTCCTATAGGCATATCTAATACACTAGCAATTTCATCATAGCTTAAATCTTCATAATATCTAAGCATGATTACCATTCTATAGTCATATGTAAGCTTTTTTATACTTTCCTTTACTACTTCATTATTTATTCTATTTACCACTTCTTGTTCCATATTATAATCCTCTGCTAATCTATCTTCTTCTTCAAATTCGCTATCATAATATTTTGAATTTAAGGACATAACATTACCTCTATTGTCTCTTTTAAAGTTAAGACAGGTATTAACAGATATCTTTCTTACCCAAGGGTGAAATGGTAAGTTTTCATCAAAGTTTTTTATATTCTTAAAAACTTTGATATATATTTCTTGAACTAAATCCATAGCATCACTAGTATTTTGAGTATATCCGTAGCATAAATTATATAGATACTTTTCATACAAATGAAATAATTGTGAGAAGGATGCTCTATCGTACTTCTTGCATCTTTTAAGAATTTCTTTATCTATCTCCAAAAACATCCCCCCATCAAATATAAATTACACTTAATAATACACATTTACATAAAAAAAGTTTCACATTTTTATAAATTTTTCTAACTATTATATGGTTTCGCCCGAAATCTTACTATACTTAAAGTCAAAAGAATAACTGCAAGACAACACATAGCTGCTATATCTCTTGATAAATATTGCACACCAACTCCCTTTGTTATAATCCCCCTTAGTATATTTAAAAAATAAGTTAACGGCAGCACATTTCCTATAAGCTGTATTACCTTCGGCATTGCCTCTCTTGGAAAAACAAAGCCTGAAAGAAGTATACTTGGTAATAGCACCAATATTGTTAACTGCATTGCTTGAAGTTGGGTTTTTGAAATAGTTGATATCAATATTCCTATAGCAAGAGCACATATTACAAAAGCAAAACCTAATAAAAGCAAAAGAGGTATACTGCCATTTATAGGAACGTTAAACCACTTTATTCCTAAAACTAATGAAAACAAAAAGTCTATATATCCTATAAAAATATACGGTACAAGCTTTCCTAATATTATCTCTCCTGCTTTTAAGGGTGAAACTGTGAGTTGTTCTATAGTTCCCCTTTCCCTTTCACGAACTAATGCAAATGCAGTTAAAAGTATGGTTATATTTTGCATAATAAGTCCTATGAGACCTGGAATAGTAAAGTTTTGATTTCTCAAATTGGGATTATATAATACCCTAGTATTTACATTAACCCCTCCTTCTTGGAACTTTGAGCTTGTTTTCTCTCCAAATCCTTGAAGCTTTTTCATACCATACTGCTGCCCTGATACAACTCCACTGCTAAATGCTGTTCTTGCAGTTGTCGGATCAGATCCATCTACCAAAAGCTGTACATTTGATTCTTCTCTCATTTGTAGTTTATTTGAAAAATCAGGAGGTATAACAATAGCTGCATGAACCTTACCCTTATCCATCTTTTCTCTTACTTCTTCGATACTTTTAACTCTTGATACAACTTTAAAATATCCAGTATTCTGAAAGCTTTGAATTAACTCTCTACTTTCTATAGAATTGCTTTGATCTAATACTGTCATTGATATGTTGCTAAGCTCAGTATTTACAGCATATCCAAACAAAAATATCATAACTATGGGCATCATAATAGCAATTCCAAAACTTGCTCTATCACGTTTAAGCTGTATAACTTCTTTTTTAACTATAGCTTTAAATCTTTGAAAATTCACTTTACTCACCTCCCACCATTTTCTTTAGTTCTTCAAAGGAATTTTCCACCTTTTGATGAGTGGTCTTTTCAACATACTTTATAAAAACATCTTCTAGCTTATTTACTCCTTCTCTTTCTATAAGTTCCTTAGGTGCCCCTATTGTCATGAGCTTACTATCAAATATAAATGCCAAAAGATCACAGCTTTCAGCCTCATCCATATAATGAGTTGTAACAAGTATTGTTATTCCTTCACGAGAAAGAGTATATATCATTTGCCAAAAGATCCTTCTAGACACGGGATCAACAGCAGATGTAGGCTCATCTAAAACTAAGATTTCAGGCTTGTGTATTAAAGCACACCCAAGTGCAAGTCTCTGTTTCCATCCTCCTGAAAGATTTCCTGTTATAACCCCTTCTCTTCCTTTAAGTCCTGCCATACTAACTATATATTTTTTCATTTCTTCTCTTTTATCCTTTTTAATACCATAAATTCCTGAATAAAAGTTCAAATTTTCATTCACTGTTAAATCCTCATACAAACTGAACTTTTGAGACATATATCCTATCTTTGACTTTATTTTATCTCTTTGACGCCTAACATCATGCCCTAAAACGTAAGCCGTTCCCGAAGTAGGTTTTAAAACACCGCAGAGCATTTTTATAGTTGTAGATTTTCCTGATCCATTTGGACCGATAAAACCATATATCTTTCCTTTAGGAACATTAAAGCTTATATTATCTACCGCAGTATAATTTCCAAACTTTTTAGTTAAGTTTTTTATTTCAATAGCATCCATTTCTCTTCCTCCTTCCTTATTTTATTTCTACATCCATAAGTGTTCCTGGAGAATAATTAAAATTCTTATTAAGCTTAACTCTTACTTCAAATACTGTAGCTTCCTTATCACTTTTAGTTTCCGTATTTTTAGGAGTAAATTCTGACTCAGTTGATATATATGAAACTTCACCTTCCCCAGCCTTTTTTCCATTGTAATATACTTTCAAATTATCATTTAATTTAATCTTGTCACGTTTGGATTCTTCTACATATATTTTTATATACTTATTATCTACATCTAAAACCTTAGCAATGTTTCCTCCCTGTCCTATAATCTCTCCTTTATTCACCAATACTTCTGAAACTACACCGCTTCCTTGACTTTTAACATCACATCTAGAGAGGTTTAGGTTTGCTAAATCAAAAGCAGCTTGAGCCTCTTTTAGTTTACCTTCCACCTGTTTTTTACTATTATCTGGTGTATTTACTGGAATGCTATCAAAAGCTGCCTCAGCTGCTTCGAGTCCTCCTTCTGCTTGATTTTTTTGTATTGTATAAACATCAGCATTTATATTTGCAGCTAAATCATTTTCCTTTATTCTGTCTCCCTCATTTATATCTACCTTGTCAATCTTTCCTGCCACTTCAGAAGTTACATAAAAACTCTTGCATTCAACAGTTCCTGTATATCTATTGCTTTCGGTATTATTAGTACATGCTGTTAAACTAAAACATGCTATTCCTATAAAAAAAGCCATAATTGTTTTATTCCTCATTACATATATCTCCTTTTATATTTTAATATTGGTTAAAAGTTAATGAGTGAGTACTCACTTACTAATATAGCATCTTATACCATATTGTCAACCTTAAAATCTATATTCATTCTAATTAATTGCAAAAAATTAAAAGAAGACTTTAGTATTACTATATATAACCAAAGTCTTCATCTATAAACTTGATGTACTATTTAGTGTTAATAACTCCATACAACATCATTTCCACCATTTGATCAACCTGCCTTTCTCTATCAAGCTTTATTAGTTCAGGGAAAATTGATTTTTGCACAACATACATAACTACACATCCTATAAAAGTTCTGACCATAACCATTAAATCTAAGTCTTTAAATTTCTCTTTAAAATCATTATGTAAAATATGGCCCTCTATCATTTCCTTTACAGTTAAGATTATGTTCTCCATGAATTGTTCCTTTAAATCTTCTTGATACTGTATTTCTGTAAAAACAATTTTAAAAATCTCTTTATTTTTTTCCAAAAGCTCTATTCTATCAATCATTATTAGCTTAAGCACTTCTTTTAGACTTTTATCTTTATTGTCCCTTATTATTTTTTCTAATCTGGTTGTTATAATACTTTTACCTATTAATTTTGATGAAAACATTATTATTCTAGCTAAAAGAGCTTTCTTATTTTTAAAATATCTAAATATAGTTCCTTCTGCTATACCTGCCTTTTTTGAAATTTCACTTGTTGTGGAAGCATTATAGCCTTTTTCAGAAAAAACTTTAATTGCCGCCTCAATTATTTCTTTTTCTCTATCTTCAGGTGATTTTCTCGCCATTTAAATTCTTCTCCTCTCTTTACCAATGAGTAATTACTCATTTATTACTATACCATCTTTAATATAATTCTGAAATAGCTTATCCTTTTACTTAAAGCCTAGTTCAACAAAATCAATAAAAATATTTTAAAATTTCTCATTTTTGTAGTATACTCTATATAACATATTACAACTAGGGGGATGATATAAATTGAAGAAATTAAAATGTAAAAGTCTATTATCTGCTTTAGCGTGCCTTACTTTACTTTTCACTATAATTCCTGTAAACGCATACAAAGCTGATACTACCGTGGGAATAACCTATGATGCCCACGTTCAAAATATTGGTTGGCAAAATCCTTGGTCCAGTAATGGCGAGGAAATTGGCACTGATGGTAAGGGTCTTCGTGTTGAAGCTTTTAAACTCAAACTTACAAATGCACCTTCTGATGCTAAAATAGAGTACCAAGCTCATGTTCAAAATATCGGCTGGCAAGACTGGGTTAGTAATGGTTTAGAGGCTGGCACTGACGGCAAAGGTCTTCGTGTTGAGGCTCTTAGAATAAAACTAGATAACATGCCTGACTATAGAGTAGAATACTGTGCTCATGTTGAAAATATTGGATGGCAAGATTGGGTATCTGATGGTGCTGAGGCTGGTACTGATGGCAAAGGTCTTCGTGTTGAAGCTCTTAAAATTAGAATAGTAAAGAAATCTCATCCCGATGCTGTCACTCTTAACAAAGCTACTGAAAATTTAACTGTAGGTGATACAGATACATTGTCTGCAACGGTTACACCAAATAATGCAGAAAACAAAAGCATAACTTGGTCATCTTCTAATTCTAATATAGTTTCTGTTAATAATAGTGGTAAGATAAGCGCACTAGCCGAGGGAAATGCTGTAATTACTGCTTTAACCGTTGATGGTCAAAAGGCAGCTTCCTGTAATGTAAATGTGTCCAAAGGTGATTATCCTAGGGTTCAATACCAAACTCATGTGCAAAATATTGGTTGGCAGGACCCGGTTACTGATGGTGCTGAGGCTGGCACTGAAGGCCAGAGCCTTAGAATCGAAGCTCTTAAGCTAAATATTTTAAACGCACCTGTTGGCGCTAAAATAAATTATCAAACTCATGTTGAAAATATTGGCTGGCAAACTCCCGTTAGTAATGGTCTAGAGGCTGGCACTGATGGTAAAGGTTTAAGAATCGAAGCTCTCAAAATAAGCCTTGAAAATATGCCCGGATATTCAATTCAATATCAAACTTATGTTCAAAATATTGGCTGGCAAAACTGGGTATCTGATGGTGCCGAGGCTGGCACTGACGGCCAAGGCCTTAGAATTGAGGCTCTTAAAATAAAAATAATAAAATCAATTAATGTTGCTTCCATTAGTTTAAACAAAAGTACAGATACTTTAACTGTTGGAGATACGGATTCACTATCTGCATCTTTTAATCCAAGCAACGCTACAAACAAAAATTTATCTTGGACTTCTTCTGATCCTTCAAAGGTTTATGTAGATTCTAATGGTAAAATCACAGCTTTTGGTCCAGGAAATGCTATAATTACAGCGACTTCAAATGATGGCAATAAACAAGCCACTTGTACAGTTACTGTAAATCAAAGGGTAAATACTAACCCCAATGAGGTTACCTTTGCTGATAAAAACCTAGATAGTGCCGTTAGAGCTGTATTAAATAAGCCAACCGGTACTCTATATAAAAGTGATGTGCTTCAAATTCAGTCTATAGATTTAACCGGAAAAGGTCTTCGCAGTTTAAACGGTATTGAAAATCTTACTAATCTTCAAACACTTTATTTGGCAAATAACTACATTATTGACATAGCACCACTTAAAAACTTGACTAATTTAAATACTTTAGTACTTGATGATAATAGCGTTAGTGATCTTAGTCCATTATCTAGCTTAAATAATTTAAAGAGCTTAAGCTTACCTCAAAACAATTTTAGCGATATTACACCTCTCAAGAATTTGATTAACTTAAATCACCTTGATTTCAGTTACAATAATGTTATTGATATAACTCCGCTTAAAAATCTAACTAATTTAGTTACATTACTAGCTTCCTATAACAACATAAATGATATATCCGCCATAACTAATGTAGGCAATCTACAAATACTTGGATTAAACTCTAACAAAATTAATAACCTTACACCCCTGAATACATTAACAAACTTAAACACACTTTATATTAGTAATAACCTCGTAACTCACGAAGGTATAAATACCTTAAAGACAGCATTACCTAATTGCACTGTTATTGGAGACAATGAACCATCACAATAGTGATGGTTCATTGTCTTTATTTAATTTAAGTCACATGAATCACTAGACAAAGTATGTAAATCTTTAAAATTAAGCCCTGATGTTAATTAATTACATTTTTTACATATATAGTGATATAATTATAACTGTAAAACAACATAAAACTAAATTAAGGGGGTATATGTAAATTGAAAAAGCTAAAAACAAAACACTTAATAACTGCATTGGCATGTCTAGTTTCTCTTTCTACTTTTGCTTATACAAATACCTGTAAAGCAGCCGCTGACGAAGCTCCTACTGTGGGTGTAACTTACGATGCTCATGTTCAAAACATTGGTTGGCAAAACTGGGTATCTGATGGCGAAGAGGCTGGTACTGATGGCAAAAATCTTAGTCTTGAAGCATTAAAAATTAATCTTACCAATGCACCCAGTGATGCTAAAATATTATACCAATCTCACGTACAGAACTTTGGTTGGCAGGATTGGGTTTATGACGGTGCTGAAACTGGAACCGACGGAAAATGCCTTCGACTTGAGGCAATAAGGATAAAGCTTGAGAATCTTCCTGGATATTCAGTTGAATACCAGACTCATGTCCAGAACATTGGTTGGCAAGCTCCTGTTAGCGATGGTGCAATAGCCGGAACTGTAGGACAAGGTCTTAGGGTTGAAGCTATTAGAATTAGACTTGTAAAAAATGTACCTGTTACTTCAATTGCCTTAAATAAAGAAACTGATACTTTATCTAGTGGAGATTCAGATACATTGACTGCTACCATAACACCAAGTAATGCTTCCAATAAAAACATAAATTGGACTTCTTCTGATAACAGCATAGTTTCTGTTGATAATTCAGGTAAAATAACTGCCATTGCAGAAGGTAGCGGTACTGCTACAGCAACTATTACCGCTGCATCTAGCGACAGTCAAAAAACCGCAACCTGTGTTGTTACTGTAAATAAAAGAACTCCTATAACCTTTAAAGATAACAATTTAGAAACTAGCATAAGAAATATGATAAATAAACCAACTGGCTCTTTATATAAAGAGGATGTGCAAGGCATAACTTCTTTTTACAATACTAATCCAAACATACACTACCTAGATGGAATTGAAAATCTTTCAAATCTTGAGTTTCTTACTTTTAGTAATACCCCTATAAAAGATTTAACTCCACTTAAATCCCTAACCAAACTAAAACATTTGCAACTTGATAATGTTACTATAAACGATTTTACTCCAATAGCTAGCCTAACTAACTTAACTAATTTATCTCTTCAAAATACTGGGCTTAGCGATTTAAGTGTACTTAATAACCTAACGAATTTAAAAGATTTATTTTTAGGTAATAACAATATTAGTAATATTGACGCCTTAGCTAATCTACACAATTTAACTACTGTATCTCTTTTAGGAAACCATATTAAAAATATTAATTCACTTGCTAACTTATATAATTTAAACCTCATTGATTTATCTTATAACATTATTACTGATTTATCTAGCTTAGCTAACTTATCTAATTTAAACAAGCTCTATCTATCAAATAACAATTTAGAAAATATTAGCTCATTAAATAAGCTGTCAAATTTACAAACTCTTGATATTTCAAATACTCTTGTAAATAAATCTGATGTAGATTCACTCCAAGCCGCTTTACCTAACTGTTTAATAAAATATAATTACTAAAACTCAAATTAAAATATACACTTTTAAAGGCTACTCAAAAATATTTCATAAATTTCAAAGATGATTCCTGTAATGTGTGGAGTCATCTTTTTTGGTTCAACGATTCTATCATCTTATAACTTACATACCAAAACTCATCAAACAATCCGTATATTTTTATTTAAATTTTAATATAATTAAAATTTATAGTTTAAAATCAAGAATTTTATAGTATAATTATATAGAATATACGAATCATACTCATTTAAGGGGGACATTTTAATTGAACAGATTTAAAATTAAGTATTTATTAGCTACACTAGCGTGTTTTGTATCTTTCTCTGCTTTTACTTGTACATCTTCTGTTAAAGCAGACACTACTGATACTACTCCACACGTAACCTACGATGCTCATGTCGAAAACATTGGGTGGCAGGACCCTTGGTCTAAAGATGGTGCTGAAATCGGTACTGACGGCAAAGGTCTTCGTGTTGAAGCTCTCAAAATAAAGCTTTTAAATGCACCAGCTGGTGCTAAAATAAGCTATCAGGCTCATGTTCAAAATGTTGGCTGGCAAGATTGGGTATCTGATGGCACTGAAGCTGGTACCGACGGTAAAGGTCTTCGTGTTGAAGCTCTTAAAATAAAACTCGAAAACATGCCTGGCTACTCAATTCAATACCAAGCTCATGTTCAAAACATAGGTTGGCAAGATTGGGTATCTGACGGTGCTGAAGCTGGTACTGACGGCAAAGGTCTTCGTGTTGAGGCTCTTAGAATTAAAATCGTTAAGAATAATGATACCCCAGCGTCTTCAATTAGCCTTAGTAAGTCTACAGACAGCTTAAAGGTTGGAGATACTGATACATTATCTGCTACTCTTTCTAATAATGCAAACAGTAAAAACATAACTTGGACTTCTTCTGATTCCAGCATTGTTTCTGTTGACAATAACGGTAAAATAACCGCCTTAAAGGAAGGTACTGCCAATGTAACTGCTTCCTCTGACGGAAAAACAGCTTCCTGTGCAGTAACTGTTGCAAAAGCTGCAACTACTGACACTGCACCTTCTTTATCTTACTCTGCTCATGTTCAAAATATAGGCTGGCAAACTCCAGTAACTGACGGTATGGAGGTTGGAACTGATGGTAAGGGTCTTCGTGTTGAAGCCTTTAAACTAAACCTATTAAATGCACCAGCCGGTGCTAAAATAACTTATCAGGCTCATGTTCAAAATATTGGCTGGCAGGACTGGGTTAGTAACGGCGCTGAAGCTGGTACTGACGGCAAAGGTCTTCGTGTTGAAGCTCTTAGAATAAAGCTTGAAAACATGCCTGGTTATTCAATAGAGTATCAAGCTCATGTTCAAAATATTGGTTGGCAAAATTGGGTTAATGATGGTGAAGAAGCTGGTACTGATGGACAAGGTCTTAGAGTTGAAGCTCTTAGAATTAGAATTGTTAAATCCGTACCTGTAGATTCTATTTCCTTAAACAAGCAGACAGATACTATAGCTGTAGGAAACTCTGATACATTATCTGCTGCTGTAGCTCCAACTAACAGCACTTTTGTTTGGACTTCTTCTGACAGCAGTATTGCATCAGTCGATGCCTCAGGTAAAGTTACTGGTATTAAAGCTGGAACAGCCACTATTACTGCTTCATCTCTTGATGGTAAAAAAACAGCTTCTTGTTCTGTAACTGTAGCTGATAAAACTGTAGTCACTTTTAAAGATCCAGTTTTGGAGCAAGCTGTAAGAAAAGAAATAAACAAAACTACAGGACAACTATATAATACTGATGTTAATAAGATAACTTCCTTAGGGATTATAAAAGATACAGTTATAAATTCTTTAGATGGAATTGAGCAGCTTTCAAACCTTAAACAACTGTGGTTAAACTATGGAAATGTAACTGACCTTACCCCTATTAGTAAGCTAAGCAATCTAAAAATATTATCTTTAAATGGTGATACTGATATTGATATTAGTCCTATTGGTAATCTAACTAACCTAAACCAATTAGATATAGGCGAAAGTAAAATTAGTAATATTAACGTTCTAAATAAACTAAACAACTTAAATTATTTAATTCTAGATAAGAATACTTCAATTAAAGATTTTAGCCCTTTGGGTAGTTTAACTAATCTAACACTGTTGCAGGCAAGTTATTGTAATTTTTCCGATCTTACTCCTCTAGCTAAAATGAAGAATTTAAGTAGAGTAAGTTTAAATTACAATAACATTACAAGTATTGAACCTTTAAAGTCTTCAACAAACTTAGTGGATTTAGTTTTGAGCGGAAATAAAATTAGTGATATTACTCCAGTAGCTAATTTAACTAATTTAGAGTCTATTTCATTAAGCTATAATCAAGTTAACAATATTTCCTCTTTAGCTAAATTAACTAAACTAAAATCTCTTATGCTTGATCATACTGGCATTAGTGATATTAGCTCCTTATCAGGTTTAACTAATTTAAATTACCTTGGAGTTCAAGACAACAATATAGAAGATATTACTAGTCTTAAGAATTTAACTAATTTAGCTAATTTAAAAATATCCCAAAACAAAATAAGTAATGTTGATGCTATAGGTAATCTAACCAATCTTACTCTTCTTGATATGAATAACAATCAAATTAGTAATATTAATGCTATTAAAAATTCAACTAAACTTATTTCGTTATCTATGCATCACAATAAAGTAAGTGATATCAGTGCTTTATCTAAATTAACTAATTTGGAATCTCTTAATTTAGGTAATAATCCTATTAACGATGTTACTCCTCTAAAGGATTTATCACATTTATACGAAGTAGATTTAACAACAAGTCAAGCAAATATAGATTATTTAAATTCTGTTTTGCGTCTTGGTCATGCATACAATAACAAAAATCAAGATAATTAATATTTTTCCAACATTATACACATTAATTAAAAACCAGTACCCATAGGTACTGGTTTTGTTATGTATCTCCCAATTTTTTTAAATATTTTTTACTTATATTTAAACTATTTTAACAAAATTAAATCTTTTTCTTAAAAATCAAGAATTTTATAGTATAATTATATAGAATATACGAATTATACTCATTTAAGGGGGACATTTTAATTGAACAGATTTAAAATTAAGTATTTATTAGCTACACTAGCGTGTTTTGTATCTTTCTCTGCTTTTACTTGTACAGCTTCTGTTAAAGCAGACACTACTGATACTACTCCACACGTAACCTACGATGCTCATGTCGAAAACATTGGGTGGCAGGACCCTTGGTCTAAAGATGGTGCTGAAATCGGTACTGACGGCAAAGGTCTTCGTGTTGAAGCTCTCAAAATAAAGCTCTTAAATGCACCAGCTGGTGCTAAAATAAGCTATCAGGCTCATGTGCAAAATGTTGGCTGGCAAGATTGGGTATCTGATGGCACTGAAGCTGGTACTGACGGTAAAGGTCTTCGTGTTGAAGCTCTTAAAATAAAACTCGAAAACATGCCTGGTTATTCAATTCAATACCAAGCTCATGTTCAAAACATAGGTTGGCAAGATTGGGTATCTGACGGTGCTGAAGCTGGTACTGACGGCAAAGGTCTTCGTGTTGAAGCTCTTAGAATTAAAATCGTTAAGAATGATACTCCAGCGTCTTCAATTAGTCTTAGTAAGTCTACAGACAGCTTAAAGGTTGGAGATACTGACACATTATCTGCATCTCTTTCTAATAATGCAAACAGCAGAAACATAACTTGGACTTCTTCTGATTCCAGCATTGTTTCTGTTGACAATAACGGTAAAATAACTGCCTTAAAGGAAGGTACTGCCAATGTAACTGCTTCCTCTGACGGAAAAACAGCTTCCTGTGCAGTAACCGTTGCAAAAGCTGCAGCCACTGACACTGCACCTTCTTTATCTTACTCTGCTCATGTTCAAAATATAGGCTGGCAAACTCCAGTAACTGACGGTATGGAGGTTGGAACTGATGGTAAGGGTCTTCGTGTTGAAGCCTTTAAACTAAACCTATTAAATGCACCAGCCGGTGCTAAAATAACTTATCAGGCTCATGTTCAAAATATTGGCTGGCAGGACTGGGTTAGTAACGGTGCTGAAGCTGGTACTGACGGCAAAGGTCTTCGTGTTGAAGCTCTTAGAATAAAGCTTGAAAACATGCCTGGTTATTCAATTCAATACCAAGCTCATGTTCAAAATATTGGTTGGCAAAATTGGGTTAATGATGGTGAAGAAGCTGGTACTGATGGACAAGGTCTTAGAGTTGAAGCTCTTAGAATTAGAATTGTTAAATCCGTACCTGTAGATTCTATTTCCTTAAACAAGCAGACAGATACTATAGCTGTAGGAAACTCTGATACATTGTCTGCTGCTGTAGCTCCAACTAACGGCACTTTTGTTTGGACTTCTTCTGACAGCAGTATTGCATCAGTTGATGCCTCAGGTAAAGTTACTGGTATTAAAGCTGGAACAGCTACCATTAATGCTTCATCTCTTGACGGTAAAAAAGCAGCTTCTTGTTCTGTAACTGTAACTGCACCTGAGCCTTCTATAGAATACAGTTCTTGTTTTGAAAGTGCTGGATGGGAAAATACAGTTAAAGACGGGGCTGAATCTGGTATTGGAGGAAGACCTCTTGATCTTAAAGGTTTGAAAATCAATTTAAAGAATGCACCAGCAGGAGCTAGCGTTGCATATAAATTATATTCAAACCACGGTATAATTGAAGCTAATGACGGTAAGGAACTTATTTATAATGGTCAGGCCAGCATATATGCTTTCTCAGTAGAGTTAAAAAACATGCCTGGATATTCAGTTGAATATGAACCATACTTCTCTCAAACTGGATGGGGTTATTGGATGTCTGACGGAGCCTATATTTATGCTGGACGTACACCCCTTCCAATTGAGGCCATTAAAATTAAGCTTGTTAAAGAAAGCCAAGTTCCACAACCTGCACCTATAGCTTCCATTCAAATACCTAAAACAAACTATAACATAACCGCTGGAGATTCAACTCGTATAGATTACTCAGTTTCTCCATCAGACTATAAAAATAAAATATCCTGGACTTCTTCTGATCCAAGTATAGTTTCTGCAGATGATTATGGTTTTATAAAAGGCATAAAACCAGGAAGTGCTACTATAACTGCAACTTCACTTGATGATAGCAGCAAAAAAGCTTCTTGCACTGTAACTGTAGATGCACCTATACTTGTGAATTCAGTTACTTTAAATAAAACTAATCTTACATTAGGAATTAATAATTATGAAGATTTAAGTGCCACAATTAATCCTAAAAATGCTCACGATAACTGGGTTTATTGGTCCTCTTCTGATGACAGTATAGCATCTGTTACTTATGATGACAGTGAAGCATCTGCTACTTATGATGGCAGGATTACTGGAAAAAAAGCAGGTACTGCTACTATAACTGCAACTTCACTTGATGGCAAAAAAGCTTCTTGCATTGTAACTGTATTAGATAAAACCATACTTGATTCAATAACCTCAGATAAATCTGATATTTCTTTAGATATAGGCTTTGTTAATAAATTAGAATATACAACTAATCCAAATATAGCACCTAAAAGCATTAAATGGAGTTCATCTGACAAAAGCATAGCATCTGTTAATGATGACGGTTATGTTACTGGAGAAAAAACAGGAACTGCCGTTATAACTGGCACTATTGCAGGAAAAACTGTTTACTATACGGTTCATGTAGGCACTTATAAAGCTCCTTACTTATCTTTTAAAAATATATATTTATGGGCATCAATATCTCAAGCATTATCTGCAGCAGGTTTAACAGAAACTCAGTCTAGTTCGTTGCCTCTTTTAGAAAAAGTTGATGCCCATGGAGAATATACGGATGTTCCTCCAACTCACTCATATGATATAAATGATTTGTCTGGAATAGAACAATTTACAGGGATTAAGAATTTAAACCTCAGCTATAACAATATATCAGATATTACTCCACTTAAAAGCTTAACAAAGTTAGAAACCTTAGAAATAGATCGTAATCCAGTTACGGATATTAGTGCTCTTAAGGATCTAAAAAATCTAAAATCTCTAACTTTAACTTACAAGCACAATGATCCTATAACTAATATGGAGATTTTAAGCACCCTACCTAATTTAAAAGAACTCATAATTCTTGACGGATACGTAACAGATGAAGATCTACAGCATTTAAAATCCATTTTACCTAACTGTTCAATAAAGGTTGAATACAAGTAAAATTTAATAACTAAAAACCAGTGCCAAAAGCACTGGTTTTTTCTATAAATCATCCACTAAAGTACTTGCCTTTGCATAGGCTGTTGATTTAGCCTCAAAAAAGTCTGTTTTTACAGAATTAGCATCAGCATATATATCAACCCAAAGGGCTGGATTTTCATCATATCCTTCATATATTGGTTCAAATCCAATGGCTTCAAGCCTTCTATTTCCTAAATACTTTATGTAGTCTTCAATTAGTTTCTTATTTATTCCTTGGATATTATCTCCTATTACATAATGTCCCCAGGTAATTTCATTTTCAACACCTGTTTTAACCATATCTTTAAGTTCTTTTTTTATCTCTTCTGTAAACATATCAGGTTCTTCCTTTTGAAGCTCCTTTATTATATTTCTAAAAAGCCATAAATGCGTATTTTCATCCCTATTAATGTATCTTATTTCTTGAGCAGAACCCGGCATTTTTCCATTTCTCTCTAAGTTGTAGAAAAACATAAAACCAGAATAAAAGTATATTCCTTCAAGAACGTAGTTTCCCATTATAGCCTTTAGAAAATTTTCATCACTAGGCTCTTCAACAAAATTATTGTATATATCTCCTATGAATTTATTTCTTGAAAGAAGTACTTCATCGTCCTTCCACTGAAATAATATCTCATTTCTTTTTTCAGGAGAGCATATTGTATCAAGCATGTAACTATAACTTTGAGAATGCACAGCCTCTTGAAAAGCTTGAATTGTAAGGCATAAATTAACCTCACTTGCAGTTATATAATCATTTATATTTCCTAAATTTGCAGTTTGTACAGAATCCAAAAATATTAAAAAGGAAAGTATTTTATCATAGGCTGTCCTTTCATTGTCAGTAAGCTTTCCGTAGTCCTTTAAATCCTGTGAAAGATTTATTTCCTCTGGTATCCAAAAGTTATTCATTCCCTGTCTATACCAATCTGATACCCAAGTATATTTCATATTATTAAAATCATTTAGATTTGTTGTATTTCCATTTACTATCTTCTTTTTACTAGTTTCCGTATCACCATTCTCATTAAAAAGCGGTCTTCTTGTTATTGCCAATTAAAATTCCTCCTTAAGCTTATTCCTTATGCTGAACAGCTGTCACAATCTCCAACGGTTAAAGATTTCGATCTAACATAGTAAATACTTTTAACACCAGATTTATAGGCTTCTATATATAAGTTCATAATTTGCCTCATAGTGTAATCAGTAGTTATATATAAATTAAAGGATTGTGATTGATCTATGTGTCTTTGTCTTATTCCATTTATTTTAACGCACAATTTTTGATCTATATTATAGGCTGAATTGTAAAACCAGAAATTTTCTCTAGAAAGGTTTGGCGCTATTTTAGGAGTTATACTGCCCTTTTTCTCCTCCATCCAAAACCTAGCCATAACTGGATCTACTCCTTCTGAAGTACCAGCAATAGTTGCTGTAGAACCATTAGGTGCAACTGCCATAATGTATCCATTTCTCATGCCATACTTTTTAATCTTAGCTATAAGAGCTTTCCACTTAGGAGAATTGTACCCTCTAAGCTTAAAGTAACTACCATTTTCCCAATCAGAACCTTCGAAATATTCATAGCGTCCTTTATCTTTAGCTATATTCATAGACGCTTGTATAGCATAGTAATTTATTTTTTCATAAACTCTATCTGTGAATTCAAAATGGTCATCACTTGTCCACACTACCCTATTGTTTGTAAGCATATGGTGATATCCACTAGTTCCTAAGCCTATTCCTCTGTATCTTTTATTTGTAACCTCTGCAAAAGGAACAGAATAATAATTAAGATCAATTACATTATCCATAGCTCTTATTTGGGTTTCAATTACATATTGAAGCTCTTCATCATCATTTACATCAACATTACCTAGTACAATTGAAGAAAGATTGCACACTACAAAATCTCCAGATTTAGCTTTTTGTACTATTATCTTATCACCATTTTCATCTATAATTTCATCTTCTAAAATATCCATAGCACTCATATTTTGCATTATTTCGGTGCAAAGATTTGAAGAGTATATCATTCCCTTATGTTTATTAGGATTCATTCTATTAGCAGCATCTCTATAGAAAGCAAAAGGCGTTCCAGTTTCCGCTGCACTTTTTATTATAAGCCTTACTATATCCTTAACCGACATCATTCTTTTATCTATTCTAGGGTCATTAACACAGTCAAAGTATCTCTTTTCCCACTCTTCGCCATAATAATCCTCAAGTGAATATCCCTTAACTAATTTTATCTCATGAGGACACATCATATACCAGTTTGCATCTATATCTTCCTCTGCAAGCCTCCAAAAAAGATCTGGATAACACACTCCTGGAAATACATCATGTGCCTTCTTTCTATCATCACCGTTATTGGTTCTAAGCTGCATAAATTCCGGTAAATCTTTATGCCATGCATCTAGCCACACAGCCACGCTTCCATTTCTAACTCCAAGCTGGTCCACTGCTATTGCCGTATCGTTAAAAAGCTTAACCCACGGTACAACTCCGCCTGACGCACCTTTAAAACCTCTTATTGAAGCGCCCATAGATCTCACTTTTCCAAAATACACTCCCATTCCTCCACCATATTTAGATACGTTGGCAAAATTATCTAGTGATTTGTATATGCCCTTTAAGCTGTCATCAACAGTATCTATAAAGCAGGAACTAAGCTGATAAAACGGCTTTCTTGCATTTGACATAGTAGGGGTTGCCATTGTTGCCTTAAGAGAACTTAAAACATCATAGAATCTCTTAGCCCAGTAAACCCTATTCTCCTGTTTTTCTGGAACAGCAAGATGCATAGCTATTCCCATAAACATTTGCTGCGGAAGCTCAAGCACCTTTCTTTCAAAATTTTGAATCAAGTATCTTTCAGAAAGCAGCTTTATGCCGCTGTATGTAAATAAAAAATCTCTATCCTTCTTAATAAAACTTTCAAGTTCGTATATATCCTCTTTTGAATAATTTTCTAATATGTACTTACCATAAAGTCCTTCATCCGTAAGCTTCACAATAAAATCATAAAAGCCCTTATATGGATCTTCATTTTCAGAAATATTTCTGTTTTTTCTAACTTCATTATATAAATTTATAACATATAGTCTAGAAGCACCTTGAAGCCACTTTGGTTCATCTGCCTTAGTCAATTCTAGACATACTTGAATTACAGATTTAATTATCTCCTCTTCTTTCATGCCCTCACGCGTTATATGTTTAAGTACATTTATAAGTTTAGTTTTAGTGTATATATTTTCATCATCATTAATGCCCTTTAAGGCTTCCTTGCACAAATTTTCTACATCAACCATACTATTACGCCTCCACAATATGTAGTATATATATTCTGTTTTTTCTATTCGAACCACAATATATCGCTTTGTATATTATAATAACTATATGCTACATTTGTAAAATAACTTTTAGCCTAAATTCAAGCATTAATTTATACCTTTATAGTATAGTTTCGTTTTCCTTTATTTTTTGTATGCATGTAATTAAAAATATTATTGAATAAATCAGCACACAAAAACTCATTTTATCTATCAATCTTAAATTTAATAAACATAATTTAAATATCAATTTATATATATTAATTAGAGGTGATATGTAAATTGAAAAAATTAAAATCTATGTGCTCACCAATTATTTTTATAACGTTTTTGATGTTTTTTAACTTTGAAGGCTTAAATATCAAATGTAAAGCAGATATCAACGATTCTTATGTAGGAGTGACCTATAATGCCCATATACAAAATATCGGGTGGCAAAATTCATGGTGCATTAACGGAGAAGAAGCTGGCACTGATGGTAAAAGTCTCAGAATGGAAGCTCTAAAAATTAATCTCACTAATGCACCAGCTGATGCTAGAATACTCTATCAAGCCCACGTACAAAATCTTGGTTGGCAGCAATGGGTTAATGATGGTAATGAAGCTGGCACTGATGGTAAAGGCCTTAGAATGGAGGCTCTTCGAGTAAAACTTTTAGGGATGCCTGACTATTCGGTTGAATACCAAGCTCATGTTCAAAACCTTGGTTGGCAAAATTGGGTAAAGGATGGTGAGGAAGCTGGCACTGATGGTAAAGGTCTTAGAATTGAAGCAATTAGAATTAAGATTATTAATAAAGTGCATCCCGATTCAATTACGCTAAACAAATCCAATGAAAATTTAGCTCTTGGCAATACCGATAAATTGTCCGTAACCTTCTCTCCAGATAATACAACTGATAAAAATGTTACTTGGAACTCTTCTGACAGCAATACAGTCTCTGTTGACAAGGATGGTAATATAACTGCTTTAAGAGAAGGTACCGCTAACATAACCGCCACATCTGTTGATGGTAAAAAAAATACTAGCTGCTTTGTAACTGTAGTCAAAGCAGAAAACTAAGCTTTAGTAACATTTAAGAATATTTATTATCAGTATTAGGTTTGACCTCCAAATCAAACTACTATCGTTAGCTTAGTATTTTAACTCAAAACAATTTAATTTAACACGTAATCTTAAGAAAACAGTTCAAAGCTTTATTAAATAAGGCACTGAACTGTTTTTAATTATATAAAAAAACTAATTACAAACTCCAGTTAAAGTAATCTTTTAAATTTACACCATACTTATTTTTCATTTAAAAAAAGTATTTTTTGTATTTAAAATACATTTTTTGTAGTATAATTATATATTGTAATATAATATATGGTTAATAGGGGGATTATGTAAATTGAGAAGATTAAAAACTAAATTTTTATTCACTACTTTGGCGTGTTTTGTATCATTTTCTATTTTTAGTTCTACAAACACATACAAAGCAGATACAACCGACACTAATACGGTTGGTGTAACTTATGACGCACATGTTGAAAACATTGGCTGGCAAGCTCCTTGGGCTAAGGATGGTGAAGAAGCTGGCACTGATGGTAAAGGTCTTCGTGTTGAAGCCTTAAAGCTTAATCTTACTAATGCACCAGCTGACGCTAAAATAACCTATCAAGCTCATGTACAAAATATAGGTTGGCAAGATTGGGTTCAAAATGGCGCTGAAGCTGGAACTGACGGCAAAGGCCTTAGAGTTGAGGCTATTAAAATAAAGCTTCTAAATATGCCTGATTATTCAGTTGAATATCAAGCTCATGTTCAAAATATAGGTTGGCAAGATTGGGTTCAAAATGGTGAAGAGGCTGGAACTGATAGCAAAGGGCTTAGAATTGAAGCACTTAGAATTAAGCTTGTTAAGAAAGTACATCCTGATTCGATTACCTTTAATAGCTCTCAAATGGGCTTAAAAGTTGGAGAAACAAGCACACTATCTCCTTCATTTTCTCCTAGCAGTACAACTGATAAAAATTTAATCTGGAATTCTTCCGACGCTTCAAAGGTTAGCGTTGATACTAAAGGAGATATAACTGCTTTAAGCGAAGGTACTTCAACTATTACAGCCACATCAACTGATAACGGAAAATCCGCATCTTGCGTTGTAACAGTAACTAAAGCTGATCCAAAACTACAGTATGAAGCACATGTAGAAAACATTGGTTGGCAGCTTCCCGTTAATGATGGTGAAGAGGCTGGTACTGATGGACAAGGACTCAGGGTTGAAGCTCTTAAAATAAGGCTTTTAAACGCACCTAATGGAGCTAAAATAGCCTACCAAGCTCACGTACAAAATATTGGATGGCAAGACTGGGTCTATGACGGTAGTGAGGCTGGTACTGACGGCAAAGGCCTTAGAGTTGAGGCTATTAGGATAAAACTAGTGAATATGCCTGGGTATTCAATTGAGTATCAGTCACATGTACAAAATGTTGGGTGGCAAAACTGGGTCTCTGACGGAGATGAAGCCGGAACTGATGGAAGAGGCCTTAGAATTGAAGCTTTAAAAATTAAGCTTGTTAAAGCTGTACCTATAGATTCAATAGCATTAGATAACCCTCCAGCTACTTTAAATGTAGGTGATACAGCTTCGCTAAATGCAGTAATTAAACCTGATAATGCCACAAATAAAGGCTTAACTTGGACTTCTTCTGATAATAAAATAATTTCTGTTGATAATAGTGGTAAAATAACTGGTATCAATAAAGGTATCGCAACCATTACAGCTGCATCCAATGATGGTTCAAAAAAAGCTTCTTGCACTATTACTGTAAATGACAATCCAAATAATATAGTAACCTTTAAAGATAGCAACCTAGAAGCTGAGGTAAGAAAATGCATAAATAAGCCAACTGGTACTTTATATAAAAATGATGTTACAGGGATAACAACTCTTAATGCTGAAACTAAAAATATAAACTACTTAGATGGTATTGAAAATTTAGTAAACCTAAAAAGTTTGTACCTGCCAAATAATAATATAAGCGATATTAGCTATCTTAAAGCTTTGGATAACTTAAGAACATTACAATTAGATAAGAATCCAATTACAGACATCAGTTCCCTGTCTAATTTATCTAACTTATCCGAGCTTGATTTAAATGATATAAAAACAAGTAACTTCAGTGCTTTAAAAGGCCTAACAACTTTGCAGCATCTTTCTTTACTTGATAATAATATAAATGATATCAGCTTTGTTTCAAACCTACTAAAACTTCAATATCTTTATTTAAACAATAACAAAATAACCGATATATCTTACTTAAGTAATTTAGCAAACTTAGACAACCTCTCATTGTCAAATAACACCTTGAGCAGTTTAAGTCCTTTAAGCAAACTAAATAATTTAACATCGCTATATTTAATAAATAATAAGCTAACTGATGTATCCGCTTTAAATAGTTTAAGCAATTTACAATATCTTTCTTTAAATGATAATTCCATAAACGATATTAGTCCTCTAAGTAATTTAAACAACTTAAGATTTCTTAATTTATCAGGTAATTCATCCTTAAATAATATTGCTTCTATTAAAACCCTATCTAAACTAACATTAGTTAACTTAGATTATACTAAAGTGACTGACCTAAGTCCTCTTAAGAGCATAAGTACTTTGACTACAATTAGCTTAAACTATACTAACATAACAACTTTAACTCCACTAGAGAGTTTATCCAGCTTAACTGATCTTTATATAGTTAATGATTCCTCGCTTAATCAGTCCTCTGTATCTGAATTTAAAGCAGCATTACCACACTGTAGTGTTACAACATATTAACAAATGGTAAGAGGGGAGAATATGTAAAATGAGAGAATTAAAATTTAAACATTTACTATCTACCTTAGTATGTTTTATATCATTTTCTATTTTTATTCCACTAAATACATACAAGGCAGATACTATTAATACTACAAATATAGGTGTAACCTATGATGCACACGTTCAAAATATTGGTTGGCAAACTCCTTGGGCTAAGGATGGTGAAACTGCTGGTACTGATGGCAAGGGACTTCGTATTGAGGCTTTAAAGTTGAACCTTGTTAACGCACCAGCTGATGCCAAAATACTTTATCAAGCTCATGTTCAAAATATTGGCTGGCAAAACTGGTATAAAGATGGTGAAGAGGCTGGTACTGATGGCAAAGGTCTTAGAGTTGAAGCCATTAGAATTAAGCTTGAAAATATGCCTGATTATTCAATAGAGTATCAAGCCCATGTTCAAAATATCGGCTGGCAAAATTGGGTTCAAGATGGCGAAGAAGCTGGTACTGATGGACAAGGTCTTAGAGTTGAAGCCATTAGAATTAAAATCTCTAAGAAGGTTCACCCCGATTCTATTAAGCTTAATAAGAATAGCGAAAACTTAAAGGTTGGTGACACAGACACATTATCTGCTTTATTTTCTCCTGACACTACAACAAATAAAAGCTTAAGCTGGACTTCTTCTGATAAAAGTACAGTTGTAGTTGATGACACTGGTAAAATAACTGCCTTAAATGAAGGTACTGCTAATATAACTGCTGCTTCTTTAGATGGTCAAAAAACTGATTCTTGTTTTGTAACAGTAACCAAAGCTGATTCTAAAATCCAATATCAAGCTCATGTTGAAAATGTAGGTTGGCAATACCCCGTTTATGATGGAAATGAAGCCGGCACTAATGGACAAGGTCTACGGGTTGAAGCTCTTAAAATAAATCTTCTAAACGCACCTATTGGCGCTAAAATAGTATATCAGGCTCATGTTCAAAATGTAGGTTGGCAAACTCCTGTTAGTAATGGAGAAGAAGCCGGTACTGATGGTAAAGGACTTAGAATTGAAGCTATAAAAATGCATTTAGAGAACATGCCTGGATATCTAGTAGAGTATCAAGCTCATGTTCAAAATATTGGCTGGCAAGACTGGACACGTGAAGGACAAGAAGCTGGTACTGATGGTAAGGGACTTAGAATCGAGGCTATTAGAATACGCCTTATAAAAGCAGTTCCTGTAGACTCAATTACTCTTAGTAACAGCAATTATACCCTAAAGGTTGGTGATACATATACACTGACTGCAACGGTTAATCCAGGCAATGCAACAAACAAGGATATACATTGGTCCTCTTCCGATGGATCAAAAGTTTCTGTTGATGGTAATGGTAAAATAACTGCATTAAGTGAAGGTACTGCAACTATAACCGCTTCAAGCAGTGATGATAGTAAACATGTATCCTGCATCGTTTCTGTAAATGGAATAGTAAATAATCCCGTAGTCTTTTCAGATAAAAATTTGGAGGCAGCTGTTAGAAACTCCATAAATAAGCAAACTGGAACGTTATACGAAAGCGATGTACAAAATATTTCTTCATTAAATGCAAATAATGCTAATATAACTGATTTAACTGGAATAGAAAATCTTAAGAGTTTAGACACCCTATATTTAAATAGTAATAGTATATCGAACCTTACTCCTTTAAGATCTTTAATAAATTTGCAAAACTTATATCTTGGAAACAATAAAATTACAGATACCACTGCATTATCGAGCCTAAGCAGTTTACAAAGACTTGATTTATACGGTAACGCTCTAAATACTTTTGATGGAATAAAAAATCTATCTAACTTAACAGAACTTGACTTATCAAACACAAATTTAAGTAGTCTTGCTTTTTTAAGCGTAGTAACAAAGCTTCAAAATTTAAATTTGTCTTCAAATAAAATAGCTGATATTTCTGCATTAAGTAATTTAACTAATTTAAATCAGCTTGATTTATCCACTAATCAAATAAGCAATATTTCTTCTTTAAATAATCTAATTGGATTAAATATTTTAAATTTAAATTCTAATAAAATAAACGATATTTCGTCGCTTACTAATTTAAAACAACTTCAAACACTATCTCTAAATTCAAATACTATACAGGATATTGATGTATTAAAAAATTTTACTGTCTTAAACGTACTTGGTTTATCAAATAATAAAATAACTGATATTTCTACATTAGCTAATTTAAATTCCTTAAAAAATATTAGCCTAAGCAATAATCAAATAACTAATATTTCTTGCTTATGTAACCTCACTAATGCTCAATACTTACATCTGGAAAATAATCAGATAAATGATATTTCAGCATTGAATAAGCTTAAAAATTTGGCATACCTTTATTTAAATAATAATCAAATAACTGATATTACTGCTTTAGGATTTCTAGACAAACTAAATACACTTTATCTTTCATATAATAAGATTACTAAGGTAGATTCACTTAAAAATCTAACAAATCTTAAAATACTTATTTTAGCTGAAAACAATATTACTTCAACTGACCAAACTTCTTTAAAGGAATCTTTACCAAACTGCTCTATTGTTTATTAATATAAAAGGCTGTATCACCTAGTGATACAGCCTTTTATTTAGCCTATTTCTTCATTGTTTCCACTTGTAAATTGACTGTTATAAAGATCAGCATAGAAGCCTTTCTTCTCTAATAATTCTTCATGATTTCCTTGCTCTATAACTGAACCTTGATTCATAACAAGTATTAAATCAGCATCACGTATAGTTGAGAGTCTGTGGGCGATTACAAAACTTGTTCTTCCTTGCATAAGATTATTCATAGCCTTTTGTATTGCAAGCTCTGTTCTAGTATCAACACTACTTGTTGCCTCATCAAGTATTAATATTTGAGGGTTTGCAAGTATAACACGTGCAATAGTTAAAAGTTGTTTTTGTCCCTGTGATATATTTGAAGCCTCTTCATTTATTACAGTGTCATATCCATCAGGAAGCGTTCTTATAAAGTGATCTGCATGTGCTGCTTTTGCTGCCCTTATTATCTCTTCCTCAGTTGCTCCATCCTTTGAATAAGCTATATTATCTCTTATTGTTCCATTAAACAACCAAGTATCCTGAAGAACCATTCCAAACATTCCACGAAGGTCATTTCTCTTCATTTCTTTTGTATTTACACCATCTACAGTAATTTTACCTGCATTTATTTCATAGAATCTCATAAGTAGATTTACTATAGTTGTCTTTCCTGCACCAGTTGGTCCTACTATAGCTACTGTCTGACCTGGTTTTACATCTAAGTTCATATCGTTAATTAAAGTAGATCCTTCTTTATAACCAAATTTAACATTTTCAAATCTAACTGCACCCTTAGGGAACTCAACAATTTTAGAATCCTCAGCATCTTGAATTTCTTCCTCTTCCTCAAGAAGTTCAAATACACGTTCTGCTGCGGCCATTGTTGATTGTATTATATTTGCTATATTTGCAGTTTGAATTATAGGCATTGTAAATAACCTATTGTATTGGAAGAATGCCTGAACATCTCCTATAGATATCATTCCCTTTGTTGCAAATATTCCACCTGCAACGCACACTGCAACATATCCAATGTTATTGATAAAGTTCATAAGTGGGAATATAATTCCTGAAATAAATTGTGCTTTCCATCCTGATTTATATAATCTGTCATTTATTTCGTTGAATTTCTCTATCGATTCTTGTTCTTTATTGAAAGCTTTAACTACAATATGTCCAGTGAACATCTCTTCTACGTGTCCATTTATCATTCCAAGCTCTTTTTGCTGTCCTGCAAAGAACTTTTGAGATTTCTTTGCTATAAACATAGTTACAAATCCAGCAACAGGAAGTGTTAGAACACATATAAGTGTAAGCCATCCACTTATTGTAAGCATCATAATAACTACACCTATAACTTGAAGTATTGCTGTTATAAGTTGTGTTAAACTCTGTTGAAGCGTTGTTGCAACAGTATCAAGATCATTTGTAACACGGCTTAGTATTTCTCCATGAGTTTTTGAATCAAAGAACTTAAGTGGAAGTCTATTAAGCTTCTCATCTACATCTTTTCTCATGTTATAAACTGTTTTCTGTGCAACTCCTGCCATTACAAATGACTGCAAGAAACTAAACAACGAAGCTACTGCATATAGTCCTATAAGCTCTAAAATTATTACGCCTATAGCATCAAAATCAATTTTACTACCATACTTATTAATTGTATCTTTTTTAGCATTACTAATCTTTTTCTGAGCCGCCTTTATTTGAGCTTGCGCCTTAGTTAACTGCTCTTCTCCCTTTGTCATTTGAGCTTCTGCTTCAGCTACCTTAGGAACTTGAGCCATCATAGGATTAGCTTTTATTTGAGCATCTAATTTTGCCTTTTGAGCATCTAAATTTGATTTTTGTGTACTTAACTTTTTAGCGGCATCATTTACTTTTTTCTCTTGAGGATTTATTTTACTTAATATAATCTTTCCTTTAATTCCGTCTGCAAGCTTTGTTGTTGCATTACCCATAATCTTAGGTGAACGAACATTAAAACATACACTAAATATTGCTGCTATTACAACTATTAAAAATCTCATTTTAAAAGGTGCTAAATATTTAAGAAGCTTTCTGAAAGTCCCTTTAAAATCCTTTGCCTTTTCTGCTGGTCTTCCCATTGGTGGACCGCCACCTGGGCCTTTACTCATTCCAGTGGATTTTTTTCTCTCACTCATGCCATTTCCTCCTCACTAAGCTGTGAAGCCACTATTTCATGGTATACATCACAGTTATTAAGTAGCTCTTTGTGTGTTCCAATTCCAACTACTTTTCCTTCATCTAAAACTATTATTCTGTCAGCATTCATTATTGTACTTACTCTCTGTGCCACTATTATAACCGTTGAGTTCTGAGTTTCTTTACTTAATGCAGCCCTAAGCTTCGCATCTGTTTTAAAGTCAAGTGCTGAGAAACTATCATCGAATATATATATTTCAGGTCTTTTAACTAAAGCCCTTGCTATTGAAAGACGTTGTTTCTGTCCTCCAGATACGTTACTTCCACCCTCTGCTATTTCTGATTCAAAACCATCCTTCATGTTAGATATGAATTCTGTTGCCTGGGCAATCTCAGCTGCATGTTTTATATCTTCAAAATTAGCATTATCATTTCCAAATTCTATATTTGAAGTAATGTCTCCACTGAAAAGTATTGCCTTTTGTGGAACAAATCCTATTTTTGATCTTAATTCGTTTTGTGTCATCTTTTTAATTTCTTTTCCGTCTACAAGTATTTCTCCATCACTTGCCTCATAAAATCTAGGGATAAGATTTATGAGAGTTGATTTTCCAGAACCAGTTCCACCTATTATAGCTGTAGTTTCTCCTGGTTTTGCGCTGAAAGAAATATTTGATAATGCAAGTTCTTCTGCTCCCGGATAGCTAAATGATACATTCTTGAATTCCACATATCCTTTTTTATCCTCAGCTGATTTCTCAGGATTTTTAGGGTCTTCTATTTCTGGTTTCATATCAAGAACTTCATTTATTCTTACTGCGGATGCTTGGGCACGTGGAATAAGTACAAACATTACAGCAACCATAAGAACTGATATCATTATTTGCATAGCATATTGAGTAAATGCCATCATATCTCCAACTTGCATACTTCCTGCATCTATTCTCTTTGCTCCAAACCATATAATTGATATACTTGTTAAATTCATTACAAACATCATTATAGGCATTAATCCTGCCATTATTTTATTAGCTCTAATTGCAAGATTAGTATAGTCAGCATTTGCTTTTGCAAAACGTTCTTTTTCAATTTCTTGTCTATCAAAAGCTCTTATAACTCTTATACCTGTAAGTCCTTCACGTAGCACTAAGTTTATCTTATCTATTTTTTTCTGCATTACTTTAAAGTATGGAACAACTATTCTTCCCATTATTCCTATGACAATTGCTAAAAATGGTATAGCAACTGCTAAAACTATTGTCAATTTTCTATCCTTCTGCAATGCTAATATAAGTCCACCTATACTCATCATAGGCGCTGTGATAAGCATTCTTAGCATCATTATAACAACATTCTGTACTTGTGTAATATCATTTGTAGTACGTGTTATTAATGATGATGTACCAATCTTATCAAACTCGTTCATAGAATAACTTTCTACTCTTGTAAATAACTCTTTTCTTATATTTCTTGTAAGTCCCATAGTAATTTTTGAAGCTAAAAGACTAACTAGTATAGCACAAATCATACTTCCTGCCGTTACTAGGATCATCTTTCCTCCTGTTTGCCATATATATGGAACATCTGGTGTGCTAACTCCTTTTGAATTAACTTTTGAAATACCATTGTTTACGATGTCTGACATTAGTGTGGGTAAATACAAGTCAGCCATTGATTGAAAAAATGCTAGGAATAATAATGCTATTACTGATATCCAAAATGGCTTTAACTTTTTTAGTAGTTTAATCATTATTTCATCTCCTTATATATATTAAAACCTTCGTAAAACTCAATCTAGATACGTTCTAAATATTTAGACTCAGCTTAACTTGGTTCTTTATTGATTGTGTTGCTTGTTCATGTAATCAGCTAAATCTAATAAAAGTTCTGCAAATTTTTCACTTTTTTCATTACCCATATATTCAATTAAGCCTTCAATAAACTTCCAAAAATTCTTCTCAGCTTTTTTTAGGAGCTCATCACCCTTTTCTGTAATATGAACTCTTACAACTCTTCTGTCATTTAAGTCCATACTTCTCTCTACAAAACCATTTTTCTCCATACTGTTTATTTGTTGAGTTACAGTTGGTGATGCTATCTTTAATCTTTTACTAAGCTGGGATACCTTAACCCCGCCTTCTTCAACTTCAAGAGATTTTTGTATGCATACTAAAAGCATCATTTCTGCATGAGTTATTCCATCTACATGCTTTGGATGGAACTTAATTTTCCTAATTTGATTAAGTGCTAAAAGTAACTTATCTGCTATCTCTTTTTCTTTATTATCCATTTTATCCTCCTTTAAACACAGTTTTCATTATCACAAATTAATTTATATAAAAATATAATTAGGTTTTTAAATTATTAGCCTAATAAATTATTAGGTAACCTAATTATATTTCTATTTTTATCTTATGTCAATACAGTTTATATAATTTTTATATTTGCATAATATGAGATAAATAAAAGCTTTGAATCTAGATAGATTCAAAGCTTTTATTTATCTCATATTCTTTTCAGTATAATAGGCAATTCCTATAGCTCCAGGTCCAACATGAAGTCCTATTACGGGTCCTATGTCACATATTATAGGATCTACTTTAAACTTATTCTTTATGGTTTCTGCAAGTCTTTTAGCTTCATCATAACAATTTATATGATGAACCGCTATTCCTCCCATTCCAAACTTATCTGTATCCTCTAGAACTCTCTGAACCATGGTTTCTACAGCTCTTTTCTTTGTCCTGATTTTGGCAAATACAGATGTTTTTCCGTCTTCAACTGTAAGTATTGGAATTATTTTTAATAGATTTCCTATAAGCGCACCTGCACCACCTATTCTTCCACCTTTTTTTAGGTAGACAAGATTATCCGGTATAAATAAAAATCTACTTTTCTTCATATTCTCTTCTGCTGCAAGTTTTACTTCTTCTAAGCTTTTTCCATCCATTGCTGCCCTAGCTGCACTTATAGCTGCAAAACCAAGCTGCATACAATTAGATCTCGAATCTAGTATTTCTATTTTGGCATCTTTATACTTTTCAATAACCATGTCTCTTGCAATATGTGCTGTAGAGTACGTTCCACTCATATCCGATGATATGAATATGCATAAGAGCTCATCTCCAACACTTACCACTTCCTCCATAACACTGCACAAATCTTCTATAGACGGCTGAGAAGATTTAGGAATTCCCTTCTCATTCATTTTTTCGTAAAACACTTCATTACTTATATCCTTTTCTTTAAAACTCTCATCATCAAAAGACACACTAAGTGACACTAAATTTATATGGAATTTATTTATCAAATCATTATTCATACAACTTGTACTATCTGTTAAAATCTTCACTGCCATAATACGCATCTCCTATTCATAGAATCATGCCTTCTTCATAACCTTTTATTAATTCACAATATAGCATATATTAATAAAAAGGTAAAGTATTCCTTAGAAAACAAAAACAAAGAACAGAAATTGATGTTCTTTGTTTTATATAGTATCATTATATCGATAAAATCAGCTTACTTCTTCTTTACCTCTATCCCTAGCTGTCATTTTACTATGCTTAGAACCATAAACAAAATAAATTACAAACCCTATAAGAAGCCATGCACCGAATCTTAACCATGTAAACAGCGGAAGATGAATCATCATGTAAAAGCAGAAGAATGCTGTTACTAAAGGAGTAAATGGAACTCCTGGACATTTAAACTTTCTTTCAACATTAGGCATAGTATATCTTAAAACTATTACCCCAAAAGATACAAGTATGAACGCAAATAAAGTTCCTATATTACAAAGCTCCATTATCATTTTTAGAGGCAAGAAACCTGCTATTATGGATACCAACACTCCTGTTATTACCGTGCATAATCCCGGAGTACTGTGCTTCTTGTTTACGCTTGAGAATACCTTTGGAAGGAGCCCATCTCTTGACATAACCATAAATATTCTTATCTGACCATACATTATAACTAATAAAGTTGAAATCATACCTAATACTGCACCAACTCCAACAAGCGCTGATCCCCATGTTATACCTATGCTAGATAAGGCTCCTGGTAATGCGTTATTTATATCAATTTTAGTATAAGGAACTATTCCTGTGAGTATTATAGCTACTGACATATATAACACAACAACTACTCCAAAACATATAAGAAGTCCTTTGGGCACATCCTTTTTAGGATCTTTTGTTTCCTCAGCAGTTGTTGCTATGGCATCAAACCCTATAAATGAGAAAAATATTATTGCAGCCGCTGACATTATTCCATTAACACCATATGGTACAAAAGGATGATAATTTGTAACCTTAACATGAGTAATTCCTAAAAATACAAAGAGAGCTATTATACATATCTTCACTCCAACTATTACATTATTTATCTTAGCACTTTCTGTAACTCCTCTGTATAATAGAAACGTTATTACCAAAGTTATAAAAATTGCTGGTAAATCTACAATTCCACCTGATAAAGGTGATTTTGTAAGAGCATCTGGCACATTTACTCCATAGTTTTTTACTATACCAATAAGCGTGCTGGACCATCCTGAAGAAATTGCTGAAGCCGCTACCAAATACTCAAGCATTAAATCCCAACCTATTATCCATGCTATAATTTCTCCAAAAGCAATATATGAATACGAATATGTGCTTCCTGATACAGAAAACATAGATGAAAGTTCACAATACGTAAGAGAACATAATCCACAGGTTACAGCTGCTACTAAAAATGAAATCACTACAGATGGACCTGCTAATTTTGCTCCTTGTCCAGTGGATACGAAAATTCCTGTTCCAACTACAGCGCCTATCCCTATCGCCGCAAGATCAAAACTTGTAAGTCCCCTTTTAAGATTACTACTGCTGGCTTCATCTTGAAAATCCTCAGCAGTCTTCTTTCTAAAAATCTCCATACACTTCATCCCCCCTAAAATATAAATAAATTCCGCTCATAGAGACCACTTAACTCTAGCCTCCGCAACAATTCACGTCCTGCACCATATGAAAATTTATATAATTATACAAATTTCAATTTTACATTTATATAACCGTATTTTTATTCACAATTTCACAAAACCAAATTGTATAATTATCAAAAATATATGCGTTAATATACATATTATAAAGCCAATACTACTAATAATAACGTAAAACTACAAGTTATGCATTGAATTTTTTTATTAAAATTATTAAAATATAAAGTATTAACTTTATTTAACAAAATCACACAATTGAATAATAAATTATTTTTTTATTCATTATTCAAAAAAACTCTTTAATATTTCTTAGGAAATACTTATATCTTATATTTAGAATTCAACTACATGTTCCTTAACACTACATTAATTTAGAAAGGATAGCTAATTATGAACTTTTTCATTGCAGATAATAATGAATCTGTAGTATCAATGCTAACTGATATCATTGAAGACTATGATATAGGAAAAGTTATTAATACTTCACGCAGTTTAGAATATATAACCTACGAAGCTCTCTTAATAAAAAAGATAGATATACTTATAATGGATTTATTAACGCCTGCCCAAAGTGGCCTTGAAACTATAAAAAGTTTAAAAAATCCTTTTAAAGGTAAGATAATCGTGATATCTCAGATTAGCGATAAAGAAGTTATAGGAAAAGCATACTCTCTTGGAATTGAATACTATATAATTAAACCTATAAACAAACTTGAATTTATAAATATAATTGAAAAAGTATCTAATAATATTCGTTTACAAAAATCTATAAATGATATAAAAAATATATTATCTCTTATGGATGCTGATAAAAAAGTCAAAAAAACGGAAAGCTTTTCTGAGGAAGATAATATTATGCTTTCGGGCGAATTTATTCTCACAGAACTAGGTATACTAGGGGAAAATGGAAGTAAAGATTTATTAGACATTCTTATTTGTATACACAATGAGCTTAATCCCACCTTAAATGATTTTCCTCCACTAAAAAATATATTTCTTAAACTTGCAGAAAAAAAGCTTTCTAAATCGGCCCCTCAAGTTGAAATAAAAAAAGAAATAAAGGCGTCAGAACAAAGAGTAAGAAGAGCTATAGCCCAATCTATGACTCATCTTGCATCACTTGGATTAATAGATTACTCAAATCAAAAATTCGAAGAATACTCTTCAAAGTTCTTCGATTTTTCGGAAATCAGAAAAAAGATGCTAGAGCTTGAAGATGCAGTTATTCCTACCAAATCACATGTTAGAGTCAATATGCGCAAATTTATTAAGGTACTTTATATGGAATCTCTAAAAAAATATAACTAAACGCTCTAAAATAAAAATGAGATGCTGTTTATTTGAGCACCTCATTTTCCCATTTATTTAATAAAAAACACTCTTTTTCTTTTCAAATAGCTTATCAATCTTTATTATATTCAAGAAGAAAAATATGAATATAAGTATTGATGGAAAACCATATCTGCCTTGTCCTTCTGTTACAAAATATACGCAAGTAAACATATAAAAACATACGAGGGAATACAGTGAAAACTTATCCACTTCTTCACTTTTACGCTTTATTAGCTTTGATATAACAAAAATGCTATAAGCTACTATACCAACTGTACCAGGTATGAATATAATGTTTCTTATTAAATTTGTAATCACAAGTAAAAGATGTTCCACCGAACTTCCTAAATTTGCTCCGTTAAAAGCAAATATTATATCATCACCAACGTAATAAGTATTTAAAAGCCTTTTAAGTCCTAGTTCTACAAATCCAATAGGATGGGATATTATCCATTTCTTTGCTGCGCTATTAAGCATATGATTTTTCTGCGTCATATTTGCTTCCTTATAGGTCTTTGTAAGTGCAATGGAATTCTCTACCTTTGTTACATCCATCCACCTTCCCCACTTGTTTTGAGAATTGTTATTTATATATAAAACTATTCCTCCATTATTTGATACAAAAGTAAACTGCCCCATCATCTTTGTGTTTCTATATACAAAAGGTGATATTACAATCAACGACAAAACCAAAACTATAATGGAATTCAATAAAGGTTTGATGAATTTTTTTTCAGTAATAACCTCTACTAAAAATATTGCAAAGAAAAACACTAAGAAAAATGGCTTGGTCATAATTTCAATTCCAGATAAAATTCCTATGATTATATATTTGAACTTGTTATTAGAAAAATACACATTCGCAATTATGAGAAATATTGTAGTAAAGAATATCTCCACAGCAAGAATACTATTATAAAAAATATTGCATGGAAAAAATATAAACATTAAGAATATTATTTTTCTCTTGGCTTCACTTATATTTAATTTTCTAAGCAAACTAAAAAGTGTAACGTAACTTATGAGTGTAAGAACTAAGTTAAACGTTTTTCCTACAATTATGCTTGCACCAAAAAATTTATATACATATCCAAGTGCCACAGCATATCCAACTGAAGTATATGTATCTCCCCACGCTCCTCCAGACGCAATGCTCCTCGCTAATGTATTATAATAATTAAAATCAGAATACGGAGCTGTTTTTACGAATATTACCCAAATAACACAAATAGCAAAGGCTATAATACCCGAAAACAAATAAAATTTTTTGCTTTCTCTATTCATTATTTCACCCAATATTTTACCTCCTATTAAATCAAGTTTTAAAATGTAACTAACTATAATTATACTACACGAAATCCATAAAGATTCCATCAAAAATTATATCATACTAGGATGTGTTTTTATATGTTTTTCCACTTTAATATAGTCAATTAATAATTTATACATACTTAAAAGGCGTTACCATTTAACCTTTTTAATGGTATTCAGCCTGAGTATGAATTTTCTTTTCTGTAATTCTATCTCTTAAATACTAGAGTTTTGGTAAAAACATTGACAATACTATACCTTCGTTATAGAATATAAATATGAATTCCGACTTAAATGGTCAAGATTAAATTTAATATAGTTCAGGAGTGAATTTTAAATGGGAGAAAAACTTTTACAAATTAATAATATACATGCAGAAGCTGATGGCAAAGAAATATTAAAAGGTTTAGATTTAACAGTTGGAAAAGGTGAGATTCATATAGTAATGGGACCTAACGGTGCTGGAAAATCAACTCTTATGAATGTAATAATGGGGCATCCAAAATATAAAATTACGAACGGAAATATAAACTTTGAGGGTGAAGATATAACTGATCTTAAAACAGATGAAAGAGCAAGAAAAGGAATTTTCTTATCCTTCCAAAACCCTGAAGAAGTTGCTGGAATAACAGCTAGTGATCTTATAAGAAGTGCTAGGACTCAGGCTGAAGGAAAGCCAATAAAGCTAATGGCTTTTAGAAAAGAGCTAAAAGAGAAAATGGCATTACTAGAAATGAATGAAAGTTATTCAGAAAGAGATTTAAACGTAGGTTTCTCAGGTGGAGAAAAAAAGAAAAATGAAATATTACAAATGTTAATGTTAAACCCTAAGCTTGCAATTTTAGATGAGACAGATTCTGGTCTAGACGTTGATGCTGTTAAAATTGTTTCAGAGGGAATAAGTAAGTTTAAAAATGAAAATAATTCTCTTCTTATAATAACTCACAACAGCAAAATTCTTGAATCTTTAAAACCTGATTTTGTTCATGTATTATTGGATGGAAAAATTGTTAAAGATGGAGATATCTCTTTAATGAATGAAATAAATACTAAGGGTTTTGTTGACTTTAAAAAAATGGTTTAAGGAGGTGCTCTCATGGAAGCAAAAAAAGACTTATTTAAAAATCTCGAGCGCGGTGTTTATGATATAAAAAATGAAGATAGATACAGCTATAAAGTAAATAAAGGCTTAACTCCAGAGATTATAGAAAAAATTTCAAAGGAAAAACATGATCCAAAGTGGATGTTAGATTTTAGATTAAAATGTCTTGACGTATATAACAAAACTGAACTTCCTAGCTGGGGTCCTTCTTTAGATGAACTCGATATGGATAACATTGTTACTTACGTAAGACCTGATACAGAAATGAAAGGAAGCTGGAATGAGGTTCCTGATGATATAAAAGATACTTTTGAAAAGCTCGGTATACCAAAAGCGGAGAGAGAATCCTTAGCTGGTGTTGGAGCTCAATACGATTCAGAGGTTGTTTACCACAGTATAAAAGAAGACCTCGTTAAACAAGGTGTTATATATACAGATATGGAGACAGCTATAAATAAATATGAAGATATAGTAAAAGAATACTTCATGAAATTAGTTCCTCCAAGCGATCACAAATTTGTTGCCCTTCACGGAGCAGTTTGGTCTGGTGGTTCCTTTGTTTACGTTCCAGAAGGTGTAAATGTTGATATACCACTTCAATCATATTTCAGATTAAATTCTCCTGGCGCAGGTCAGTTTGAACATACTCTTATAATAGTTGAAAAAGGCGCAACCCTTCACTTCATAGAAGGCTGTTCTGCTCCAAAATATAATGTTACAAATCTTCATGCTGGATGTGTTGAACTTTATGTTAAGGAAGATGCAACCTTGAGATATTCAACTATAGAAAACTGGTCTAAGAATATGCTTAACTTAAATACAAAGCGTGCTGTAGTTGAAAAAAATGGAACTATTGAATGGGTATCTGGTTCCTTTGGCTCAAAAATTTCAATGCTCTACCCTATGAGTATCCTAAAGGGCGAAGGTGCTAAATCAGAATATACTGGAGTAACCTTTGCTGGAGAAGGTCAGCATCTTGATACAGGTACCAAAGTTGTCCACGCAGCACCTTATACATCTTCTACTATAAGCGCAAAATCAATTTCAAAAGGCGGTGGAACTTGTATATATAGAGGTTCTGTTAAAGTTACTGAAAACGCTCATCACTGTAAATCTTCTGTTTCCTGTGATTCTTTAATGCTTGATGATATTTCACAATCAGATACAATTCCTGCATTGGATTTAGCTAATGATGAAGTAGATATCGGACATGAAGCAAAAATAGGAAGAATAAGCGATGATGCTATATTCTATCTTATGTCAAGAGGTGTAAGCGAAGATGAAGCAAGAGCAATGATAGTTAGAGGTTTTGTAAACCCTATATCAAAGGCACTTCCTCTTGAATACGCTGTTGAAATGAATAACTTAATCAAGTTAGAATTAAAAGGAAATTAGGGTAGGTGATTTTAGACTATGGAAAATACACTAAAAAAAATAAATAATATTCCCGTAAGAACATGGAGATGGCTCGGGGTAAATAACGTAAATATAAATGAAGCCTTACCTCAAGTAGTTCCTTACAATAATGAATATATAACTTCCGTTAAGAATGACGGAATTGAAGTAAATAAAATGTCTCAGAATATTTCTTCTGACTTCAATGGAACCTGTACTTACACTGGAATAGATGAACTTTCACTTAATCAAGTAAAAAATGATTATAACACTGGTGTTTACGTTCATTCTTCTAAGTACAGTAAATGCAGTGAACCCATTGTTATAAACTATTATATGAATGAAGCTAATAATACTGTAGTTGATAACAACTTAATAATTGCAGAAGAAGGCAGTGAAATCACTGTTGTTGTAAACTATGATTCTGATGAAAACACAACTTCCTTTCACAATGGATTAACTCAAATTTATGCAAAAGCAAATTCTGTAGTAAATTTAGTAAAGATACAAACACTTTCTGGAAGTAGTCTCCATTTAGATGCTCACACTGTTAAAACTGAAGAAAACGCTGTAGTAAACTATACTGCTGTTGACCTAGGTTCAAAATATGCAGTAACAAACTATACCGATGATCTTTCAGGTTTCAGAAGTTCTGCAAACGTTAAGTCAATTTATTTAGGTGATAAAGATAGAGTTATAGATATAAATTATCTAATAAATCACTATGGAAAAGACGCAAGAAGTAATATAGAAACAAGAGGAGCCCTAATGGATAGAAGTAAAAAAACTTTTAGAGGAACTCTTGATTTCAAAAAGGGCTGTAAGAAATCAAAAGGTGAAGAAGAAGAATATACTGTTCTCTTAAGTCCACATGTTATAAATAAATCTGTTCCAATACTTTTGTGTACAGAAGAAGATGTAGATGGTCAGCATGCAGCTAGTGCTGGAAGAATAGATGAAAATAAATTATTTTATATAATGAGCAGAGGTTTTAGTGAAACTGAGGCAAAGAAGCTTGTAATCGAAGCTGCATTTAATCCTATTATAAATCAAATACCATCAGAAGAGATAAAAAATAAAATCTCAACAAGTATTAGAAGGAGGCTGGAAAATGAATAATAAGTATATAAAAGACTTCCCTACCTTAGACCAAGAGTTTAATGGTCATAAGTTTGTTTATCTTGACAATGCTGCTACTACTCAAAAGCCTCTTTCTGTAATAAATGCAGTAAATGACTACTACAGAAAATCAAATGCAAACCCTCATAGAGGAGCCTATGCTTTAAGCGTTAAGGCTACCGACTTATATGAAGGAGCAAGAGATGTTGTTAAGGATTTTATAAATGCAAATAAGAGTAAAGAAATTGTATTCGTAAGAAATGCTACTGAAGCACTTAACTTAGTAGCATATTCTTACGGACTTAACTTTATAAATGCTGGTGATGAAATTGTAATATCTATTGCAGAACATCACTCAAACCTTGTTCCTTGGCAGCAGGTTGCAAAAGCAAAGGGTGCTGTACTTAAGTATTTGTATCTTAATGAAGACGGAATAATTCCACATGAAGAATTTGAAAGTAAAATAACTTCAAAAACTAAAATAGTTTCAGTAACTCACGTTTCAAATGTTCTTGGAACCATAAATCCTGTTAACGACATAATAAAGAAAGCGCATAGCGTAGGAGCTATTGCAATCCTTGATGCAGCTCAGAGCATACCTCACATGGAGGTTGATGTTAAAGCTTTAGATGCTGATTTTGTAGTATTCTCAGGCCATAAAATGCTAGCACCAATGGGCATAGGTGTTTTATACGGAAAAGAAGCTCTTTTAGAAAAAATGCCTCCTTTTATGTTTGGTGGAGATATGATAGAATACGTTTGGGAACAGAAAACAACCTTTGCTGAGGTTCCTCATAAATTCGAAGGTGGTACACAAAATGTAGGTGGTGCCGTAGGTTTAACTGCTGCCATAGAATACTTAAACAAAGTAGGTTTAGATAAAGTATATGCTATAGAAAAGGAACTTACTGCATATGCACTAGAAAGACTTTCTGAACTACCATATGTAAAAGTTTATGGAACAAAGGATGCTTCTAAAAAAGCCGGTGTTATATCTTTTAACGTGGATGATGTTCATCCTCATGATGTAGCTACAATACTTGATTCATATGGTGTTGCAATAAGAACTGGTCATCACTGTGCAAATCCTCTTATGAGGTATATGGATGTAAATGCAACCTGCAGAGCTAGCTTCTATTTTTATAACACAAGAGAAGACGTAGATGCCTTAGTAGAGGGATTAAAAAATACAAGGAAGTGGTTAGGTTATGGATCTTAATTCTATTTATACAGAAATAATAACTGAACACAATGCATCAAAACACAATAAGCACAAAATTGAAGATGCCACTTTAGTTGAAAACGGTCATAATCCAAGTTGCGGAGATGATATAACCCTTCAACTTAAAATTGAAAATAATGTCATTGAAGATGCTGCTTTTATTGGCGTTGGATGTGCTATTTCTCAAGCTTCTACCTCTATAATGATAGATCTTATAAAAGGTAAAACTGTTGAAGAAGCAAAAAAGCTTGTTGAAACCTTTATTGGAATGATAAAAAGAGAGATAACAGATGAAGCTGAGCTTGAGCAGCTTGAGGATGCATTAGCATTTAAAAACATTTCAAATATGCCTGCACGTGTAAAATGTGCCGTACTAGCATGGCATACTTTTGAAGAATGCATTAACGAAAAAAAATAAAGTGTTACGCGAATTTACGCGTAACACTTTTTTTATAATTTATCTCTATCAGCTTTAAGCGTTATATTTATACTAATTCCCATCCCCAAAAGTATCCAAAATACTGGTGCTACAGATATAACACTATCATTAAAAAATGCTGTTACTGTATAACTTAAAAATGCTATAAATATCCCTAAACCAAATATATTATATAGATTGTCCATTTCAGCTCTAAAGTATAATTTAAAACTTGTTATTATGTACATTATAAATAATGCAAGTACAGCCATCAGTGATATACTTCCTGTATTAATAGCTATTTGTAAATACATATTATGTGGTTTGTCTATAATTACACCTTTAAGTACCTTCCTTGCTGGATCATTTTTAGGAAAGAATGCTGCAAAATTATCAGGTCCATATCCCATAATTACAGTATCTTCTAACAGCTTAATTGATTTTCCCCATATGTATCCTCTTCCAGAGCCTATACTTTGCTTTTCATACTCACTACCCTTGCATATCTTTGTAACTTCAGAAGCAGTTGTCTTAAACTTATTTATTATAGCTGTACTCCCTTTTGTACTTAAAGCTCCAAATATAATCACTATCAATATTAGAGGAATAATACCTACTAAAATATTTTTCTTTATTTTCTTTCTTATAAACACAACCGCTGTAATCAACGCAACTACAACTCCAACTAATCCCGCTCTAGAATTACTTCCAATTATATTAATAAAAGCTAATGTTCCTATTATTCCAGTTACAGCTTTATACTTTTTATTTTTCAAACATAAACACAATATAAAAGCTAGACCAACAATCATCCCCATATAGCTTCCAACATAATCAGGGTTATACAACGTTCCATAAACTGTACCCTTTGGGAAACTAAAGCTTAAACCATCTGCATAAGCTTTATACTCTCCTGGTAAAATAACACGTCTTCCAAAATAGCTTTGATAAAAGTCATGCCCTAATATCTGAGAAATGCCTATAATACATATAATAAAAGCAGAACTCATAAGACTTATTATTATTATTTTAAGACTTCTATCATTAGAAACCGAATTTATAACTATTAACAAATTGAGCAAATAAAATATTAGAACAATCATTCCTTCATATCTCTCTAAATACCCAAATAGTGCTATATCTTTATGCTGTGATAAAATAGTTGATATTATTATAAATGCTCCATATATAATAATAGGAATATAAAATTTTGTACTCTCTAATATAATCTCTTTCCTTATAAGTTTGTACAAAAAATATAGCAGCATAACTAAACTAATTATTATAAATACAATCATTTTATAGTAGGAAAAAAAATCAAAATTATATTGTAATCCTGTTAAACTTCTTAGTAATTCACTATCTATTTTTATAGGTTTCAAAAACACTACCAAAGGTACCAAAAAAATTACTAGACTCAACATTAATATAATAAATTTATCATAATCCCTAAATTTCCTACTTGAATCAAGATTAACTACTTTTCCATTTGTCAAAACAAGTTACCTCCATCAACTCATAACACCTTTATTCTCTTCTAATTATATACAATTATCTTAATACAATCAATTTACTTACAAATTACGTTTTGTATTTTTATCCCTTATAGACTATAATTGTACTGTAAATAAATAATATTACAGGAGGTTTTTATTATATGAGAAATTTGTTTAAAAAATTCTCTATTTTTCTAATTATTTTTTCCATAGCTGCTGCAAGTTCCCCAGTGTTATTCACTGCATATGCTTGCCCTATTGAGGAATTATCAACATGTACAAGCAGTACTACAAGTTCTGCTATAGGCTTTATTAAAAATACTACTGGATCTTCTATAAGGATTTCCAATGCTACTAATTCTACTAAAAGAAACTTACCTAAAACTACTACCAGTTCATCTATAAACTTACCTAAAAATACTACTGGTTGTCCTATAAACTTCCCTTGGAACCCTACTGGGTCTCCTATAAATTTCCCTTGGAACTCTACTGCGTCTCCTATTAACTTTCCTTGGAATTCTACTGGTTGCCCTATAAATTTCCCTTGGAACTCTACCGGGTCTCCTTTTAATTTTCCTTGGGATACTACCGGTTCTCCTATAAATTTCCCTTGGGATACCACTGGGGCTCCTATTAACTTCCCTTGGAATTCTACTGGGTCTCCTATAGATTTTCCTTGGAACTCTACTGGGTCTCCTTTTAATTTTCCTTGGGATACTACCGGTTCTCCTATAAATTTCCCTTGGGATACCACTGGGGCTCCTATAGATTTTCCTTGGAATTCTACCGGGTCTCCTATAGATTTTCCTTGGAACTCTACTGGGTCTCCTATTAACTTCCCTTGGAATTCTACTGGGTCTCCTATAGATTTTCCTTGGAACTCTACTGGGTCTCCTATAAATTTCCCTTGGGATACTACTGGGTCTCCTATTAACTTCCCTTGGAATTCTACTGGGTCTCCTATAGATTTTCCTTGGAATTCTACCGGTTGTCCTATAAATTTCCCTTGGGATACTACTGGGTCTCCTATTAACTTCCCTTGGAATTCTACTGGGTCTCCTATTAACTTTCCTTGGAATTCTACTGGGTCTCCTATTAACTTTCCTTGGGATAAAATCCTCAAGCATATACCTAAATATATTCCTACTTTATCGCCATCGAACAACATATTACGCTTATCCCCAATTGACAAAATTGGGTTTAATAAAAAGCCCCTTCATTTAAAATTCTAGAAAGATAACAAAAATAAGGTAAGATAAATTTAAAAATTCATCTTACCTTATTTTAATTACATAAAAGTCTTGCCAAAATTCTTTTTCATTATGTTAGGGAGAACCTTAAATCTTAAGATTTTCCCTAGCATAGTGAAAATCTCAACTAAGCTCGTGCTCCAACTCTTTTTGGAATACTCTCCTCTGCAAATTGTTCTTTAAATGCCCTTCTTATGAAATACACTGATGTTAAAATAACAATTATATCAGTCAAAGGATATGCTATAAAAACACCATTAATCCCCACAATCTTAAACAATATAACAGCCATTGGAATAAACATTATAAGTTCTCTATATATAGATAGTATAAAACTTATTCTTGCTTCACCAATTGCTTGATAGTAATATATCGCTACATAATATATTCCTAGAAGTGGCAACATAGATATAACTATTCTAAATGCTGATACAGTCTTACTTACAAGCTGAGCATCCTTAAGAAAAAATCCAATCAAAGGCTGTGCCCATATTATAAATCCTACCCAAACAAATGCTGAAATAATTATTACCGTTTTTAAAGAAAATTTCAAGATATCCTTGGCCTTCTTATAGTTACCAGCTCCAAAATTATAACCAACTATAGGCTGCATACCTGAACTTATTCCTATAACAGTTATAAACATAAACATGTATACTTTCGTTATTACTCCAAGCATAATTATGGCAGAATCACCACCACCAGCATATAATACATTATTAAGTACTGCTGATACAACTGCATCTGCAATTTCTATTATAAAGGTGGAAAACCCTACGAGAACTATCTCCCTTATAATATCTCCGCTAATTATATTTGTACTAATATTCTCAAAAAACTTAAAATTCTGTTTTTTATTCATGTATGCAAATTGAACTAAGGCAACTACAAATGCTGCCAGTTGAGATAAAACTGTTGCTATACCGCTTCCTCTTATACCCATATGAAGCTGTATAACTAAAACATAATTAAGAATAATATTTAATAGTACACCTACAATATTTGTGTAAAGCAAGGTTTTTGTTTTTCCAAGTGAAACCATAATATAGGACATTACACTCGCAAGACACATAAATATACTGCCAAACAATATAATAGATATATATTGTACTGCCATTGGATACGTGTTATCACTTGCTCCTAATGAATAGAGTATACTCGATTTAAATTGAAATATTATAAAAGAAATCGAAATTATGGAAACTATAGTTAAAGCACATGAATTGATAACTATCTTTTTTAGTTCTTTATAATTTTTTTCTCCGATAACTCTAGCTGCGTAAGTAGAAGCTCCGGTAGCTATTAAAAGCCCCATTGCTATTAAGATTTTTTGAATTGGAAACGCTATTGTCATAGCTCCTATAGCATTTTCACCTATATATCTACCTGCAAAAACTGTATCTACCATATTATAAAGTTCATTTACAAGTAGTGAAAAAATCGCAGGAACAGCAAACCTAAAGAGCAATTTTTTTGAGCTTTGTTTAAGGAAAGCCCTATTGTCTAAAGTCATTTTATCACCCCTATCTTTCCTACAATTAAATTATAGTATTTCTAAGGGGTGATTTTCATCAACTAAAATGCTTATATGAATGTACCAATATGTTATATCTCGAAAATTTACAATTTATGATAATCACAGATTAAACCAATTTTAATGTTTTCATACCTCTTTTATTAAAATAAGAACAGCTCCGTATCCTCTAAGTGCAGTTCTTATATTAAATATTGTGCTTTTCTTCATGCTTTTAAAATAGATTCTTGGAAAGGCAGCTTTATGAAGTATCTCTTTTTCCTCTTTATTTAATCTCCTAGGCTTACCCATATCAACCCAATAATTATATGAAGATCCTGCACTTTCATTTATCTCATACATTGTTATCTTTATTGATGATTTTATATTTACTATGTTTAAAGACATTTTCTTTTCCGTTATATTTTTCCTACCTTTAAACTTAGAAAAATTACTAAATACATCCAGTGTATCTATTCCATCATAATAGCTATAAAGCAAAATTTGATACTCATTTTCATTTTTAGTTACTATATAGCCATTACCTTTACTTACTAAAGTATCTCCTAACTTATTCATTAGATAAAATGCATAGTATGAAGGTTTTTTTATTCCCTTATCATTTACAAGCCCCGGATATCCAAAGAACACTTCATTTGTAAGCTTAACCTGCTTATCGAGCACATCAAAAGCTCTCAAGAAATTTCCACTTTTTTCACTTTGTCTCATACTTCTATGAATTATAAATGGAAGCATATATGCTGTATCATAAATATAGTTTATATTGTCATTGTAATGAAACATTTCGTCCATCACTGTAAGCTCATAGCTGTCTATTAATTGTCTTAGCTCTTCTCTCATGCTCTCTTTCATCGATATTGGAAATTGAAATTTAAAAGAATCTATATCTACAGTATCAATCTCTTTAAAGTATTCTATAAGGGACTTTAATGCTTTTATGTATTCATCCTTCGTAAATTCCCTATCATCTAATACTATAACAGCACCAATTCCCATATCATATAAAAATTCAAAAACATCACTAGCTCTGTTCCAATTACAGAATTCAGATCCTGGAAATATCCCCATATCCACACTGATTACATTTAGAAGCCTTACATACTTAAATTCAATTTCACTTTGAATCGCCTCAAGTATATCTCTATTGTCTTCTATTAAAAGCTCAAACGCATCTCCGATATCTATTACCTCTTTAAATTCCTTATTAAAAGTACCCAAATCTTCTGACATATTGATATATATTTTATCAATTAAATCTTCATAATTAAATCTGTCATAATCTTCAAGATAGTTATTTAAGCTATCCATACTTTCATCGATGTTAAATGTCTTAATTTTTTTTAATGCCTCAAATACTTCTTCACTAACTTTGTATTTCTTTCTGTACTGGTTTGGAGAACAATTAAATTGTATCTTAAAATGCTTATTAAGATATCTAACATGAGAAAAGCCAACATCCTGAGAAATTTCAGTTATAGTTTTATCTGTATCCAAAAGAAGCTTTAAAGCTTCATCTACTCTAGTTAAATTAAGTAAATCAGTAAAACTATATCCTGTAGTGTCTTTAATTTCATGTGATAAATAATGTGTACTTAAAAATTCTTTTTTAGCTATATCCTGAAGAGTTATATTATCATTGTAGTTATTGTATATATATTTTGTAATTCTATGATACCTTTCAAGCTGTTCTCCCTTTTCTCTAAGCTCTTCTCTTTCTGATGTTAAATAATGGAAGTTGTTTATTAAGTTATAGAGCAATTCAACAAGTATATCTTCTATTTTCTTATCATAATCTTCTTGTCTTTGAACAAATTCACATATTATTCTAGATAAATATTTTCTAAGAATATCATATTCTTCGCCCTTCTGCGCGTTATCATCAGTTATATTTGTATAAAAGAACATATTCTCTATATCGTTAAAGTATTTCTTAAAAAAAGCTGGATCTATGTGAAATATTAACATTCTATTATCTTCATCATCACTATAAACGCTGTGTGCTTCATCTATATTTACAATTTCAATATCGTTTTCAACAAGCTCATATTTATCAGAATCAATTGTTACATTAAAGTTCCCTTTAAGAACATACAATATTTCAATTGAATTATGCCAATGTATCGGGTAATTTATTACACTTGCATAGGATATTAGAACAGGTAAATCTGAAGGATAATCTATGTATTGTCTTCTCAAAATTAAGTACCTCCTAAGCCTTTTTATGAAATTACAGTTAAATCTATAAAACTATCAATTATAAAAAACCTATCAATTGTTTCTCAATATATCATACACCTATAATTTATGTCAATGTGACAATAATTTTAAATTAGATTCAACAAAATACATTATATTACATTATTTGTAATTTTTCTTGACTAATGAAGCTATTTTGTTTATACTAGTTAGAAGAGTCTTTTACCAAATTAATTATCTAATAAATAACACCATTTAATTATATTAGGTGTTTTATTTATTGTAAAATTAAGCATAATAAAGTTAAGTATTTATTTATAGTGATTTTATGTGTTTGGTAGAACTAACATGTTTTTAACAAATTAACTTTCTTTAAACACATTGAAGGGAGCTTTTAAAGTATGAAAAAAATTATACTTGCACTTATTATCATCAGTGTTATATCTGCATCATTATTTATATATAAAAATAATCAACCTAAAAAAACTGTAGTAAACGAACCCAAAAAGAAAGTTTCTACACCTAAAAAACAAGCCAAGAAACCCGAGGTAAAGAAACAGAACATCCTACTTGTAAACAAGCAAAGTAAATTATCAGGAAACTATATACCTCAAAATTTGAGAACTCCTAACGTTAAATTTATTAGTAGTTCTGATCCTAATGTAAATCAAATGGAGAGCGAAGCTGCAACAGGACTTGAAAATATGTTTAATGCAGCATCAAAGGATGGTCTTACACTTCTAGCTGTTTCAGGTTATAGACCTTATTCGTATCAGCAAAAATTATATAATGAAAAAGTAGCACGAGACGGAAAAGCCGAAGCTGATAAATATGTAGCTGAACCTGGTACAAGTGAGCATCAAACTGGATTGGCAATGGACTTACTATCAACCGAATACTCTTCTTTAGATGATGGATTTATGAATACAAATTCTTATAAATGGCTTCAACAAAATTGTGGTAAATATGGTTTCATAATAAGATATCCTAAGGATAAAGAAAACATAACAAAGTATAATTTTGAGCCATGGCATGTAAGATATATCGGTCTTCCTGCCTCACAAGAAATTATGAACAGAGGTATTACCTTAGAAGAATATTTAGCTGAACAGAATACTTCAAAATAAAAAATACTCCCCAAGATATTAATGCTTTGGGGGGTATTTTTTATTTATAGTTGAATGTCTAAATTTTCTCTCTGCTTTGAGTTTTATTTCTTTGCTAGCATACTGCTTTCTTGGAGTTCATGAATATAATGGCTACGCCCAAACCCCGGTAGGTTTACACAGATTTTTTGAATATTTGTAGGACTTCGGAGGCGTTTACTGGTCTTAGGTTTCCTATGGTTCCTCCTGTAAGCTTTACTGATTCCTTTGCCATTATGTCCAATTTTTCTTCTTCAATTCCAACATCTCTCAGTCTAGATGGTAAACCTAGTACATTTACAAAGTAATCTCTTGTTTTTTGTATTGCTTGATGTGCTATGTCATAGTGATTTTTTTCTTTGTCTATTCCCCAAACATTTACACCATATTCAACAAACTTGTACACTGTATCATTATTTAAAATATACTCCATCCAATTAGGTGTTAAAATTGCAAGCCCTACGCCGTGTGTTATGTCGTAATAAGCACTTAATTCATGTTCCATTAAGTGTACACTCCAATTAGTGTCTTTACCATATGTTAAAAGTCCATTTATCGCAAGACTTGAAGCCCACATTAGATTGGCTCTTGCCTCATAATCATCCGGCTTCTCAAGAGCTATTCCTCCATATTTAATACAAGTTCTTAATAACGCTTCTGCCATTCTATCCTGCAAATATGCTGTTTTTGTATTACTAAAATACACCTCAAATATATGACTCATAATATCAGCTGTTCCTGCTGCTGTTTGATTGGTAGGTACGGTATACGTATACGTTGGATCTAATATAGAAAACTTAGGAGCCATATCTGGATGTGCCGCAATTAGTTTTTCGTTTGTATCCATATTATTTATTACTGCCCACGTATCCATTTCTGATCCTGTTGCAGCAATGGTTAATATACTAGCTATAGGAAGCACCCTTTTTATTTTTGAGCCATCTAACACAATATCCCATGGATTTCCATCATATTCACATGCTGCTGCTATAACCTTTGCGCAATCTATTGCACTTCCTCCACCTATAGCTAGTACTACTTCAACTCCATTTTCTCTACATATTTTAACTCCTTTTTCAACTGTAGTTACTCTTGGATTTGGCTCTACTCCTGCAAGTTCATAAAATTTAATACTGTTTTTTTCAAGTATACTTACAGCTTTATCATATATTCCATTTCTCTTTATACTTCCTCCACCATAAACTATAAGCACTTTAGAACCATATTTTTTAAGCTCTCTTCCAAGTACATTTATCTTATCTTTACCGAAAAAAATTCTAGTTGGTATTGAATATTCGAAATCAACCACTTTAACCCCTCCTGTTTAGATTATTATTTAAATAATATAATGTAGGAATGCTTCTACATTATATATATTTTAAACCTACTTAAAATTATTACAATAATATTTTTACGCTTTTATCCATTTGTTACAAAATATTAACATTAGGTTATTATTTAGGATTTAAGTTAGCGTAAATCAGCATACATTTAATCATAAAATGAAAAGAGTGAGGCGTTAGAACAAAATTACTCCTCACTCTTTAACATCTTTTAAATTATAAAAATACCTCTACAGTTTCTATTAATAAGATTTTTTAAATATCTCAAGAACATCCTCTGCATTTATTGGTCTTAAACTTCCTATTGTTCCTCCAGAATTTCTAACAGCTTGCTTTGCCATTAGTTCTAGTTTATCTTTTCCTATTCCAACTTCTCTAAGCTTTGAAGGAATACCCAATGAATTAAAGTATTCTCTCGTATTTTTAATAGCCTCTCGTGCTATTTCATAGTTATCTTTGTTCTTGTCTATTCCCCAAACATTTATTCCATAAGAAACAAATTTATGAAGTGTATCGTCATTTAGAATATATTCCATCCAATTAGGTGTTAAAATTGCAAGTCCTACACCATGTGTTATATCATAATATGCACTTAACTCGTGTTCCATAGGATGACAACTCCATTTTCTATCCTTACCAAGTGATAATAGACCATTTATAGCTAAACTTGAAGCCCACATCAAATTAGCTCTAGCCTCGTAATCATCAGTCTTCTCCATTGCTATTTTTCCATACTTTATACATGTTCTTAAGATTGCTTCTGCTATACCGTCCTGCACATAAGCACCTTCAACACCACTAAAGTAAGATTCAAAGGTGTGACTCATAATGTCAGCTGTTCCCGCTGCTGTTTGATTTTTAGGTACTGTAAAAGTATATGTAGGATCTAACACTGAAAATTTAGGTCTCATATCATCATGTCCTACTCCAAGCTTTTCATTAGTCTCCATATTTGAAATTACTGCAATTTGATCCATTTCAGACCCTGTTGCTGAAAGAGTAAGTATACTTGCAATTGGAAGAACTTTAGTTATTTTAGATGGATCTTTAACCATGTCCCATGTATCGCCATCATAATAAACTCCAGCTGCAATTACCTTAGAACAGTCTATTGCACTTCCTCCCCCTATTGCTAATACTAAATCCACATTATTTTCTCTACATATTTCTATGCCTTTTTTTACTGTTGTTATCCTAGGATTTGGCTCTACTCCTGAAAGTTCATAGAAAGCTATATTGTTTTCTTTTAATATAGCTGTTGCTCTATCATATATACCGTTCCTTTTTATACTTCCTCCGCCATAAACTATAAGCACTCTTGAGCCATATTTCTTAATTTCTTCTCCAATTACGTCTATTTTTCCTTTTCCAAAAAAAACTTTAGTTGGTATTGAATAATCAAAACTTAGCATACTTCTTACCTCCTAGTAATAGATTTATAGTTTGTCTACTTATATTTTACTATTTTATTATTTTAATACAAGCATCTAATATGAATAAACAACGAAATTTCATGCAAACTACTATTATATAAATAAATTGAGGGGGTGAATTTTTCGTTGTTTAATAAAATTTTTAATAAAGAAGAAGCATCTAAAAATAACGCGAAGACGGTTTCAACTAGCCTTAAAACAAATAAACATACTATAGAAACCTTATTTACAAATTGCTCAGATTTAACGATTAGAGAATTTAAAATAGCTAATAATAGAAATTTTTCTGCAATGATTGTCTACATAAATAATCTTATCCAATCTGATGTAATAGAATCCTCTGTTATAAAAAAACTTATAGAAGAAGATTACAATAACCATCCCCATTTAAACATATTTGAATATACAAAATCAATTTTTGCTGTTAATGATAAAAATGTATATAAAAGCATGGATGATGTTATATTGTCCATTTTAAAAGGAAGTATAGCATTATTCCTAGATGGTGAAAGTAAAGCAATTATTATAAGTATTGGAAAACCCCCTGAAAGAGCTATAACAGAACCAACTGTTGAAACTGTAATAAGAGGTCCTAGAGAGGGCTTCACTGAATCTTTAACCACAAATGTAGCCCTTTTAAGAAAAAAAATTAGAAGCACTGATTTTAAAGTGGAAGAACTTACTTTAGGTGAGAATTCAAAGACAACTGTAGCTATTACCTATTTAGCTAATGTAGCTAACCCTAAAATAGTAGAGGAGATTAGAAGACGAATAGGAAAAATAACGATAGACTCCATAATTGGTATGAATTACATAAAGGAATACATACAGGATGAAGCTTTTTCTGCCTTTCCAACTGTGTTCTCAACAGAAAGGCCTGATGTTGTTGCCGGAAAGATTTTTGAAGGAAAAATAGCTATACTAGCTGATGGTACACCTATTGTATGCACTGCTCCTGCAATATTTTTTGAATTTCTTGAGACAAATGAAGATTTTTTTATAAATTTTATTCCTGCAACCATTAATCGCTGGATTAGATATACATCGTTACTTATATCCATACTTTTACCAGGCTTATATGTTGCTATAACCACTTTTCATCAAGAATTAATACAAACGCCATTACTCATAACTTTTATTCAAACTCACGCATCTGTGCCTTACCCTACTTCTACAGAGACCTTTTTCCTTTTAGTTGCATATCAGATAATGATAGAGGCTGGTATTAGAATGCCACGGGCTGTAGGGCAATCCATAAGCATCATTGGAGCACTAATTATAGGGCAATCAGCCGTAGAAGCTGGTTTAATAAGTACACCCGTAATTATTGTCGTTGCAATTACTTATATTGCCTCTTTTGCTGTTCCAGTCAATGAAATGCACAACGCCTTAACTTTGCCAAGATTTATATTCATGGTTTTAGGAACTACTCTAGGTCTATTTGGTTTAACCTGCGGTTATCTTGTTCTATCATTAAAATTAATTTCAATCCGCTCTTTTGGAGTTCCCTACGCAACACCTATAGCTCCTACTTCTAAAGAAAACCTTCTTGACATTGTTATTAGGAAACCTTTGTGGGCAAAGCTAAAGCGTTCTCCAAAGGTTTCTGATAAGAACTCAACCAAAAGACAGACTAGAGGCCATCTTAACCTTGCCATAAAAGATATTAGAAAGGCTATTGATAAAATTAAAAAATCTCACTAAGGAAAGGGTTGAATTAAATTGGAAAAAAAGATATGCTCAAAACAAATGTTTTCACTAATTGTCCTGTGTGTGCTTGGCAGTTCCATAATATTTTTCCTAAATCCAGAGGCTGAGCAAAATGCATGGATAGGCGTACTCATGTGCATAATACCAGCTCTTATATTTCAATCTACATATATATATTTGTGGCAAAACCATAAGGATGACAGTATAATTCAGTATATGCCAAAAATATGGGGAAAATTTCTAGGAAGTATTTTTAGCTTTTTTTATTTAACTTTCTTTATATATACTGCCTCAAGGGTTTTAAGAAACTTATCTGTATTAATAATCACATCTTCAATGCCTAGAATGCCAATTTTTTTAATTTGCATGATTTTGATGTTTGTATGTTGGTATGGTGTGTATTTAGGAATTGAAAACATATCTCGTTTGATGTATGTATTTTTATTTGCTTGGATAAGCTTTTTTGCCTTTGAGTGGATATTTTTTATTATTCCTCCAAACCAAATTGAACCTAAGCATATGTTTCCAATACTTGAAAATGGAATTGTTCCTGTTATAAAAAAAAGTCTTTCTGTTATAGCTTTTCCTTTTGGTGAAAACATAATATCCACGATGCTTTTTCCCCTTGTGTCTGACCAGAAAAAATTAAAAAAATATGCATTATCTGCAGTCATAGTGCAAGGTATTCTTATTTCCCTAAGTACCCTTCTTTGTATATTAGTACTTGGACTTAAGTTTTCAATTTCAGCCTTATTTCCTTTTTTGCAAACCTTGCGTGTCTTAAAAGTCACTGAATACTTTGACAGGTTGGATATATTTGCCATTATAATTGTGGTTATTGTAAGTTTTACAAAAGTAAGTGTTTTCTGTTATGGTGCTGTTAAAGGAACTGCTCAACTATTTAAAATAAAAAACTCCAAATGGCTTTCAATTCCAATTTCAATATTAATCTTAATCATATCAAGGTTAATGGCATCAAACTTTCCACAGCACATACATATACATATAGATATTTTTATAAAGTACTTAAATGTTCCACTTACAATCATTCTCCCCCTTTTAACAATTATATTATTTAATCTAAAAAAACTAAAAAAGGAGAATAAGTCATGAGAAAGCTCATTTCAATATTTTTGATATTATGTACTTTTTTATTATGTGGTTGCAGTGATGTTAAGCATGAATTAAATAGATTGTCTCTAGTACTTTGCAGTGGTATAGATTTAAGTGAAGATGGCAGATATATATACACCGTTGAGATATTAAATGTTGGAGCTTCTTCTCCTCAATCTTCTGGTAAGCAAGGTGCATCACCCAGCATAAATGTATTTAGCAGCGAAGGGCATACCATAACAGAAGCCTTTAATAATGCCTCTGTACTCTCTGGAGAGCCGCTATTTTTCGCACACAGCAGGATGGTTGTTGTAGGTGAAAGGTTAGCTAAATACGGTTTAAGTGACATGATGGATAAACTTTTTAGACACTATACAATAAGACCTGACGGCTTAATATTTGTAACAAAAGGTAACGCAAGAGACATAGTGTCTACCTATACACCAGACCAGCCCCTTCCCGCTGAAAAGCTGAGAACTATGTCTATGCTGCAAGAAATGACTGGATATTCAATCTCCTATTCAAGATTAGACCTTGTAAAAGCATTAACCAGTAAATCACATGCCGGCGCAATTGGACTTATATCTCTTAGGCCTGATCAAAAATTTTCTAATAGATTTAATATGTATGGAGCAGGCGTTTTTAAAAAAGATAAATTAGTTGGATACTTAGACACTTATGAAACAAGGGGGCTACAATGGGTAACTGGACATATCTCAAGCGGTTCAATACTAGTTCCTCTTCCAGACGGCAAAAGAATTGTGTTTGATATAATAGATTCAAAATCAAAAATTAAAACCAAAGTTAATGGTAACAAATTGACTATGGAAATAAATGTAGCTGAAGAGAGCTTAATATCAGAAACCAATGATAAAACTAACGTAATGAAACACTATAAAGAGATGAATAAACTAGCTAAGCTTGAAAGCGAAGCTATTAAAAAAGAGGTCAGCTCTGCCTTAGCTGCCTCACAAGATAGACTGAAAACCGATATATTTGGTTTTGGCAGCGAGATTTACAGAGATAACCCAAAATATTGGAAAACCGTTGAAAACAATTGGGATAATATTTTTCCTAATGTAAATGTTAAAATTAATGTAAAGTGTATTGTAAGAAGACCCGGTCTAACATCTCAGCCTATAATTTAGATAACCTTACTTAAATAATTCAATTATTTCATTTTCATCTAAACCAGAAAATACTTCGCTTGTAGATAAATCCTCTGAAAGAAGACTGTCTACAAGCCTCTTCTTTTCCTCCTGCAAACGTATGATCTTTTCTTCAATAGTTCCCTTTGCCACAAGCTTTATAACCTCTACTATATTTTTCTGCCCTATTCTGTGCGCTCTATCTGTTGCTTGTTCTTCTACTGCCGGATTCCACCATGGATCAAAATGAATGACAACATCCGCAGAGGTTAGATTAAGACCTGTTCCTCCTGCCTTTAAACTTATTAGAAAAACAGAGTTATTTCCCTCATTAAAGTCCTGAACCATATTCATCCTATTCTTAGAATTTATACTTCCATCTAAATAGCTGTATTTTATTTTCTCTTCTCTAAATCTTTCAGCTATATTCTTTAACACAGAAGTGAACTGAGAAAATACTAATATTTTATGCCCCTCATCAATGCTGTGATTTAATAGCTCTATAAGTGCGTTTATTTTAGCACTTCCTCCTGTATAGTCCTCCATTACAACAGATGGATCAAGGCAAATTTGCCTAAGTCTTGTTATATATGAAAGTATCTCAATTTTACTTTTATTGAACTCGTCATACTCTACCCTTTTTTCAATTAAACTAACAGCATACTTTGCATAGGTGCTGTAAACTTTCTTCTGCTTACTTTCCATATCAACTGCAACTATCTTTTCTATTTTATTAGGAAGCTCCTTAACAACTTCCTTTTTCTTTCTTCTTAAAATAAATGGCTTTATAAGTCTATTAAGATCCTCAATCACCGCAGGTTCCTCTTTAAGCTTTTTATAATATCTTACACTAAATCTATCCTCATCATAAAGGTATTCAGGCATTATAAAATCAAATATAGACCACAGTTCCATAACAGAATTCTCCATAGGAGTTCCTGAAAGTGCAAATCTATTAACTGCATTTATCTTCTTTACACTTATAGCATTTTGAGAATGAGGATTTTTTATATTTTGAGCCTCATCTAGTATACAATAATCAAATTCTAAGGCCATATATGAAGATAAGTCCCTCTTTAAAAGGTTATAGGTAGTTATTATAACTTGAAATTCATTTAAATTTTCAATTATAACTTCCCTTTCTTTTTTTGTTCCAACTGATGCTGCTACTTTAATACTTGGAGCAAATCTTTCAAACTCCTGTATCCAATTATATACCAAGGAAGTAGGTACCACTATTAATGACTTTTTGCCTGGGCTAGATAGCAAAAACGAAATGACTTGAAAGGTTTTACCAAGTCCCATTTCATCTCCAAGTATTCCTCCGAAACCAAAGTAATCCAAAGTTTTAAGCCAATTGTATCCCTTTTTTTGATATTCTCTTGGATGCCCCTTTAAAGTCCTAGGCAGCTCAAATTCTAAGCTCTTTTCCTCCTTAAATTTCTCCCTTATCTTCTTAAGCTCCTCTTGACCTTTTATGTATCTAATGCCCTTTTCCTCTAGGTATTCATCTACATAAATACTTTTACTTTTAGGTATCTTAATGTTATTTTCATCTAACTTTTTAGGAGAAATGGAATCTAATAACTTTAAGAAATTCTTAAGCTGAAGTTCTTCTAAATCAATAAATTCTCCATTCTTAAGCTTATAGTATTTAAGATTATCTCTAAATGCCCTGAGTATCATAACTGTTTCCCCTGGTGGTATATCATCAATCTTAAATTTCATTTCAAAATAATTGTATTTTCCCGTTTTTATATGCCCGCTTATTCCCTTGCTGCTAATATGCTTTATACCTTTAAAGTTTTCCGAATAAAATACTTCTCCAATTTTCTGAAGTCTTACTATTTCTGTCTTGAAAAAGGTAAAGGCATAGTCATCTCCAAAACCAAGCAGGAATTTATTTTTAATTCTCTCAAATCTAAGGGCTCTTACAGTTTCTAAAACTTCAATTTCTCTTTTTGAATCTCTGTAAATCACTTTCTCATTAAAATCCTCGAAGATATTAAATTCAAAAGCTCCATACTTAACTTTAACAGTAAGTATAGTATTTCCATCTTCATTATCAAAGTAAAATTTAAACTCACACTTAGCTACTACTATTTTATCTGTTATATTGGAAGACAGTGATATACTATTAGATAGTCTTTTTAAATCCGGAACTAATTTCCTTAGAATAGTCTCTTCTTTTTCTCCAGATAATCTAACTTCTTCCGCTTTATTAAACACCTCGAAATACGGCCCTATTTTTTCACAGTACTCATAATCTGGAATATATATTCCCAGTCCATATAAAAAAACATTATTTTTAGAACTTAAGGATATTGGCATTCCAGAAGGCACACTTAAAACATAATCGTCCTCTACATCCCTAAGGCTAATTTCAATTGGAGGTTTTTCCTCTATAATTTCTACATCTGTGCTTAAATCAAAACCTTCATTTAAATAAACCCTATGATTCTTTATAACCTGAAAAAATTCTCTAACAAGATAGTCAGGCACATAGACGTACTTTCCATCTATAAAAGATTTCTTAATCTTTCTATTGTAAGAGAATGGCTTATCTATATTAATAATCATCTGGATAAAATCTACAAGCTTTTTATCCTTAACACTTAGTTTTTGTTCCTTCATATTCAATATAAGCTTTTTACCATAGGGTATTGGGATGTTTTGATATATGCCTAAAAGAAAACTATTTATATCTTTTAACACATAAAGATTATTTGAAGTCATAGTTTTAAGTCCTATTTTAAGTTCAAAATAAATTCTATTATCCCATCTATCTTTATTTATATAAACCTCTATTTTTAGCTCCTCTTTTGAACTATCCCCTCCAAGGAGAATATCCAAGGTATCCTTAATGCCTAAAAGTTTATTAAGCTTACGCTTTTCAGCTTTTTTTAATCTTGTATTTTTAGAAAGCTCCTCCAGCGAACTATAAAAGGTTGCTATTAAATGCTTACAGCAGTAATTTTTCTTTGCTGCATTCTTCTCATAATCAGCACAACTACAATAAGTCCCTACTATACTCTTATCAGTTGGGTCCATTTGTATTTCCGTACTGTACTGACTAAAAAGACTTTCAGATATAACATTACCCTTTATACATATACTATCTTCATCATCTTTAATATCTACTGAAGAAACTAAGTCATTTTCAAATACTCTCTGTCCTTTTGATTGGTTTTTTCCCGCAACGCTTTCATTAAATATCTGAAGCAATTCATTTTTATCCATGCTATTATCTCCTAATTACTATAAAAGAATATATATATCATAGAATATTTAGTATATAAAATCAATAAAAAAAGAGCACCTAAAAGTGCCTTTACAAGAAACCATCGACGTTATGTTTCCTTTAAAACAAACAGGGTTTGATTCTGAATAAGTCTTACGGTTATATGCATTACCATCTTCTGCTTTATTCTTTGCATGTTTTTTGCTGCATCTATCTTATCTACCATATTCAATTCTTCAAATTTAGCATGAACTAATTCACAACAAACCTCTTCCTCTTCTTTATAGCTTTCTATCAGCGTTATTTCATTATTTTTATCAACTATTTTTAAATTTCTATTTTTACCACTAAGAATTGGCTGAACTATATATTTTACTCTTGTCACACATCTAAAGGGTACATTAATCGTCATATTCTTTACTTCACCACTTATAGAATCGTCGCACCTATCCTTTTCCTTAGTATATTGAATACTTTTTATTACTGTCCCATTTAAAAAAAGTTTATTTGTTTCAGGAATTAATCTACAACTCTCAAGCCTTACTCTTCTTTTTATGCCATCTATATGCACAATAGGTCGTTCTAGACTTACAATATTCTCCAAATCGATATTCACCACAACTTCGGTTATTATAACTGGCATACGTACAGGAATGAATCCAGCCTTAATACTAAATTTCACTAGATCACTATTACACTCTGTAAGTATCCTCACAGAAATATTTTCTTCTTCCTTTTGCTGAGGCTCTTCTTTATTTATTTCCACAATCTCTTCTTTATCTTCTTCTATCTTTTCTACTTTATGTCCATGATGGCGATGTTTTCTATGCCTACGCAACCTAATTCACTCTCCGAATCTTGCTAATATATGTTGTAAGAGGATCAGCTCTCAGTCTGACCCCCTAATTTAACTACTTTTTATATTTGTCAATCATTCCATTCCATTCGCCTTTTCCTTTGTAGCCATATTCCTTGCCAAACTCTTCTTTTTTGAAGCCCTCTTTACTAAATCCTTCCTTGCCACAACCTTGATTTTCAAAGCCTTGGTTCTCAAAGCCTTCTTTTTTGTAACCTTCTTTTTCAAAGCCTTCTTTTTCAAAGCCTTCTTTTTCATCATAATGTCCATGATGAGTGTGTCCTACTTGTTGTTTTTGAAGTAATTTTATTGCAATATAAACAACTGACTTATCAGTGAATTCTTGGAACTCTTCTTCATTTAAGAAGTGATCTATTGGGCATCCTCTATCATCAATATCTGCATCATATATCTCAGACCATTCAAGTTCACAATATACAGGTTCATTAAATATTTCATAGCTTGCTCTATCAGCTTCTCTTATATTTTTACCCATTCTCTTTTGATCAAAATATCTAGCTACATCTGGCTGAAAATTAGGGAACACTCTAGGGCGAGCTCCATTAAATTCCACTCTTGTAACGCATCTAAATGGAATATGAACTGTAGTATCATTGATAACACCGCCTATACCTGATTTTGTAGTACAGTGTCTTGAAGCATATTCTATATTCTTTCTTATATAGCCCTCAATGAATACCTTGTCAGTTCCTCCAACATATCTGCATTCAGTAAGGAATACTTGTTTCTCAATTCTCTTTATTTCATAAGCAGGTTCATTTAATTTAACCTTAGCTTCTACATCTATTTGAATAACAAACTCTGAAAGAACAACAGGTACTTTATACTTTCCAGGTCTTACAGGCCAGTTTTCTGCCTGCTCAAGTGTATGAGCCTTTAAAACCGATGCATTACAAAATGAAGTTGGGCATGAAGTTCCTTGATTATTTTCCATTTGTATCTCTTCTCCTTTACCATAACATGGGATATTTTACACCCTGATATATAGTATTCTGCTAAGATAAAAAATGTACTATGCTAACCCAATTTTTTTTACTTTAAGCCTATATATTAAACTACTTTTGTGTAAAATAAGAGCCCTGAAAGCTAAACCTTTCAGGGCTCTATTATATTATATTGCATACTCTTAAACTAATTATTTGGCAGCCTGAGCTGCTTGTAACACTTCATCATAGTTAGGATATCCTGATACCTCTTCTAGATAATTGGCATATGTGACTTTATTGCTGCTATCTACTACAAAAACAGCTCTTGCTAAAAGTCCTAACTCTTTAATATAGGTACCAGTATTTTTACCAAAGGCTCTATCTCTATAATCAGATAATGTTGTTACATTCTTAATTCCTTCAGCTCCGCACCATCTTGATTGTGCAAAAGGTAAATCCATTGAAATAGTATAAATTGAAACTCCATCTATTTCTGATGCTCTTGCATTAAAGGTCTTTACTTCAAGATCACATACAGGCGTATCAACAGATGGAACTGCCAAAAATACTCTTACTCTATTTGTATTCTTTAACATCACTGGCTCAAGAGAACTATTTACCGCAACAAAATCTGGAAATGTATCTCCAACCTTTATTTCTGTTCCTTCTAATGTAACTTCTTTTCCCTTAAATTTTACTTTCATAGCATACTGTTTATTTTATTTAAAATAATATATAAGGAAATTAACGACTAGAATTTTGCTATATATCAGGGGGGATATCAATCACAATATAGTGTTAATTTCCTCATATAAGTTGCATTTAAATAAATAAACTACTCACCTCTCTTATATAATATTTATTATTAAGTAATATCTATTATATATTACTATAATACTACCTAAAACCTAAATTGTAAATATATTATTGCATTACTTTTGCAAAATATATATCATTTTATTATTTACAACTTCAAATTTTTTTATATACAGTACTATTAATTTTTTTGCTTCAGATACATATCCATAGTTTGAATATAATTCTGCCAATTCTAAATATCCACCATCATATTTAGAAATAGTTTGAATGAGTTTTTTTAGGCATTTAATTTCTTTAGTTGCTAACAGTATATCTATTATTTCAAAAATACATGAATAATATTCCTCGTCATTTTCATGTGGAGTTATACCTCTAATATCCAAAGCTGCATTGTAAAAGTTTATATATGCCTTTAGCTTATTTTTGTTATATAAGCTAAGCTTTTTGTAATCAAATTCATCTATTATTTTCCACGCTAACCTATATTCTTCAAGCAGTACACAGCAAATAACCTTATACATTCTGATCTTAAAAAAGTATAAATAACTTTGAGAAAAATTATCTATATAATCTTTGCACTTATCATACTGTTTTAATTTTAATAAGCATTTTATTTTAATTAGTTCAAGGTCACGTGTCACTTCATCCTCCTTAAGACACGTATCTATAATTTTGAGAGCAACTTCATAATTGCCCTCAAAACAAAATATATCTGCTAACAACGAATTATGAATCTTAACTTTTCCAGCTTTCTTTAAAATTTCGTTTATTGGAGTATTTGATAATAACAATATTCTAACCATTAAATAATAGGCCTCAATATAGTTGGATTTACTAATTGCCTCCTTACAATACTTATAGGCTTCTTCATAATCTTTAAAGTAAGCATATATCTTGGCTAACTCTAAAGAAGCTTTACTCCCTACCTTCTCTTCAAGCTTTCTTGCTTCTTCAAAGCACTTCACTGCAGGCCCCATAAAATTTTTTCTTTTGTACATAATTCCCTTCTCGTAATACGATAGAGGCATATATATCACCTCAATATATCTAAAATCTCATTATCAAATACCTCAAATTCCTTTATAGATCTTATTGCCTCTTTTTTTGCCATACTTTCAATGCCATGTTTATAATATAGCTTTGAAAGATTCAGTAGTACATTTTCATCACTTATTAAATTAAACAAATTAAGAGCTTTTTCAAACTCATCATATAATTTATTCGAAAGTAGAATATCGCAAATATCCAATATAAAACCTGTATATTCTTTATCTTCCTTGTCCTCGGATAAAACTTTTGTTTCTTCATTCATAAATAGTTTTACAAATTGAGAATATACTTCAAGCTCCTTTTTATCCTGCCTTTTAAGCTTACCATCTTTAAATATCTCTAGATCTTTAAGCGCCTCTTTAAATTTTCCTATCAAAACTAAGCTCAAAACCTTATACATAGAAGCATTAAAATAAAATACACTTTCTTTTGCAAAATAATTAGCTTCTGCACATTCATTAAATTTTTGAGCTCTAATCATAGCCTTAAGCTTTAAGTCTAATATTGCATCTGAATTAAGTCCTTCTTTTTCACATTTGTCCGTATATTCAAGTGCCTCATTAAAATATCCCTCATCATAAAGAATATTTGCTATAAAAAAATATGCTTTGGGGTAATCAGAAAATAGCTTTTCTAATTCAACTTTAAATTCTTCTATTGGCGTCTTTCTTTCCTTTAATATATGTCCTATAACATATACAGGATTTACAAAGTCATTCTTAGCCTTTATGGTTTCAATACAATATTTATATGCTTCTTCATAATCCTTCAAACCCATATATATATTAACAAGTTCATATAAAGCTTTAAAACTCCATGTCCCATAATATAGCTTTAAATTTGAGGGAGGTTCTCCCATCTCAATACATCTTTTAAGAGCCTTTATTGCAAGCGTTGGACGTCTAGTAGCTTCATATATAAGTGCTTTTAAAAAATATATATCTGTTGCATTAGGATAATATTCAAGCCCTATATCTGCAAACTCTATTGCTTTTTCATGTTTACCAATACCAAAGTTTGTAACTATTAACCTTGTGATTAGTACAAATCCAAAACCAGAACTTGGATTAAAATCTTTATAAGCTTCACAGTAATGAGTTAATGCTTTTTGTAAATCACCTATAGCATAATACTCGTTTCCAATATTAAAATGAGCAAATCTATCGTCTGGATTTTCCTTAAGCTGTTTCTTTAAAAGAGGTATGTTTCTTCCTCTTTTATTCTTCTTTTTAGATACATCCTCCAAATATCCGTAATGATATATTCTTATATTATAAATTACATTCTTTATTTCTTTTTCAGTATTAATCAACTGATTGTGAACAATACCTTCGTACTTATATCCATAATTATTTTTAAAGAGTCTCGGATTCAAATTAACACTTATATTACTACTATCTACAAATTCTCCACAATAGCTCAAGGTTTCAAAGTAATAAAGACAATCTTCTTTTAAATTATTCTTCACAAGCTCTTTGAATTTTTCTTTGTCATCCTTAGAGAATTCATCATCCCCATCCATTATGAATATCCAATCCTTAGTTGCATATTTAAGGGACTCGTTTCTTGCATCGCTAAAGCTATTGTTCCACATAAAATAATGAATCTCAGCTCCAAACTTTTTAGCTATCTCAACCGTTTTATCAGTAGAGCCCGTATCAACTATAATTATTTCATCAACGATGTCCTTAACACTATCCAGGCATTGAAATAAGTATTTTTCTTCATTTTTCACTATCATACACAAACTTATTTCATTACTCATAAAATCACTCCAAAATATATGACAGGTGACAAACCTAAATTGCACATACCATGGTTTGCCACCTGAAATTTTTAATTTAAAAATTCAGCCTAAAATCAACTTATGCATATCTTATACATAAGTTGATAATCTTAGCTACACTAAATTAGTTTTTAGCATCAAAAACAACTTGTACCGTTGGAATTGTTGTACTACTAGAAATCAAATTAACTGCAGCATATTTTAGATATTGAGTTCTATCTAAAACTAATGCTTTTGTTATATCTGAAGTTATAGTTCCTACTGGTAAATCAATATACGGAGTATACACTGCCCTATTTGTGCTTGGTACAAGAGCTATTCTAGCTGTTAAAGTTGCAGGTACATTTGAAATTTTCTTAATATACCATCCGGTAGCTGAATATTGAGATATATCTATAAAATTGGTGTAAGTGCCTGTAGATGAAACTGCTATATCTTGAACAGTAGCATATACTCCACTTCCAACTATTCTACTATTGACATCTCCTGATATAGTTCCTAATACTCCGAGTCTTGTTAATGTTCCCACTGCTGCTAATCTATTAACTGTACCCAGTATTCCCAATCTTGCTATTGTTCCTACTGTGTTTACTGCGTTAACTGTTCCTAATACTCCGAGTCTTGTTATTGTTGCTACTCCTGCTACTCTATTAACTGTGCCCAGTATTCCCAATCTTGCTATTGTTCCTACTGTGCTTACTGCGTTAACTGTTCCTAATACTCCAAGTCTTGTTATTGTTGCTACTCCTGCTACTCTATTAACTGTGCCCAGTACTCCCAATCTTGCTATTGTTCCTACTGTGCTTACTGCGTTAACTGTTCCTAATACTCCGAGCCTTGTTATTGTTGCTACTCCTGCTACTCTATTAACTGTGCCCAGTACTCCTAACCTTGCTACTGTTCCTACTGCGTTAACTGTTCCTAATACTCCAAGTCTTGTTATTGTTGCTACTCCTGCTACTCTATTAACTGTGCCCAGTACTCCTAACCTTGCTACTGTTCCTACTGCGTTAACTGTTCCTAATACTCCGAGTCTTGTTATTGTTGCTACTCCTGCTACTCTATTAACTGTTCCCAGTACTCCTAACCTTCCTACTGTTCCTACTGCGTTAACTGTTCCTAATACTCCAAGTCTTGTTATTGTTGCTACTCCTGCTACTCTATTAACTGTGCCCAGTACTCCTAACCTTGCTACTGTTCCTACTGCGTTAACTGTTCCTAATACTCCAAGTCTTGTTATTGTTGCTACTCCTGCCACTCTATTAACTGTGCCCAGTACTCCTAACCTTGCTACTGTTCCTACTGCGTTAACCGTTCCCAATACTCCGAGTCTTGTTATTGTTGCTACTCCTGCCACTCTATTAACTGTGCCCAGTACTCCTAACCTTCCTACTGTTCCTACTGCGTTAACTGTTCCTAATACTCCAAGTCTTGTTATTGTTGCTACTCCTGCTACTCTATTAACTGTGCCCAGTACTCCTAACCTTCCTACTGTTCCTACTGCGCTTACTGCGTTAACTGTTCCTAATACTCCAAGTCTTGTTATTGTTGCTACTCCTGCTACTCTATTAACTGTTCCCAGTACTCCTAACCTTCCTACTGTTCCTACTGCGTTAACTGTTCCTAATACTCCGAGTCTTGTTATTGTTGCTACTCCTGCTACTCTATTAACTGTGCCCAGTACTCCCAATCTTGTTACTGTTCCTACTGCGTTAACTGTTCCTAATACTCCGAGTCTTGTTATTGTTCCCACTGCATTGATTGTTCCTACATTTATTTGAAGTTCTCCTGTACTATTAACTTTAACAGGTTGATAATTAGTTCCATCATATCCATATATAGCTGATCTTAGTTGACTTGCTGCATTTTGAAATACTATACTATTTGCCAAAGTTTTTCACTCCCCATTGTTTATCAAAAATTCCATATAAAAGTTAGACTTATACAGTAGATGTATAAGTTCTAACCAAAATGGATTTTATCTTCTTAGATTTAAATATTAAGCTACAGTTATATTATATGGTGGACAACCAATTTAGTGATGGTTTTTACAAAAGCTCGATATTGCTCCTATCCTTCAAATTCTTCGTTGCATTTCTAACATCAAAAATAAAGTTTGAATTTTGTTGTATAAACTTGTAATCATACTTGCTGTGATCTGTAGTTATGATAACCAAATCAAAATCCATAAGCTTGCTCTTACTTATATCAATTCCGTAATGTTCTTTATTTTTATACTTATAAACTGAAATATGAGGATCATAAAAAGACACCTTTGCTCCTTCTAATTCAAAATTTTCTATTATCCTAATTGCAGGACTTTCCCTATAATCATCTATATCCTTTTTGTAGGCTATACCAAGTATCAATATTTTAGAATCTTTCAAGGGTTTATTAAATCTATTCAGTATCTTTGTAGCTCTTTCTACAACATACATACTCATACAATTGTTTATTTCTCCAGAGGTTTCTATAAGACGTGTATGGTAATTATATTCTCTTGCTTTCCAAGTTAAATAATAGGGATCAAGAGGAATACAATGCCCACCAAGTCCGGGACCTGGATAAAATGCCTGAAAACCATATGGCTTAGTTTTAGCAGCTTCTATAACTTCCCATATATCTATATTCATCTTATTGCATATGATAGCCATCTCATTTATAAGACCTATATTTATATTTCTATACGTGTTTTCAAGGATTTTTTCCATCTCTGCAATCTTTGGACTTGAAACTTCATGCACTTTTACCTCTAATATATTTTCATAAAAAGCTGCTGCTATTTTTGTACTCTCTTTTTGCACTCCTCCTACAACCTTGGGTATATTCTCAGTTTTATACTTAACATTCCCTGGATCAACTCTTTCAGGAGAAAATGCCAAATAGAAATCTCTCCCACACTTAAGTCCAGACTCCTTTTGAAGTGTAGGAAGTATAAGCTCCTCTGTTGTACCTGGATAGGTTGTACTTTCAAGTACTACTAACATTCCCTTATTAAGATATTTTCCAACTACCTCTGTAGAATTTCTAACATAGCTTATATCAGGCTGTTGATACTTATCTAATGGGGTTGGTACGCATATCAAAACGATATCCGTACTCTTTATAAATTCAAAGTTAAAGGTTGCTTTAAGTTTGTCCTTTTTAACAACTTCTTTTAACGTATCATTTGGGATATCATTTATATAGTTTTGTCCATTATTTATCATATCAACTTTCTTACTTTGAACATCAAACCCTACAACCTTATACCCTTTAACTGCACTTTGAACTGCAAGTGGAAGCCCTACATATCCTAGACCAATTACTCCCACAACAGCTGTTTTATTCTTTATTTTTTGCGCTAAACTTTCCTGTTTCAATATAACCACTTCCAAAATTTTAATATAACGGACTGCGCTCTATACATAATATGTTTTAAAGAGAATTTTGTTATTTCATAAAAACTGGATCTTATATAAAAATCAAAATGCCCTCCTTATAATAAACAGCTAAAATATTGAAGCTGTTTACATAAAGATGGCATTTTAAATATAAATACTACTCTTAAAGAGTTATTATAAAAATTTTCTAAGTTTACTAAATTCACTTGGAAGCTCCGCTATATTTTCCTTTAGCACCTCTTTAATGAAATCCTCTTCTGAAATTTCTTTTGAAAGGCATTTTACAATTAATTTTGAATATTCGTATCCACAGCCATTAATTTTTTCTACTAATTTCCCCCTATCTAAAATGGTTTGTTTTGCATCCTTAAAGCTAACTATATTGTTCTTAACACAATAATATCCCGAAACTGTAAGAGATATAAGTTGAAGTAAAATGCTGCGCTTGTCTTTCTCTATCTGTTTTACCTTTCTAAAATAAGCATATTCTTCGGTTATCTTAACTTTTTTATTTAAAGCCTTGGAAAAAACTCTAGAGAGCATAATATAATCCAAAGCACCCTCAAATGCTTCGTTTGTAGAATTATTTAAAATTTCTTTAGTTCTATAAATACTCCCTAAATTCATACAGGACATTTCCCCTGTTGTAAAAAATGTTTTCAATACATATGCTGCAGGAGCATCCTTATAAAAATTTCTATCATAGTAATTAAATATTTGATTCTTATCATTTAAATTAAAAACATACCTTGGAGCAACCATAACATAATCCTTGTTAAGATAATTTAGCGTATTTTCATTAAATTCATCCATATAAGGAAGAATAATATCACCTTCATTAGCAATAATTGTGTTCTCCGTATTTATTTTAGCTTCATGTAAATTTCTTTTAGTAATTAGGGTTAACGTCTTTATATCTTTAAACTTGTTTCCACCTTTTAAATTTACTTTTTTTAAATAATCAGAAATATTTTTAGAACTATCCTCTTCTATTAATAACTGATTAAAAAGCTTTAATATTTTGTCTTTTTCAGTGTTTCTTGAAAATCCGTTTTCTATATAACTTCTATATTCTCTTGAATTATATTCTTTATCCTTAACCATTTTAGTACATTCATCTATACTGCTCCACACATATTTTTTAGGATAAATAGTTTTAGCCCCTACAAAATTATGAATTAAAGGCTTTATACCTTTACTCATAGCTTGCATAACACTTACATTTTGAGATTCAAGCAAACTAGTACAGAGTATATAATTTTTATCATTTAGCCAAGAATCCAAGTTCTTTTGCCACCCTGAATAAATTACTCTATTTTGAAGTCCCATTTCACTTATCATCTGATTAAAATATAATACATATCTTTCCTCTTGAAATTCTCCAGCTATATACAATTTATATCTAGAATCTATATCCGCTATTGCTTTAAAGGCATGCATCAATAGCATTGGTCCTTTCTTGAAATTTATATATCCAACATAGGCTACGTTAAAACCACTGCCTCTGTCCGCATATTTAAACTTTTCTAAATCTATTCCATTACTTATAATTTCAGTCTTTAGCTTATCTAAATTCTTAACCTTATTAAGTACTATATCTCTTAAGTGTTCTGATACAAATATTATTTTATTTACGTTCTCCCATTTAACATCATATATATAACCTGTAAAGGCCTCATAACTGTGAAGCCTTACTATAATCTTTTTAAAACTTGCCATTTTAAGCTTTGATGCATATCCTATAAGTTCATCACACCATTCGAACCAACATATATCTGCTGAGCTCATTTCCTCATTAATTTGTTTGTAATCCAGTACTATTATCTTTTTTACCTCATACTGATCCCTAAGTCCCTCTATTATATCTTTAAGAAAGTTATCAAGCCCCTGCTTTACAAAAAAAGCTATTTTTTTCTTTTTCATATACCTTCTCCTATTAAACTTACTAAGCTACACATACACACTAATTACTTAAAGCTTGAAATTCAGAAATATGTATAGCTTAAACTTTCCCTTTAAAATCCACTCAACTTCAGCTTACCATATATGCTTCTTTTAACATTTTTAAGTTTTACTATTTTTTCTCCATAAAACTTACTTCCATTTTCATCAAGGCTTATAACCTTATATCCCATATTCTCATAGAATTTTTCTACAGGTTTATTTTTTTTAGATGCATTGTAATATGTGAATATTTTTTCAAAACCTGAGCTTCTATAAAAATCTTCTACAAAGCTTATAAGCTGTTCCTCAATTTTTCTTCCCATTACTCTACAGCTCATTAAAAATGTATCTACAAAAATCTCCTTAAGATTTTTCCTTTCAACTATTATTACTGAAACTACTCCATTATCTCCAAATTTATCTTTTACTTCCACTGCAAACACATCAAAACTTTTATTCTTAATTAAACTTGAAACATCCGTTCTTGTATATCTTTTATTTGTCAAATTAAATTGATTGGTTCTTTGTGTTAATTGTGAAATTCTTAAAATATCATGCCCTGAAGCCTTTCTAACTGTTATCTCCATTCTAAGATTCTTCAGGAAGGCTTCTAAGGATTCTGTTTCTTTTTTTTCAATTTCCCTTTCCAGATTTTCCTTGTACATTTCTGTTCTATTTAAATCCTCTGTGCTGGTTTCAACAATTCTGAAATACCTATTATATATATCTATAATAAAGTCCTCCAGCATATATGTGTCCTCTGGAAAATCAGGCACTATGATTCCCTCAACATTGTTCTTAACAAGCTCTCTTTCTATAGGACTATCGTCTATAAACACCAAAGAATCTGCACCCAAATTAAGTTCTGAACAAATTTTTTTTATATTTTCCACTTTTGATAGCCAGTTTATTTTGGTACATGTAAAATCACTCTTTTTTAGTACCATATGTGGATGCTTAAAAAAAACCTCATCTACATCCTTTTCATTATTTTTAGAGCAAATACACAATAACACTCCTGTATCTTTAATTTCTTTTATTCTTTTTTGAAATTCCTTATATCTAGCTCCCTCTTTATATTCTGAAAGCTCAATACCATCAACTCCGACTTCTGCAATAATTCCTCCCCACAGAGTATTATCCAAGTCTAAAACAAGGCATTTCTTTCTTCTTCCACTCATAGCTACAGCTAAGCTCTCTATTTCAGCTTTAATTATTTCTTCTCCCTTTACTGAAAACTTTATTCCACTCAAATACCAAAGCTTATTACAATAGCAACTTTTTCTTCCCTCAACCTCTATAAGTCTTTTTAGTGGAAATATAGACATATTGCTATATTTATTTTTAAGTTCACTTAGCCTATTTAACCACTCTAATTGAATTATAGTTTCTTCCTCACAGTCTTTTTCAACTTTAATTTTTTTCGTTTCAATATCTATATCCGAAATAAAAAATCTTATATCTTTATTTTTTACAACTGCCTGTTCTATATATTCTAGATTCCTAAGAAGTTCATTTTTTTTGTCTTCAATGTCCCATAATTCTTTATTTCGTATGAGTTCCTTTCCATCCAAAATCAAAAAAATACCCTCAGGTTTAAATTTGTATAGAGCTGATTTTATGTCTGTAATTTCTTGAACCCATACTCCATAACCATCGGGTTTATATACCTCAAAGCTATCATCTATTTTTCCAGCTATAGATGATATATTAACATTGGAAAGAATACCTATTTTCATCTCTCATCACTTCTTATAAACTTGATAAAGTCTTTAATCTTATCTATGCTAAAGACTTCTTTCATAGGAATGTTTATATTAAATTCTTTTTCAACTGCCAGTATAATCTGAAGATGACAAAGAGAATCCCATTTGGGAAGACTTTTCCTCGAAGATGTAAGCGATAACCTCTCTTTCTTCTCCTTTAAAGTCCTTGATACAACCTTTATCAATCTTTGTTCCATAGCTTACCTCCGTTTATTCTATATTTCTATACTTTTAAGATGTTAGGCCTTATACTGTTTTACAAAACACAGCTCATCCTTATATAAGTGTTTTTTCCTATGGATGTATGTCCCGATATTTTACTCATATCCAAAATAAAAGTTTCATCATATATTTTCTACAAACGTGAGATACACTTACTACAGAATCAAGCATTCCACCCTTTACCATATAAGTGTTTTCACCTTTAAATACTGACTTTCTATAAGTAATAAGTACATTAAAAGAAGCTTACTGTTAGAATTTTTACAAACAAAGCCGTTATGTTCAGCTATTACTTTTTTCCATAATTATCGTAAGTCATTATCCTACTGCATCCTAAAATTTATGCTGTTCCTACACTTACGTTATCTACTATTACATTGTAATCACTTATAATAACTGTTTTACTCTATAGCTTCTTTAGATATTCTACTTAAGAACCTCTTCGACTTAATTCTGCTATAAGCATATTTTCTCCTACTACATGCATCCAATTAATATAATATTCAACGAAAATTCTAATGTTACAAAAGTACATGTAGGCTTATATAAAGGAATTAATATATTCATAATATAGATTTTATAATGGACGCTTGAAGGAAATGTTTAATCTTGATATTTACATTTTGAAACCTTTCTAAGATATGTTTGCGTAGAAGATTTTTGGCTATAATAATAAGATTTAAAAATAATTCTGTTGGAATCGTAGAGGGTAGTGCCTGTGTTTTTTTCTAAAAATCTAAAAGAAACACTAGACATATTCTGAGAAAATGGAACTGTTTGTATAGGAGGGTTAGGTATAAATTATACTGATGTACGGATACTTAATGACATTAAAAGAGCCTCAAATATATTTATTGAAATGTATAAGTTGCACTTTACTAGTCTTTATGTAGAATTTTCTTTCAAAAACTTTTCGACCTTAGATTTAAAGGATTTTGTTTCAAACAAGTGATATTTTTCACTTATTTGAAACCTTCCTTACCTTATTAAAAAAACTTAACTCTGCTATCTATTGGTATAAAGTCTTTGTCTCCTGGATCTGCTGTTGGTTTTCCAAAAGGCATTTGTCCTATAAGTTTCCAATTCTGAGGAATATGCCATTCATCTCTTACAGCATCATCAATAAGTGGATTATAATGCTGAAGTGAGGCTCCAAGACCTTCTAGCGAAAGAGCATTCCAAATATTTATTTGAAGCATTCCTGATGATTGCTCTGACCAAACAGGAAAATTATCCTTATACAATTGGAATTGATCTTGAAGACTTTTTATAACATTTTGATCTTCAAAATAAAGTATTGTTCCATATCCGCTCTTAAAGGAATTAATTTTTTCTTCTGTACTTGAAAAATTTCCTTCTGGAACTATTTTTCTAAGAGTTTCCTTAGTTATTTCCCAAAGCTTATCATGATTTTTTCCAAATAAAACAACTACTCTAGAGCTTTGTGAATTAAAAGATGATGGAGTCTCCTTAACTAAAAGCTCTACTATTTCCTTTATTCTTTCATCTGAAATTGGGCTTTCCTTACCAATTCCATAAATAGTTCTTCTTTTCTTAACTGCTTCATAAAAATCCTTTGACATTACTATCACCTCATTTTAATTTTTCTTTAAGATATATAAAATATGCAATTATTTTTCTTTACCTAATAACTTTTAGTAAGTAATTTTATATAATAATATTTACCTTTAATTACATAGTACACTTATTAATAATAAAAATCAAGTAATATTTGTTTTCATTTATATATATATTATGCTAAAAAAATATAAAAAAATGCAGAAAATTACTTTCTGCATTTTTTTACTTATTTCATCAAACTTGCAACGTCATTTGCAAACTGTACTGGATCCTCTATAGGAAGACCTTCTATTAAAAGAGCCTCATTATATAAAAGACTTGCATATTTCTTTAATTTATCTTTATCATCCTTAAATGCTGCCTTAATGGAATTAAACATTTCATGGTTTGTGTTGATCTCAAGTATTTTTTCAGCCTTAACATTATTGTTATCTGGCATCATTTTAAGTACTTTTTCCATTTCAATAGATAACTCTCCATCATTTGAAAGACAAACTGGGTGTGATTTTAATCTACTTGAAGCTCTTACTTCCTTAACTTTTCCATCTAAAACTTCTTTCATGAAATCAAATAAATCTTTATTCTCCTCTGTTTCCTTTTTACTCTCTTTTTCATCCGCTTCAAAACCTAAATCCTTGTTTGAAACAGATTTAAATTCTTTTTCCTTATATTTCATTAACATTTTTATTGCAAATTCATCTACATCATCTGTGAAATATAATATTTCATATCCTTTGTCTTTAACCACTTCAGTTTGAGGAAGTTTTTCAATTTTTTCATTACTTTCACCTGCTGCATAGTAGATGTATTTCTGATCTTCCTTCATTCTTGAAACATATTCATCAAGGGTTACTAGCTTTTTCTCTGTTGATGAATAGAACATAAGTAAATCTTGAAGTACTTCTTTATTACTTCCAAAATCAGAATAAACTCCATATTTTAACTGTCTACCAAAGCTATTAAAGAATTTAACATAGTTTTCACGATCATTCTTAGCCATTGATAACAATTCACTTTTAATTTTTTCTTTTATCTTCTTTGCAATAAACTTAAGCTGTCTATCGTGTTGAAGAAGCTCTCTTGATATGTTTAAAGATAAATCTGGAGAATCAACTAAACCTTGAACAAAGCTAAAGTAATCAGGAAGTAAATCTCCACATTTTTGCATTATCATTACTCCATTTGAGTAAAGCTCTAAGCCCTTTTCAAATTCCTTTGTATAGAAATCATAAGGTGCACTTGCAGGAATAAATAAAAGAGTATTGTAGCTTACTACTCCCTCTACATTAGAGTGGATTGTCTTAAGAGGTTTTTCAAATCCAAAGTGCTTATCCATATAGAAGTTATCGTAGTCTTCCTGCTTCAATTCATTTTTGTTCTTTCTCCATATAGGAACCATACTATTTAAAGTTTCATCTTCTAAATATTCTTCTGTTTCCTTGTCATTATCTTTTTTAGGTCTTGTTTTTTTAGTCATCATCTTAATTGGATATTTTATAAAATCAGAGTATTTTTTAATGAGTGATCTTAGTTTATACTCATCTAAAAATTCATCATATTTTTCATCATCGGTATTTTCTTTTATCTTTAATACTATTTCAGTTCCAGGTGTCTCTTTTTCGCATTTTTCAATAGTATATCCTTCTACTCCCTTTGATTCCCATTTATATGCTTCCTCAGAATCAACCGAACGGCTTATTACAGTAACATCATCAGCCACCATAAATGCTGAATAGAAACCAACTCCAAATTGCCCTATTATATCCACTCCTTCCTTTGCTTCATTCTCACTTTTGAAAGCAAAAGAACCACTTTTAGCAATAGTACCTAGATTGTTTTCTAAATCATCCTTTGTCATACCTATTCCTGTGTCAGTGATTGTTAGAGTTTTATTTTCTTTATCTGCTGAAATTCTTATATAAAAATCATCTTTATTGAAAGTAATATTTGTATCAACGAGTGAACGATAATAGCACTTATCGATAGCATCACTTGCGTTCGATATAAGTTCCCTTAAAAATATTTCTTTATTTGTATAAATTGAGTTAATCATTAAATCGAGAAGTCTTTTAGATTCAGCTTTAAACTGTTTTACAGCCATTTTATCATACCCCTTCACTTGATTAATATTTAAATGCCCAAAAGACCAAATACCTTATGGTCATTGGCTCAATATCACTATGTATTTTGTTAGCACTCTATATCAACGAGTGCTAATTTTATTTTAGCAATAATTACAGTTTTGTCAATACGTTTTTCCATATTTAATCAATTAACTTTCTTACATCAAAGGTGCAAAAACTCTTAGAACCACGCGCCATAAAGTACTATACCACTTAACTTTGTTAATCTCTTCTAAAGTTATCTCTTTACTTTTATCTAATGTATCCATAAAATCCTTCTTAATATCGTATACAGTATTGGTTTTATACATCCAAACACCGCACTCAAAATGAAGATAAAGACTTCTAAAATCCATATTTATACTGCCTACAACTCCGTATTCATTATCACAAACATAAGTTTTTGAATGTATGAAGCCTGGCATATACTCATAAATTTTAACTCCGCTCTCAATTAAAACTTTATAGTAGGATTTAGTTACAGAATGAACAATTTTTTTGTCTGGTATGTGTGGGGTAATAATTCTAACATCTACTCCTCCCTTTGCGGCAGAGGTCAGTGCTGTTACCATCTCGTTTCCTATAACTAAATAAGGTGTAGTAATATAAACATATTTTGTAGCCTTACTTATCAAGTTCATATATATAATTTCCCCAACAGGTTCTCCGTCTAATGGGCTATCCGCAAATGGCTGAACATATCCCTCTCTAGAAGAAAATTCTTTTTCAATATTCTTTTTGAATGTATTAAAGTCCTCATCTATTCCTCTAAGAAAGCTCCACATAGATAAAAACATAACTGATAAATTCCAAGCTGCTTTTCCTTCCACTTTAATTGCAGTATCCTTCCAATAGCCATACTTTTGATATTTATTTATGTACTCATCCGATAGATTTATTCCACCAGTAAATCCTACCAAACCATCAATTACTGCAATTTTCCTATGATCTCTATTATTAAATTTAAAAGATACCATAGGAATGAGAGGATTGAATACGCAGCATTTAATGCCAATTTTCTCAAGTTCTTTATGATATCCGTTAGGCAGAGTAAACATACACCCTATGTCATCATATATAACTCTGACCTCCACTCCTTCTTGTACCTTATCTCTTAATATTTGTAAAACACTATTCCACATAACTCCTTCTTTAATAATAAAGTATTCAAGGAAAATATATTGTTTTGCTTTTTTAAGTTGTTCTATAAGTTCGTTAAATGTTTCTTCTCCTGTTGAAAAATATTCTGCCTTTGTGTATTTATATGGAGGAAAAAGAGAATAATTTTGAATATAACTTGATTGATTCGCTGCTGTTTCATTATTATTCCTTATCTCATTTATTATCACTTCACCCTTTATCAATACCGCTCTTGACTTAGCTACTATACACTCCATCTTTTTTCTAGTTCTTCTGCTTAACTTACTTCCGCCAAAAAATAAATAAAATAATCCCCCAAAAAGAGGAAATACTAATATTGGAATAATCCACACAATTTTATATGCTGGATTACTATTATTGTAAAGTATATACAATACTGCAATTATGCTTACTACAATGCTAATTCCATAAAAGAACACAAAATACTCGTTAAATTTTATAATTACAAAAATCAAAACAAATAGCTGTATTAATGCTGAAATAACTACAAAGGTAGCTCTATGAAATATAAATTTTATAAAAAATCTCAATTATTCATCTCCCCATTACTATAGTCCTTTTGCAGTATTTATATCAGTCTTATTATATGATTATATGTAAACTCTTATTAACACTTAAATAATTTCTTTTATAAGATTTTAAGCCTAAATCAAAAATAAAGAGTCTTGCGACTCCTTATTTTTAATCCAATATTTCATTTGATTTAGCTACTACCTCTGATAATTGCTGAGCAGATGGATCATAAGGTTTCGTCCAACCCTTATTTACTGACAATTCGTTAATTGCTGCATTACTTCCTATAAGCTGATTAAGGCTTGATGAGTAAACTGCTCTTAACTCTGGTGTCGTGCTTATAAGTGTTGCATTTAAATAAGCACCTGCAGAACTTTTAGCACCATCCATCATAACTCCAGCTATAACTTGATCATCTATATCTGTGTTTCCTTTTACTATACTTCCTAAAATAGTCGACATGCTACTTTCCCCCTTTACCTTATAACACTATTTTCGTTTATAAATTGTTGTAAGCCTTTTATTCTGCCCTCTGCTTCTAGTATTCCTGCCTCTGCTTGTTTCTTTAAATCCTCATCTTTTATAATTGATTCCATAGCCCTAGAAACTGCTAAACCATCATTTTCTGCTTTTAACAATCCTGATAAAGAAAGCATTTCTGCCTCAGAAAGTCTTCTCATTTTCAATCCTCCCTTCTAATAATATCTTTACTAATCCGAGTTAGTATATGTAGTTATCTATATATTAAACTTCCTATTTCATAATAAATATGAAGTTGAAACATCAGACTTTTATGATATCGTTAAACACAAATGGTTATATTTTAATGTAATTATATTTTTTGTATATTTATCTATACTTTTACTTAAAAAAGGAGTAAAATTATGTAATAAGATATATTATATAATAATAACTTGTGTGGGGTGATATAGACTGTGGAAAACTTTTCAGATAAAGATGAATTAATACACAAATGGGATAGCTTTATTGGTACTGTAGAAAAAAATCCTACACTCAGACCATTAACTATGGAATCATGGAAAAGGTGCAAAAATATGGGCGTCAATCCTAAACATATTAAATTAAAAACTCTTTCTCATAATGAGCTAAATGATAAAATTTCAAACAATCTTCATTTAATAAAAATTGTAAAACCTTATTTTGATTATTTATTCTTACGTGTTACTAACATACCATTTTTAATTGCCTTAGCAGATAGCAAAGCTTGGATTATTAACATCAGCGGTAATGTAAATGATTTCGGAGAAAAAAAATTTAGATTTTGCCTTGGTTCTAATTGTTCTGAAAAATATATTGGTAATAATGGAATAGGTACTTGTCTTACTTGCGGTAAACCAATAATAATATACGGAAGAGAACACTTTGTTAATGCTTATGCTTCTTTTACCTGCATAGGTGTGCCTATTAAAGTAAATAAGAAAATTGTTGGAGCTATAGACGTATGCATACCAAATAAGTATGCACATCCATCTATATTTGACCTTACTATATCATGTGTGGAGTCTATTCAAAGCACTCTTTCAATTATTGACCGTAGTTCTATTAAAAACTCACCTAATATGAATCTATCGAGAACTTCAAAGCTTCTAGCAACTGCAGTTCATGACCTAAAGAATCCATTATCAGTAATAAGAGGATTAGGACAACTAGGTAAACTAACCTCTGATAAAGCTAAGGCAGATTATTATTTTGATAAAGTAATAAAACAAGCTGATGAACTAAATACTATGGTTGTGGAACTTCTAAGCATATTTAGTCCTCCAAAAATCAAACCGATGGAAATATCTAAAATTATTAAAGATGTTATAGAAGAATTTGAGCCACAATGTAACTCCAAAAAAATATCCTTAAACATTATAAATAGTAACAGCAGCTATGCTAACATTTCAGAACCTCTTTTTAAAAGGGCTATTAGAAACCTCATATCTAATGCAATCCAAGCAATTGATATTGATGGTTCTATCGAAATTAAAATTAAACAAGAGAATAAACATATAATACTTTCTATTACAGATACTGCTGGTGGAATACCTGAAGAATTAAGGGATAATTTATTTGAGCCCTTTACCTTTAAAAGAAGCGGAGGTACAGGACTAGGTTTGTTCATGGTATACCATACAATTACAAATACTCATAATGGGGAAATGTGGTTTCATACTACTCCTGGTAATGGTACTACATTTTTTATAAAACTACCCATAGCAAATCCAACCAGTGATCTTGATATGGATAAATATAATTTAATGATGTAATTTAAATGAAATTAAAAAAATGCCTCCCATATAATTAATAAAATAGAAACACCCCCCTTATATTACAGCTCTAATTTGTTATATAAAATATTTTTTATGGAACAATAATAATCAAGCTATGTATAAGGGAGGAATTAGTTTTGCTATCAATTTCTAAGCAATATAAAATAAGGTTTACAATCTTAATATTAATTATATTGATTATATCTCCTTCATTTAATGCTGTGGCAGCTCTTAAAACTCCTTCAGAGGCTGACAAAGAAATTTTAAGAGCAGAAGTTGAAAAAATTTATAATATACGTTCTTCTTGTCTTGTATCTGGAGATACTAGCCCATTAAAAGAGGTATTTGATAGTTCAAAAAAGCTTGGTAAATACACACTAGAGCATGAAATAAAACGTGTGAAATACTTAAAGAAATGGTCAGAAGATCGCGGTATTCAGTTTAAAAACATACAATCCTTTGTAAGAGTTAAAAGAGTTATGCCAAGGGGCTCTTTTGTAAGGCTTGCTTTAGAGGAATCTTACAAATTCGATTATATATATAAGGATGATCCAGAACCTAAACTGAATTCTTTTGGAGTAGGAATTAGACATACAACAAGTTTAGCTAGAAAAAATGATAAATGGGTAATTTCTAGTGATTGGTACACTGACTGCTTTGAGGATGCACTTCAATCCTTTACTGCAGATGCAGAACCTCCTTCAACTCCACCAAATTACAATTTTTTTGCAGAAAAGAAAACCTTAAATACCTCAGTACGCTATGGAGCATATGATAGATTAAAAGCAATAGCCTATGCTGATAAATACTGCGGAGCAGCTTGGGGCAGTGGAAATGACTTTAAATACAACCCTAAATATATGGATTTTAATGGAGCAGGCGGGGATTGTACAAATTTCGTTTCTCAAGCTTTAGGTGATAAAGAAGGAGGCGGTCTTTCACAAGATGGATCTTGGCGCTGTCCTCTTACTAAATACGGAAGAGCTTCTGGAAGTAGAGCATGGAGCAATGCAGATGGACTAAAAGAGTACCTTATATACAGTGGTAAAGGAAGTATTGTTAAAGTAGGAACCTTTAAAGAACTTGCCATTCCAACTCCTAGTAATCCAGATCCAGCCATATCAAAATTAGATTTTGGCGATATTGTTTGTTATGAAAAAGGAAGAGGTAATATAGATCACTTTGCTCTAATAACCTCCTTTGATTCCCACGGTTATCCACTAGTCAATTCACATACTACCGATAGATATCATGTGCCCTGGGATCTTGGTTGGGGCGATAAAAAAATAAGGTTTTTTCTCATTCGCATACACTAATTAAAAAATGTAATAAGGCAAAGTATTAAATAAATGACTTTGCCTTATATTCTTCTTTACATGTAGCAAAGTGTTATAATTATCTTATATTTCTATATTTTAAGTGTACATGCTATTAAATATAATAAAACTTAAAGGAAGTGACAGTTAATGGATATAACTAATATAAAAGAAATGAATTATGAAGAAGTATTTAGTATAACTATTACAGTAGATAAACCTATTTTAATTGGTCAAGATGATATTGTTGGAAGACGTCAGCTCATACCAATTATATCTGGAAAGGTAAGTGGTAATAACTTCAATGGAAAAGTTCTTCCAGGCGGAATTGACAGTCAGATTGTTCGTCCAGATGGTAAGTGTGAACTTTCAGCAAGATATGCAATAAGATTAGATGATGGTGCTGCTATCTATATTGAAAACAATGGAATTCGTACAGTACCAGATGAATACATAGAGGCTGTAAAAAGCGGTGAATTCGTAGATCCTAATGCTTATTATTTTCGTACAATTCCAACCTTTGAAACATATTCTCCAAAATATAAGTGGATGATGAACCATATATTTGTCTGCTGTGCTTCTAGGTTACCAGAAAATGTGCTTCTAAAATTTTATAAAATTTCTTAAATGATTTTAATTCTTTATATAAGGAGCCACATTTTATTGAGGTGGATATTTTAGAATTCTATGTATAATGGGGTGACAGTGTTGAAAATAAGCGTAAAACAAATGGATTATGAGACTGCAAAACAAATTACAAAATGGAATTATGAAAAACCTTTTTCTATCTATAATATGAATGAAAGTGATGAGTGTATAAAGGAATTACTTAGTGGCTATTATTTTTCAGCCTATGATGATAAAAATTATATTGTAGGTTATTATGGTTTTGGTGAGGCCGCCCAGATTCCTGTAGGTGAACAATTAGGCATTTACTCATATAAGAATATTACTGATATAGGCATAGGCTTAAATCCAAACCTTTGTGGTCAAGGTTTAGGTTTTGATTTCTTTTGCTGCGGATTAGACTTTGCAAGAAACACACTATGTGCAAAGGATTTTCGCCTAACAGTAGCAACCTTTAACAAACCAGCAATAAAAATATATACAAAACTAGGTTTTAAGAAAATCACTTCTTTTAAAGCAATGTCAACCACTGGAGAAATTGAATTTTGGGTAATGACGCTATGTATTTAAAAACAGTAAAAAAAGAGAGCTTAGCCAGTTCTCTTTTTTATAAATCATTATTTTATACTATATATATTTGTCAGTTTTTCTATATTTAAAAGCATCCTTTTTAAACTTATGTAAAAATATTAATTACTTGCAATTAGAATTTATTTCCATAATATATTTTCAATACAGCTTTTACAAGTGCCATAAAAATTATAACTCCTGCTAGAGTAAAAAACACCAACTGATTAATAAAACCGGCAGCAACTGCTACTGCACCAATTATGCCCAAAGCAAAATTAAATCCAGTAACCCCAATTTTGTCGTTAATCATTTTTGTTCTCTCGTCATTTTCTTCTATATACAACTTTTTCAATTCATTTTCATCTCTTAGTGCTTTTGTATATTTTCCCATTAATAAAAGCATAACTATCTCTATGCCTAGAAAAATTCCTATTTGAAATCCATGAATCATATCGGATATATCATTACTCGGCATTCTATTAGTATATACACTTGTAAGTGCTATAAAAATAACAGCTACAGCATTAACTCCCCCCATAATATACATTCTTTTCTTTAAACTCACCTTAAACTCTTTCATCCTATAGTTCCTCCTCTATTTCCGAAAAATCAAAAATCTCTTCAATTGTTAATCCAAAATAATGTGCTATTTTATAGGCCAAAACTAATGATGCAGTATATTTTTCGCGCTCAAGTGAAGTTATTGTTTGTCTCGTTACCCCAACAGCTAATGCCAATTCCTCTTGGGATAACTTATGTTGTTTTCTCAACTCTTGAATTCGTGTTTTCAAATAACCATCCTCCTTGCAATGTTCGCTTTGCATTTTTAGTATAGTTTACTTTGCATATAATGTCAAGCTTGCTTTGCAAATATATCTATATTGTTTTTTAATAGCCAAAATTTTTCCTCATAAAATCATTGACAAGCTTCATATAAATCTGTATTATATAGATACAGATTTTAGTATACCTACTTGTATACTAGGAATATGATTTGCTAGGATAAGAACCAGTAACATAGCGGAAACTTACAGAGAAAAATCTCCAAGGCTGAAAGGGATTTTAAGTATGAACTATGTGAATGCATCTTTGAGCACTGCTCCGAACTTTGTAGGCAGCAGCGGATACGCACGTTAAAGCGTTATGGTATTTTTTATACCTTAAAACGAGATACCTTAACTTTACGTTTTGGTAATTAGAGTGGTACCGTGGAATTCAACTTCTGCCTCTAACTATGAGGATAGAAGTTTTTTGTTTTTATAATAATATAATTAAAGTATTTTAAAACAATAATTAATAAATTTTGGAGGTCGTAACAATGAAAAGAAAAGGCATATTTGCAAGTGCTGTATTAGCATTAACTTTAGTAATAGGTATTACAGGCTGCTCAAGCAGCTCTAGTCAAAAGACTGCTTCTCAAAACTCTCTTGAAAAAATAAAAAGTGAAGGTAAACTTCGTATTGGTACTGAAGGCACATACGCTCCTTTCACTTTCCATGATAGTAAAGGCAATTTAACAGGTTTTGATGTTGATATCGCTAAAGAAGTATCCAAACGTATAGGAGTTAAACCAGAATTTGTTGAAACAAAATGGGATGGAATGTTTGCAGGTTTAGATGCCGGAAGATTTGATGTGGTTCTAAATGAAGTTGCAATAAAACCAGATCGTAAAGTAAAATACGATTTTTCAACACCTTATATAACATCTAGAGCCGTACTTATAGTAAAAAAAGATAATAATACTATAAAATCCTTTAGCGATTTAAAAGGCAAAAAATCAGCTCAATCCCTAACAAGTAACCTTGGAAACATCGCAAAGAACAACGGAGCAGAGCTTATTCAGGTTGATGGCTTTAATGAAGCTGTAGATCTTTTAACTTCAAACAGAGTAGATGCTACAATTAACGATAGTTTATCTTACTTGGATTTAAAAAAGCAAAAACCGGATGCTCCTATAAAATCAGTAGCTAATTACAACAATGCTTCTGAAAGTGCAGCTATGTTTAAAAAGGGTAGTAACAATAAAGAGCTTATAGCTGCTGTAAACAAAGCTTTAAAAGATATGAAGTCAGATGGCACATATCTAAAAATATCAAAAAAATGGTTTGGTACTGATGTATCAAAATAGTAAGGTGATTTTATGAATTTCGATACTAACACATTAAGAATAATAAAAATTTTAGAAGATTCTTTCTTACCATTATTAACAGCGGGACTGAAATTTACAGTCCCTCTTACACTTATTTCATTTATTTTAGGCCTACTCCTTGCATTGGTTACAGCTTTAGCTAGAATATCAAATATTAAGCCTTTAGAGCTTTTAGCTAGATTTTACGTATCAATTATAAGAGGTACTCCACTACTTGTTCAATTATTCATAATCTTTTTTGGACTTCCAACTGTTGGAGTAACTATAAAACCTTTGACAGCGGCAATAATAGGTTTTACTTTAAGCGTAGGAGCCTACAATTCAGAGGTTATACGTGCTGCAATTTTATCTATTCCTAAGGGACAATGGGAAGCTGCTTCTTCTATAGGAATGACCTATACTCAATCGCTTGTAAGAGTAGTACTACCTCAAGCTGCAAGAGTTTCTGTTCCACCTCTAGCTAATTCCTTTATAAGCCTTGTTAAGGATACTTCACTTGCAGCTACTATCACTGTAGCAGAAATGTTTCAAGTTGCTCAAAGAATAACTGCAACAACCTATGAGCCTCTTTGGATGTATATTGAAGCTGCTTTCATTTACTATATTTTCTGTAGTCTTCTTACATTAATTCAACACTATTTAGAAAAGAAACTGGCTAGATATACAACAAGATAGAGGAGGAAATACTATGATAACCATAAGTAATTTACACAAAAGCTTTGGAAATACTGAAATTTTAAAAGGTATAGACCTTAACGTAAACAAAGGAGAAACTACAGTTATTATAGGTCCATCTGGTTCAGGCAAAACTACTCTTTTAAGATGTATCAACCTCTTAGAGACTCCAAATAAGGGCTCTATAACTGTTGGAAATTCAAGCATAGATTTTGATAACAATAATTCTTTTTATACTAGCGATGTAATTAATCTAAGAAAAAAGACAGGAATGGTCTTTCAAAGCTTCAACTTGTTTCCTCACATGACAGTACTTCAAAACATAATGGAAGGTCAGGTTACTGTGCTAAAACGTTCAAAATCCGAAGCTAGAAAAAAAGCACTTCTCCTTCTTGAGAAAGTAGGTCTTTCGGAAAAACAAGATCAATATCCTCATGAACTTTCAGGTGGTCAGCAGCAAAGGGTAGCAATAGCCCGTGCAATGGCAATGGATCCTGAAGTGCTTTTATTTGATGAACCAACCTCTGCCCTTGATCCCGAATTGGAAGCAGAAGTACTAAAAGTAATGAAAGAACTTTCAAACGAAGGAATGACTATGATTGTAGTAACTCATAAAATGAGCTTTGCTAAAGACGCAGCTCATAGAGTTATTTTTATGGATAACGGAACTATTATTGAAGCTGGAACTCCAGAACATGTCTTTACAGCTTCAACCAATCCACGCGTAAAGCAATTTTTAAATATAGTAAGTGACTAAAAAAGAGATAGAAAATAAACCAACTTCTTCCGTTTTTAGGTGCAAAGCGAAAGAATCACCTATAAAATAGCATATAAAATAACAAAAAAATCACACTAACCATTAGTGTGATTTTTTAATGTTAATAGTACCTACTTTAGTATTGTGCAGTATTTTAAATAAAAAAATATCGCAAATCTATTCCTCTTTCTGAATAGTGCGATATTCCAATTTACTATTAAATTTTCATATATACTAACATCTATAAGCCACTCTATAAATTGGAATTTGTCACACTGTCAACTGAAATAATATTTCAAATCCTAGCAATCCCAATCCAGTAAGTAATAGAATAGAACTCATTTGCCTTTTCTGAAAGCTCTTTTTTCTGTTTAATAAAAAATATAAACAAATACCTATTATTACAGTTCCCCAAACTGCTCCTAACATATGCATATACCCCTCTATATGTATAATTTTATTAATCCCTTCTGATAAAAAAACAGCGGGCAACAAATTAGAAGTCAGTGTATCCAACCAATACTCAGATTTATTATGACGATATGCTCCATATCCAAAAATTGTTCCACCAACAACTGCACACGCTAACCACAGAAGTATATAATAGTCGCCAAACTGAAATGTATGCATATTTATAATAGATTCAAACCAATAATAGGAAAGTACACAAAAAATCAATGTATTTATACAGATTGCAATTGTTTTTATCATCGTCTTTCTCAATAGTAGTGACGTATAAAATGCAAAAATAATCCATACTGCCCCAGAATTGGCCAAACTATTGAAACTACCAGGAAGATATTTTTGTCCAAATACTGTAAAGACTCCAACTATGCAGCCAATCATTATTGATAATATACCATTCATAATATTACTTTTCATTGAAATATACCTCGCAAATTATAATTTATCTTTTAGTTAATTATATCATATTTCGTAAATATCACACTATTCCGTTTTTAAAGAACACTTCTATAATTACTACGTCAAATCTACATAGGTCGTAACAACCTTTTTATTAATTAATTCCATGTATTTATATGTTTTTATCTTATAACAAAAGTATAAATCAATTCAAATTTATATTGTAAATAACATATAAAACATCATAGAAAATAGCAATAAATTTAGCAGTTAGAATTACATGATTTTGGGTTATATTTTTGATTGCTATTTTAAATGTGATTTACTTTTAAAGCAAGTTAAAATCACAGGTTTGACTTACGTGATTATATGTTATTTTATAGTTTTGCACCCCTTATCGGAAACCGTTGAAAATAAACTACCTCTTTTTTAATTACATTAACTTATCTATAATCGGTGATACAAAAAGTATCAATGATAAAATTATTATAAATGCTACAGTTAAGTACACAATTACATTTTGAAGCTTATTATTAATATACTTTCCCATAATGTCCTTATTATTTATTAATAATACCATGAATATAAGGATTACTGGAGATAGTATCCCTGCAATTTGCTGGGTTATAAGCATAATTCCTACCAAAGATAATTTAGGCACAAGTACCAAAGCAGCACTAAATAAAATCATGAAAGTAAAAATCCCGTAAAAAGTTTTAGCTTCACTAAATGAATTATCAAGCCCACTTTCAAATCCAAAGGCTTCACAAATAGCATAAGTTGTAGATAACGGTATTACCATTGTAGCTAGCACTGACGCACCAAATAAGCCTGCTGCAAAGAGTATTGTAGCATAGTTACCAGCTAAAGGCTTTAATGCCATGGCAGCCTGTTCTGCACTATCTATTTTAATACCTGCTTTATAAAGTGTTACTGCTGTACAAACAATTATAAAAAAAGATACCAGGTCTCCCCAAATAGCCCCTAAATACACATCTATCTTTTCATATTTATATTCCTTTACACTAAGCCCTTTATCAACAACAGAAGATTGTAGATAAAACTGCATATAAGGTGTTATGGTTGTACCTATCATCCCTATAAGTGTTAAGACATATCCTTTTGTAAAACTCAAACTTGGTGTAATTGTAGCTTTCATAACTACATTCCAATTAGGATGAACCTTTATGCAGGTTATAATATAAGTGAAGAAAACAAAAGTAAACGCTAAAAAAACTTTTTCTGTTTTCTCGTAAGATCCTTTTGTAATAACGAACCATACCAAAAATGCCATAATAGGCACAGTTATATATTTACTGATTCCAAACAGCTCTAAGCTGGCTGCAATTCCCGCAAAATCTCCAACACATACTCCAAAGTTAGCTATAAATAATATGCACATAGCAAATAGTGACCACTTAACGCCATAGTTTTCCCTTATTAAATCTGATAGTCCTTTTCCTGTAACCACAGCCATTCTTGCATTCATTTCTTGTATTATAGCTAAACTAAAAGTTATTAATAAAAGTCCCCAGAGCATTTTATAGCCATACGATGCTCCTACCGTTGCATAGGTTGCTATACCCCCTGCATCATTACCCGCATTAACAGTTATTAGTCCTGGTCCAATAATACCTAGTATAAACAACAGCTTGTTCTTCTTCTTCATTCAGTTTTCCCTCCTCAATGCAGGAGAGCAAACCTTTATGTTAAAACAATTGAAGCAGCTTTCCCACATTTATAATTTTTGATATACGAGTCTTTTTAATGCATAAATTACTAGGGTCTGCTTCCATTGATTCCACCTCCAAACAAAAAATAAAAAAAGCCCCATAAAGGCTCTATAAAACAACAACAAAAATACACTATCTTTCGTTGAGCTTTAGCACTATATAGCTTTGGGTAATCCCAGCTACATTAAGTAAAACCTTAATTCGGTAGTACCTGTTAACCCATTGGCATCTTTCGATATTTTTGGGCAGTAGCATATATCTATATAGGAGCCTCACCTAACAATACATTATTAAATTCATCTTCTAAATAATAATACAAATAAGTATTACTGTCAATGTTTCACTTTCATAATCAGAATAATTTTCTTATATGTTGGAAAAATAAAATATTTAATATATAAGAAAGGAGGTGACATCATGTTACTAAAAGAAAATACAGCAAAAGATAAAGGTATTGACAGCACTCTAGATTTACTTAAAGAGGGCTATTTATTTATCAAAAATAGAGCTGATCACTATCAATCTGATTTATTTGAAACTCGCTTAATGGGGCAAAGGATAATTTGCATGACAGGAGAGGAAGCTGCAAGAATATTTTATGATTCTGATAAATTTAAAAGACAAGGTGCTGCTCCCAAAAGAGTACAAGAAACACTTTTGGGGGAAAATGCAATTCAAACCCTAGATGGAGAATCTCATCTTCATCGTAAAAAGCTTTTTATGTTACTTACTAACCAAGTTCAACAAAAAAGATTAGCTGAACTTACAACGGAAAAATGGGAAGCTTCTGCCTCTAAATGGCATACTAAAAGTATTGTGCTTTTTAATGAAGCCAATGAAATACTATGTCAAGTAGCATGCCACTGGGCGGGTGTTCCTTTGATGGAATCTGATATAAAAAATAGAGCAGAAGACTTCAGTTCTATGATAGATTCCTTTGGTGCAGTTGGTCCTCGTCATTGGAAGGGAAAAAAGGCACGAAATACAATTGAAGCTTGGATAAAAGAAATTATAGAAAATGTCCGCTCTGGAAGAATAAGGGCTGAAGAAGGTTCTCCTCTACATGAAATAGCTTTTTATATAGATGTTAATGGACAGCAAATGCCTGCTGAAATGGCTGCCATAGAACTTATTAATATACTACGTCCTATTGTAGCTATTTCAACCTTTATCACCTTTTCTGCCCTTGCTCTATATGAACATTCGGAATATAGAGAAAAGCTACAATCAAAAGACATAAGATATCTTGAAATGTTTACACAAGAAGTTCGACGCTATTACCCTTTTGCTCCTTTTGTTGGTGCGAGGGTACGAAAAGATTTTTTATGGAATAACTGTGAATTTAAAAAGGAAATGCTAGTTCTACTTGATATTTATGGTACTAACCACGATTCACGCATATGGCAGAAACCTTACGAATTCATTCCGGACAGATTCAGAAGCTATAAAGGCAATTTGTTTGATTTTATACCACAAGGTGGAGGTGATCCTAGTAGTACGCATCGCTGCCCTGGAGAAGGTATTACTTTAGAAATTATGAAAACAAGTTTAGATTTTCTTTCTACAAAAATTGACTTCACCGTTCCAGACCAAGACTTAAGCTATAGCCTTTCTAAAATACCAACATTGCCAAAAAGCGGTTTTATTATAGATAATATTAATCTAAAGCTTTAATTTTGGAATTAATTTACATTCATTACATTAATCATAAGCTTTTTCTCACATTATATATTAAATGATTAATAAACAATAATTTAAAACAAAAAAATGAATAATATAACGTCATTTAGTCAATTATATTCAAAGTAGGAGGTGATACTAATGTCAAACAATAACAATAATAACAACAACAACAGAAACAATAACAATAACAATGACAACAACAGAAACAACAACAACAATAATAACAATAACAACAATAACAACAGAAACAACAACAACAACAATAACAAATAGTTTCATCTACAAGTTTTTTACGGGAGCAGTTTTTGCTTGCTCCTATAAAACAAATAAAGTGATAGCAAAACAACCTAATGTTTTGCTATCACTTTTACTATTTCTCATAAAAATATTTTTTAGGAACTCTTTCAGTAATGCATTGTATTTGCTCATCTACATAGCTTCCAAGACTTTTACAAGCCTCTAACCAAGTTATGCTTTCATCGCCTTGATTTCCTACAATAACAGCTTCATCTAGCTCCTTTACTGTTTCATCTATGTTTGAAATATCTACCATTAAACCATCCATAAAATAATTCACTACCGGAACCCTCTTACCTGCTACTAATACCTCCTTCCAACCTCTACTGATACCATCACCATATCCAAAAGCAATGATAGCAACTTTTGAATCCTTTTTTGCTACAAAAGTACTTCCATAACCTCCAGCCTCACCTGCTCTTATTGTTCTAACCTTCATAATCCGCCCTTTTAACTCCATTAGTGTTTTTATACCTTTTGGCATATTTCTCTGCCCCTGTTCGTGCTCCAAGCCAAATAAAAGGGTTCCACACCGAACCATATCATAATGAGCTTCTGGATATCTTATTATGCCAGTGGAATTAGCTGCATGAATTATTCTAGGTCTTAATTTTTGTTTTTGAAGTTGAAATATAATATTATTAAAGCACTCAATCTGCTTATGAGTAAAATCAGGGTTGTAATCGGGGTCCTGAAAGTGAGTATATACTCCATCCACTTGAACATGCAGATACTTTTCATGAATTTCTCTAATAAACTTTACTGCATTTTCTGGATTTACTCCATACCTATTTAAACCTGTATTTATCTTTACATGCAATTTAACTATAGTATCATTTTGTGAAGCACTTTGATCTAATGCTTCTACAATCTCTTCACTATCTACCATTGGAATTATATTATATCTAATAACCCAAGCTGCTTGCGATGGAGAAATTGGTGCAAGCAGCATAATGGGAGTTTTAATACCAGCCTTTCTCAGGGTAAAAGCCTCAATCAATCTAACAACCCCAAAGACATCACATTTTAAATTTATCAATTCTTTTGCAATTGGACGTATTCCATGTCCATAGGCATCTCCCTTTAAGACCGCCATGAATTTTGTATTAGGTTTTAAAAATCCTTGAATAATATCAAAATTACGCTTAAGCTGACTTAAATTAATTTCAGCCTTGTTAACCTCAGGTATATTACAATTTACAGCTTCCTCTTCACTTATAGCAATAGAATTTGTGATATTATATACTGTTTTTTTCTCCATATTAGGTGCCTACCTTCTCTCTAATAATTCTTATCTTTTAGACTGTAGACAATCTCTCCATTGATTATAGTGTACATAGTTTTTGTAAAGGTCTCCATTGGATTACCATCAAAAATTGCAATATCTGCATCCTTATTCACTTCAATACTTCCAACTCTATTAGCCACATTACATATCTCAGCTGGATTTATTGTAATTGCTTTAAGTCCTTCCTCTATTCCCAATCCCTCTTTTGCTGCAAGCCCTGCGCAGATTAAAAGATCTTGTATTCTTGTAACAGGATGATCTGTTGTAATTGCTACTTTTACGCCTTCATTATGCAGTATACCTGCTGTTTTAAAATCTGCATATTGAGTTTCAATTTTATTTCTTGAGGTTAATGTAGGACCAACTATTGCTGGAAAACCAGATTCTTTTATCTCCTTTGCAACTAAATGCCCTTCTGTGCAATGATCAAGTGTTAAATTCAAATTAAACTCCTTTGCTATACGTATTGCTGTCAAAATATCATCCGCTCTATGAACATGTGCCTTTAATGGAATTTTCTTATCAAATACAGGTACCCAGCATTCCTTTCTGAACTCTTTGTTAAAGCTGTCACCTGACTTTTCAGCATTCTTCCTTTTCTCATAATACTGCTGTGCCTCGAAAAGTTCTTCTCTTAACATGGCTGCTATAGCTATACGCGTTGATGGCATCATATTCTTTTTATCATAATTTGCTTTGGGGTTTTCTCCAAAAGCAATTTTCATAGCTGAAGGCTGCAAAACAACCATCTTGTCTATTGCTCTTCCATAGGTCTTTAAAAACATCCATTGACCTCCTACTACATTTGCACTTCCAGGGCCAACCATTATACCTGTAATTCCCGCAGTTAATGCAGTATAAAAAGCAGAGTCCATAGGATTAATTCCATCTAATGCTCTAAGATAAGGTGTTACAGGATTTGTCATTTCATTACAATCATTACCCTCAAAGCCTCTCTTCTCTTCTTGAATCCCAACATGGCAGTGTGCTTCTATAATTCCTGGCATAACCCAAAATCCATCTGCATCAATTATTTCACAGCTTTCATCTACATCGATATTTTCTCCCACCTTTATAATTTTACCGTTATCTATCAAAACGCTTCCACTATCATAATTCACTCCTGTCATGGTAAGTATCTTTCCATTTTTAATAAGTAACATAGCTTTTTTCATCCCTTCCATTAATTAAATACTAGCTATATGTTTACAAGTTATATATGTAAATAAAATAGCTATATGTTATATGTTTCTTCATTATTTAATTATTTATGCTTTATACATTGGACATTAATGACTAGAGCTATATATTTGATTAAAACAAATATTTTTTTACATAGATGAATACTTTTTAATTATATAGAACATAATACTAGTGTAGTAAGAAATCACAATGTTCCGTGATAGCTCAACGGTGGAGCACTCGGCTGTTAACCGATAGGTTGAAGGTTCGAATCCTTTTCACGGAGCCATTTTTATAAAAAAAGAGATAGAGCTTTCTCTATCCCCATTGAGCCAAATCAATGTTTAATTCTAATAAGTAGCTTATACATTTCCTATATTCTAAAATATCAGTCCAATACCTTACATATTAATTCTAGAAATAAAGACTTAGCAATCTCATATTTTCCATTCTATATAAGCTTTTCACTATTACACCAGCTATTTCTCGAATATACAAAAATAATGCCGCTCGAACCTAGTAGGCTCTTTACGGCAAATTTTTTATTATGAACAACAATATTTTCTAGAAAAGCATTTCCCCTGGTTTATATCCATCAGGTAATTCTTCTTCACTTAAAAATTTGAAATTTTCATCACGCAGTATTGGTAAAAATACTTGGTATGGAAGCCTATCAAACTCACAGCTGTAACTGCTGGCTCCAAACCACTTACCTTCCTTGCTGCTCAAATTTAAGTCTCTAGCAAATTTTGTATGATTGGAACAGTCATGCACTGCTAAATCCCAATTTTCTTCATCGGCTATTTTCATTAGCTTAAGAGTTAATTCTCTACTCCAAATTGGAGATATGTAGCCTTGTCTAGAGATATACATGCTTTCTCCATAATAATTACCTATGTTATTCTCATTTAAATGTAGTTCCGCACAGTTAATAAAATCAAGTTTTGTATCTAATATTGCCTGTTTTTTCTCGAAAAAAGCTTCAAAAAGCTCAGGAGTCATTGGAGTCTCGATACCTACATTTTTAATATATTTTTTAGCTATACCAATATTCTTAATAACTTTATCAGAACACTTAGAAGCTCCAAGGTTGAAACGTATCTCGTCAAGACCTGCTTCACCTAATGCTTTTAAAGTTTCTTCTGTAGCTAAAGTACCATTTGTATATAGATGCTGATAAACTTTGGCATCACTAAATTTCTTTACTATAGAATAGTATTTTTCAATTTCCATAAATGGTTCTAAATAAACATAGGATATACCAGTAGGCTTTTTATGGATAGAAAGAAGTAAATCAATATCCTTTTCATAAAACCTTGTGCCCCCAATTTCCCACATATCCTCTCCAATAGGAGCAATATCATCAAGTTCTCCATAATTATAGCAGAACTTACACTCTAAATTGCATTTATTTGTTTTTCTAATGGCACTTAAACCAGTTCCAAGAAGACAAGAACGACATCCTTTAGGAAACTTGCTTTCATTTCCCACAAAAAAAGTTCTATTGTCTAAAGTTTTCAAACTTTTAATTTCTGACATCAATTTATTATTTCTATTATCAATTGCTGCCTCGATTTGTGCAAAGGTAGAATAAATGATTTCTTGTTGCTTTATCATCGGTTCCTCATCCTCTGGCAGCATTGAAAAAAATTCAAACCATGTTAACGCATCTTTTTTTGAAATTTTCATAACATGTCCTCCCTTAGTTAATCCTTATGAATACTTCATACAAATCTTCTTTACGCTTTTTCATATATTCTTCAAAAGAGATACATGAACCTATTTAATTATATACTAATTATGTTGTTTTGTATGTAAATAAAACATGTATTTATTAATAAGCAGCCTAATTTACAAATAAAAAAGAATAGCCACTAAAGCTACTCTAAATTTAAACATTGTTTTTATTTAGTTTTAAAAGCCATTAACTAACAAAATAATATCTTATCTTTCTCTTCTTATAACCTTTTTCCTAACAAATATGCCTGCAGTGGATAGTCCGTCTTTTCAAGGTCTTCTCTTGCGGGGCAGCCTTTCGCTAATAGTTGTCCATAATCTTGCCATTGAAGATATTTGAGTGCCTCAGTATAACTTCCCGCAATACCTTTCATTGCCCATTCTCTACTATTAGTACCTGTTACAATAAGTATAGCCTTTTTATCTGCCCCCCTAAGCATATTATTAATGCTGTAGAAGCGATCTATAGCTATTTTTATTTGAGCTGACATCCCATAATAGTATAGAGGTGTTACAAATGTAATCAAATCAGCCTCTATAAGCTTAGGAAACAATTCCACCATATCATCTTGAAAAACGCATGGTTTCTCTCCACATTTACACTTATTGCACGCAACACAAGGATGTACTTTCTTAAAGGCTGAATCAAAGCGATAAACTTCATGTCCAGCTTCTTTAGCGCCCTCAATAAAGCGCTCGGTAAGTAATGAAGAAGTTCCATCTTTATGAGGACTTCCAGTTAATACTACAATTTTCATAGACTACTCATCCTTTCTCTATTTTTACTCTTTTATTATAGTATAAATATAGAAAAATCAAAGAACGCACTTTTTTGTAACTCTCTATTTATTATATTTGTGATTTCCGTATAATATAGCCTTCTATCTATATATTTTTCATAAAAAGCTCTTTTAAAAAATCAGGAAAATGCGTAATCATACTGTATGTAAATGGAACAGCAACCTTATAACGAGAACTAAGATGCTCCTTCAAAATTATATTACTAATTGTTGTTGCTGTTTCTGTTGGATCAGCCTGCTTCTGCTTTTTTCTATATTTGCTATCCTTTTGATAAAAATAAGAATAGCAAGAATTTAGGTTGGATATAACACTATTTGAATTTTCAGCTAAAGTCTTAAAAAAGTTGGTCTTTATAGGGCCTGGTTCGATAACCGTTGTCTGAATATTATAGCTGCTCAGCTCTAAGCGAAGTGCATCACTTAATGCTTCAACTGCAAACTTTGCTGCACAATAAGCACCATTAATCGGTTGAACAAATTTACCTGAAATTGATCCAATATTTATAATCTTACCAGTTTTTCTCTTTCGCATCTCTGGAATAACCGCCTGAAGCATGTTAATTATACCAAATACATTCACATTAAACATACTTTTCACATCACTTACATTAACCTCTTCCAATGCACCTCTGACTGAATAGCCCGCATTATTCACAAGAATATCAATTTTATGAAAGTTTAACATAACTTCCTTTATTGCTTTATGTACTGATTCTTCTTTAGTTACATCTAAAGGCAGCTTCAAAGCTGCGGGCAAATCCTTTAGATCCTCTACTTTTCTTGCTGTTGCAACCACTGTATATCCTTTATTATATAATATTTTGCAAAGCTCCCTACCAATCCCCGTTGAACATCCAGTAATTAAAACAACTATTTTATTTTCCATAATAACCTCCATCAATATAATTTGGCTACATTATAAATCACTTGGAGATTACTTTCATTATCATTTGTTAATATTTAATTTCCTTCTTATTCTACTAAGTGACACGGGCGTTATCCCTAAATATGAGGCAAGATAACATTGTTTAATACGATTTTCTAACCCTAGCTTCTCAGAAACAAATTGCTTATAACGTTCTATACTACTCAATAATTTAAAACTACTTGCATGTTCTTCCTTTTTAACAAGAACTCTATCAATCATTTTTTTGTAACATAAAAGTAGATTATAATTTCCTTCAACTATTTTCTCAAAATCAGAAATCTTAGCCACAAGAATTTCACTGTCCTCTAATGCTTGTATGCTATACATAGATTCCTTTTGAGATAAGTATGCTGCATAAGAAAACAATGTCTCCCCTTCTGTATGAAAATGCTTTGTTATATCGTTTCCTAGTCTGTCAATATAGTAAGAACGAAAAACTCCTTTAACAATAAATGCCACCTTTATAGAATTATCTCCTTGCTTCAGAAACAGACTATTCTTTTTTAATAGCCTTGTACTAAAAACATCTTTAAGCAAAGAAAGGTTTTTTTCATCAAGAGAAATCGAATTACTCTTCAAAATATTCCACCATAAATTGTCGTATGTATTATTACTCATGATGCATTCCCTCCTCTATTTTATATACTCTCATTCAATATTATATAATAAACAGAACACTATAAAAAAGAGACAGAACTGCTCCTATCCCTTCAACAATAAATATCACATAGAATGTATAGCCTTAAATATTTAATAATCTCGATATATTATCACCTAAAACTGCATTAGCAACATAAGAGTCATTACTCATTTTTTTTATTGCTTCTATTGATAGCTGCAAATCTCCAAATGGCATATCCGTGCCAAAAATACATTTTAATGGAAGTTCATTAATTACTATCTTTAAAACAAATGTAGAAAAATACGCCGAAGTATCGAGATACAGATTTTGGATTTCCTTTGCAAGTTCTACAGCTGTCATCCAATTGCTTCCTCCCATATGCCCTAATATTACAGGCACCTTAGGGAAAGCCTTACACAGTTCAGCAATTTCTTTTATATCCTGTAAAACCAAAGGATTAAATGCATGTATCCAAATTGGCAGACTTCCCGAATCCATAGAATACTTAAAAATAGGCTTTAATGATTTTATCTGCCCACTTGCAGGCGTAAGTTCACCTATACCTACAAGTTTGTTATTTACTATATTTTCTTCAATATATGAGTTAGTATCATTTTCACTTAATCCAACAGGTACGTTACCAAATCCAACATATCTGGATGGATATGCTTGTATAACATTTGTAAGTTCTTTTATAGAATTACGTCTTACATCTATCATAGAATTTGTTTTTCCATTAACTACATCATTTAATTTTTTCATTTCTTTTTTTACATCTCTAAGATTCACTGCCGTTTCTGGGTGTATGGAAGTTGAAAATAATATAGTCTTATCAACACCTGCCTCATCCATTATTTTAATGTGTTTTTCTACTGGCAAAATAACATGTGTATGTCCATCTATAATCATATTTATCTCTCCTTTATATAAATTCACTCTCATTATAACCAACTGTTGAAAAAATGAAAGTATGCACTTTTTTGTGATATACTATCATAAAGGAGAGTGGCATTATTGAATAAACTTTGTTATGTGAACAATAAAGAGCCTTTCGAATACACTTTGTCTATTATCAGCGGTAAATGGAAATTAAAAATCATTTATCTTCTTGCTTGTCTTGGAACCACAAGATATGGTGTTATTAAAAGAAGTATCGATGGAATTACACATAAAATGTTAAGTTCACAGTTGAGAGATTTAGAAAGTAAAAATATCATATCTAGAAAGGAATACCCTCAGATTCCTCCAAAGGTAGAATATTCTCTTACTGAAAAAGGTGAAAGTCTCATTCCACTTATAAAAGACATGTGTGAATGGGGTATAAAAAACATATAACTGTTATTGTATTATAATCAATAATAATCAAAAAGAGCTAGTTATTTAAACTAACTCTTTTATTCTAAAATGTCTAATAAATTTTAGTCGTCCACTCCTCGCAGTTCCAAACATCAGTAACTACATCCTTATAGAATTCAGGCTCATGGCATACCAAAAGAATACTTCCTCTGTACTCCTTAAGCGCCCTTTTAAGCTCATCCTTTGCATCTACATCTAAGTGGTTTGTAGGCTCATCTAGAATTAATATATTTGTCTCATTATTTATAAGCTTGCAAAGCCTTACCTTAGCCTGCTCTCCTCCGCTAAGTACCATAACCTTACTTTCTATATGCTTAGTAGTAAGTCCACATTTCGCAAGGGCTGCTCTAACCTCGTATTGAGTGTATGCAGGGAACTCCTCCCAAACCTCTTCGATACAAGTTTTATCATTTGCCTCTTTTATTTCCTGCTCAAAGTATCCTATATATTGATAATCTCCAAGCTCTACATCTCCTGAAATAGGTTTTATCTTTCCAAGAAGACTTTTTAAAAGAGTAGTTTTTCCAAGTCCATTAGCTCCAACTAAGGCTATTTTCTGACCTCTTTCCATAGTTAAATTTAAAGGCTTTGAAAGAGGACTATCATATCCAACAACTAGGTCTTTAGTTTCAAAAATTAGCTTTCCTGAAGTTCTAGCAGTTTTAAAGTTGAACTCCGGCTTTGGTTTTTCTTGAGTTTTTTCTATTATATCCATTTTATCAAGCTGCTTTTGTCTAGCTCTAGCCATTCCCGTAGTTGCAACCCTTGCCTTATTTCTAGCTACAAAATCCTTTAATTTTGCAATCTCCTGCTGCTGTCTTTCATAAGCTGCTTCAACCTGCTTTTTATTTGCTTCATAAACTCTCATGAAGTTATCATAATCTCCAGCATATCTAGTTAATTTTCTGTTATCTATATGGTATATTACGTTAATAACAGAATTTAAGAATGGTATATCATGAGATATTAAAATAAATGCATTTTCAAAATCATTTAAGTATCTCTTAAGCCATTCAATATGAACTTCATCAAGATAATTAGTAGGCTCGTCCAGTAAAAGTATATCCGGCTTTTGAAGTAAAAGCTTAGCAAGAAGAACCTTTGTCCTCTGACCACCACTTAAATCAGCTACATCCTTATCAAGTCCTATATCTGTAATTCCAAGTCCCTTAGCCACTTCTTCTATTTTCACGTCTATAACATAGAAATCATTATTATCTAAGGTATCTTGTATTGTACCCATTTCATCTAACAATTTTTGAAGTTCGTCTTCCGAAGCTTCTGCCATCTTGTCAGTAATCTCCATCATATTTGCTTCCATATCAAAGAGGTACTTAAAGGCATCCTTTAATACATCTTTTATGGTTTTTCCCTTTTGAAGGCTTGCATGCTGGTCCATGTAACCAACTCTAACATTATTTGACCACTCTATGGTTCCTTCATCAGGCATAAGTTTTCCTGTTATTATGCTCATAAAAGTAGATTTACCTTCTCCATTGGCACCAACTAGTCCAACATGTTCTCCCTTTAAAAGCCTAAAGGATACATCCTCAAAAATAGCTCTATCACCAAAGCCATGGTTTACATTTTTGACATTTAAAATACTCACTTTGACCTCCACAATTTACATTAATAAAATACTCTACATGACTAATAGTTTAAATGAAGCTAGGACATTTTTCAAACTAATTTTTCTACCTCTTTCTGTATATTCTGCATCTTAATATCAGTTTCAGATATCACATCTGCACATTCTTTTAATTCACATCTTATGATTTCAGCATCCGTACCTAGTGTTTTGTAATATAATTTGTGCTCCAAGCTTGCCCAAAAATCCATGGCAATAGTCCTTATTTGAACCTCAACCCTAACAGGTTCAACATGATCAGAAAAGAATATAGGTACCTCAAGAATCATATGAAAACTCCTATACCCATTTGGCTTAGGGTTTTTTATATAATCCTTCTCATTTATGAGCTTTATATCATCTTGATTTTTAAGCATATCTGCAATTTCATAAATATCACTTACAAAAGAACATACAACTCTTATCCCAGCTATATCATTCAAGTTTTCCTTTGCTGAACGAAAGCTTACTTCAAGTCCCTTACGCTCAAGCTTATCCATTATGCTTTTAGGATCTTTAACTCTGTCCTTCATATATTCTATAGGATTTCTTTTTCTTTTTACTTTAAATTCATTATCCAAAATTTCAAGCTTTGTTTTAACTTCTTTTATGGCTGCGCTATATTTCATTATCATCTCTTGCATTTCTTCTATTCTTTCCTCAATATCATATTCAACAATATCGTCGGCGTCTTCCAATTGTGCCATAGTTATCCTCCCTCGGTTTAACCTATCCCAACATAATTAATATATACTTGCATTTAATCACATGATACTACATTTTTTAATTTCATAAAAGTCATTAGAATATTTTTAACAAATACATTATCGTTTTTTTATACATCGTTAATAATTGTCGAACTTCTTATATGAAACTTAACTAAAAAAATATGTTATTATTATATATAATGGAATGGAATATTAACCTTGTAGGTTATAAATCACAATGTTAATATTCTTATATTATATTTTTAATATTGGAGGTCTTTATATGAAAGTATTACTTATCAATGGAAGTCCACATGCTAAAGGTTGTACTTATACTGCTTTAAGTGAAGTGGCAAAAGCCTTAGAAGAAGAAAATATAGAAACGGAAATTTTTCAAATAGGGACTAAGCCTGTTAGAGGATGTATTGGCTGTGGTACTTGCTCAAAAACAGGTTCAGGAAAATGCGTTTTTGATGATGACACTTTAAATGCTGGTCTTGAAAAAGCCAAAACTGCTGACGGATTTATATTCGGCTCTCCTGTACATTATGCTGCTGCTTCAGGTGCTTTGACTTCCTTCTTAGATAGATTTTTCTACGCTGGAAAAGATTTTGCATACAAGCCTGGTGCTGCAATTGTGAGCTGTAGACGTGGTGGTGCTGCTGCTGCTTTTGACCAACTAAATAAGTATTTCACAATTGCAAACATGCCTATAGTATCCTCTCAGTACTGGAATATGGTGCATGGAAATACTCCTGAAGAAGTAAAGCAGGATCTTGAGGGAATGCAAACTATGAGAACTCTTGGAAAAAATATGGCTTGGCTTTTAAAAAGTATACAAGCAGGAAAAGAAGCTGGAGTAAAATTACCGGAAAAAGAACAAACTATTAGAACAAACTTCATACGCTAATTTTTAGCAAAAGCATTAAACCTTATTTGGCTTTAATGCTTTTTTAAACTACAGTTAAATAGGTTATATTTCAAAAAACTTGTAAAAGAGGTGAAAACTTTAGTTATATGCTAAAGGACTATATGATAAATAAAAACACAAAAATAGGCTTTATCGGAACAGGCGTAATGGGAAAAGGTATGATAAAAAACCTATTAAAGGGTGGATACACTGTGCACGTTTATAATAGAACTAAAGAAAAAGCACTGCCTTTAGTTGAAATTGGAGCTGTACTAGAAACATCTATAAAAGAGCTTTCTCAAAGATGCGACGTTATAATAACAATGGTAGGCTATCCTAGCGATGTAGAAGAAGTATACTTTAATGACAATGGAATACTAAATAACCTTAAACCTCAAAGCTATGTTGTAGATATGACAACTTCAAAACCATCTTTAGCAAAAAAAATATACGCTGCCGCAAAGGAAAGGAACATTTTCGCACTTGATGCTCCTGTTTCTGGTGGTGATATTGGTGCTGCTGAAGGGACTCTGTCTATAATGGTTGGTGGAGACAAAGAAGCATTTGATGCTTTAATGCCTATATTTGAGCTTATGGGAAAAAATATAGTACTTCAGGGTTCAGCTGGTTCGGGTCAACATACAAAAATGTGTAACCAAATAGCTATAGCTTCTAACATTATGGGAGTATGTGAAGCTTTATCCTACGCAAAAAAATCTGGCCTTAACGCTGAAACTGTTTTAAAATCCATAGGTGCAGGTGGAGCTGCAAGCTGGCAATTAAGTGCTTATGCTCCAAGAATACTGAAGGGTGATTTTAATCCTGGCTTCTACATTAAACATTTCGTTAAAGATATGAAAATTGCTTTAGAAGAAGCTGATGAAATGGGCCTTAAAACACCAGCTTTAGAACTTTCAAAAAAGCTTTACGATAAGCTTATAAAGGAAGGAAAAGAAGACTTAGGCACTCAAGCTCTTTACCATCTGTACAACGAAGATTAAATTCATAGGGTTTTTCACATAATACTTGTGGAAAACCTTTTTCTTTACCATTAATTATCCACAAAGTATTAACATATCCACGTTTAAGTTCAAAAAATTTTTTGTCTATCTTTACACGAACATATGTTTGATGGTATAATTAATAAAAATTGGAGGTGATTTTGTGGATGTATTTGAAAAACTTGAAATTTTAACTGATGCTGCTAAATATGATGCTTCCTGTACTTCCAGCGGTGTTGATAGAAAATCCAAGTTAGGCGGCATGGGCAGTGCTGAAGCCTGCGGTATATGTCACAGTTTTGCAGGAGATGGACGGTGTATTTCCCTTTTAAAAGTCCTTATGTCTAATGCCTGTATTTACGACTGTCAGTACTGTGTAAATAGAATTTCAAACGATACTCCTCGCGCTTCATTTACACCACGAGAACTAGCGGATCTTACAATGAACTTTTATAGAAGAAATTATATAGAAGGGCTTTTTTTAAGCTCTGGTGTGATGAAAAATCCTGATTATACCTGTGAGCAAATGATTGAAGTTTTAAGGATTTTAAGATACGAATATAATTTTTACGGATACATACATGCTAAAGCAATTCCTGGAGCCGATGATACTTTAATTGATAAGCTTGGTATGCTCTGCGATAGAATGAGCGTTAATATAGAACTTCCATCGCAAAAAAGCCTAAAACTCCTTGCTCCCAATAAATCTAAGCATTCCATACTAAAGCCCATGGGATATATTAAAAATAAAATAAGCGAAAATACTACTGATATAGTAAGATACAGGCATGCTCCTAAATTTGTTCCTGCAGGTCAAAGCACACAAATGATTATAGGCGCTACCCCTGATACGGATTTTCAAATTTTAAATCTTACTGAAAGCCTCTACAGTAAATATAAGCTAAAAAGAGTTTTCTTTTCTGCTTACATGCCAGTTGCCTCAAACCCACTTTTACCATCAGTGGATACTAAGCCTCCTCTTTTGCGAGAACATAGACTTTACCAAGCAGATTGGCTGTTAAGATTCTATGGCTTTAAGGCAACTGAGCTTTTAGATAACAGGCATCAGAGTTTTCACCCGTATATAGATCCAAAATGTAATTGGGCCCTTAATCACATGGAGTTTTTTCCCGTCGATGTTAACAAAGCTCCCTTCAAAGTATTACTTAGAGTTCCTGGTATAGGAGTAAATAGTGCTAGAAGAATTGTAATGACAAGACGAACTGTAAATTTAAACTTTGCTGGATTAAAGAAGCTTGGAGTTGTGTTGAAAAGAGCCCAATATTTTATAACCTGCTGCGGGAAAAGCATGGACGGAATTAAAATATCTCAGGACTCCGTTTTAAGATCTCTGCTATCTGAAAAATCTCTTGATATGTATAAAAATAATGTTCCTATTGAAACACAATATGAACAGCTATCTTTTTTCAATAACAAAGCTCTCTTAAGGGAGGAAATTCAAAAATGCCTAACAGGTCAAATTTAATATATTATTATGATGGCAGCTTTGAAGGCTTAATGTGCTGCGTTTTTGAAAGCTACGAAAAAAATGAAATACCGGTGAACATATTAGTAACAAATAACGCTCAAATGACACTATTTATGGCAAAAGAAGTAGCAACTGATTTAGCTAAAGCTTCGAGAGTAATAAAATCCATCCCTCTAAAGATGGGAGTCAATGCTTTTGATTTTATAAAGAGAGTTTTTTTAACCTGCCTTGAAGACAAGGAACTAAACCTTCTACTTTTTATGCGCCTTGGTTATACATACGGCCCTAAGGTTATGAACATGCTATCCAACGATATAGTACATATTCTATTTAAAGCAGTAACTCACCTAAATAAAGAAAGCCATCTTTTTAAAGGCTTCATACGTTTCTCAGCTTTTAAAGATGGATTAGTTGCACAAATAGAACCGAAAAACTTTATTCTTCCCCTTTTAAGCAGTCACTTTTGTTCAAGGTATCCTGAAGAACATTTTTTAATTCATGATAAAACTCACGATATGGCTCTTATATATAAACCCCATAAAGCCAGTATTATCCCTGTAGAAGACATGAGGCTTCCTGATGTTACAGAAGAAGAAAAGCATTTTAGAAAGCTTTGGAGTCTTTACTACAGAACTGTTGAAATTGAAGGAAGACATAATCCTAAATGCCGTAGAACTAATATGCCTAAGAGATATTGGAAATACCTAACGGAATTTAACTGCGTACAAAATCTTGACTAATTTAAATAGAAACCTTCACCTTGACTTTTTTTCATATATAATGTATTGTTATGTAGACCAGTCATTATAATTAGGAAGTGAATTATTATGAAACACAAAAACGATTCGAGAGAAAAAATTTTAATTGCAGCAGCTCATCTTTTCCAAACCAAAGGCTTTAATGCTACTGGATTAAATGAAATATTAAAAGAAAGTGGTTCCCCAAAAGGTTCCCTTTATTATTACTTTCCAAATGGTAAAGAAGAATTGGCTTTAGAAGCTATAAAGGTTTCTACCCAAAATATTAAAAGCAATTTAATGAGGGATATGGCGGAATATGAAGATCCCATTAAAGCCATTCAGTCAGTTGTTACTCATATAATAAACGACTTGAAAACATATGGAAAACCAAAGGACATTTCACTAAGCCTTTTATCACTAGAGACATATTCCTCCAGCGAAGCTTTAAAAAAAGCATGCAGGGATTCATTCATGGAATTACAGCATATTTACTTTAATAAATTGATTCAAAGTGGAATTAAGGAGGAGACTGCTGAATTTCTAAGCATGACCATACTTACACTACTAGAAGGTTCCATTACTATATCTCTAACACAAGAAAATCAAGAAGCCCTTTTTAATTTTCATAAACAAATAGATTTATTATTGCGTCCTTATTTATTTAAATAAGATGCATTTTTTCGCAGTAATTTATATAGACTGGTCTAATTAATAATTAAGGAGATTACACTACATGGAAGCAAAACAAATTTGTACAGAAACTCCCCCTAAATACAATGTAAAAGGAATTATGTTTACCCTTTTACTTGCTGGCTTTTTATCCCTATTTAATGAAACAGTATTAAATGTAGCATTTCCAACTCTTATGAAGGAAATGAATGTTACTGCACTAACGGTTCAATGGTTAATAACAGGTAATGTTTTAGTAGTTGGAATTCTCGTACCAGTTACGGCTTTTCTACTTCACACCTTCACCACAAAGCAATTATATTTATCTTCGATATTATTCCTTTTATTAGGAACAGTATGTGCTATATTTTCTAAATCTTTCACAGCATTACTTATTTCAAGAATAATTCAAGCATTTGGAACAGGCTTAATAATCCCTCTAATGATGAATTCTTCATTAGCTATAACCCCTCGAGAGAAGCATGGTTCAATTATGGGACTTTGTGCTTCTATACTTACATTAGGCCCTGCTTTAGGCCCTACTGCCTCAGGAATACTTTTGCAATATTTTAGTTGGCATTCTTTGTTTATTGTATTAGTTCCATTTTTAATTCTTTGTATAATCTTAGGTTCAATTTTTCTTGAGAATACTTCAGAAATAACAAAGCCAAAGATTGATTATTTATCTATTGTTTTATCCACTATAGCTTTTGCTGGAGTAATATATTCTATAAGTTCACTAGGTACTTCAAAGCTATCAACTTCTTTAGTTATATTGGCTGTTGGCTTAATTTCATTAATAATATATGTTAAACGTCAATTAACCTTAAGTGCCCCAATACTTGAATTGCGACCTTTTAAGAATCCTGTATTCACTGTTGGTGTGCTATTAATAGCTATTGTGCAATCTTTTCAATTTTCAGCAAATATAATACTTCCAACACTGCTTCAAGATGGATTAAAAACTTCAACCTTTACCTCTGCACTTGTTTTATTTCCAGCAATCCTTGTTTCTGCTATATGCACTCCATTTGTGGGCAAAACTTTTGACAAAATAGGTGGAAGATTATTAATACCATGTGGCTTTGCAATAATATGCGTATTTACCTTTATATTGTCTAGGGCTTCTCTTACAACTTCAGTTTTGACAATAACTCTACTTTACTGTTGCATAATGTTTGGACAATCAATGACAATGTCAACTAGCCAAACTACCTCTTTAAGTGTACTACCAAATAAAACTCGAGCTGATGGTGTGGCTATAGTAAACACTGCAATGCAGCTTGCAGGAGCTTTAGGTTCTTCTGTGTACGTTGGCCTCATGACTTCTTTCCAAACAAAATATTTAACATCACATCCTGGAAGTTCTAGAGCTGCCCTATACAGTGGATTTAATGGTTCTATCCTCATTGCTGCAATTGTAATAGGTGTAGGTTTTTTACTGTCTCTTTACTTATCTATTAAATCTAAAAAAGTAAAATAATAAAAAACGAGGATTTACATATCCTCGTTTTTATTATTTATCTTTTCCGTTATATTCAAAATCGCATTCCTCAAGCGGAACTAGCTTAGTTTTCTTAATGTATTTATATGCTATATATAGTGCTATAAATATAGGAATACAAATGTAATTACTTATAAAATCAAACCAACTGAACTTTGGAGCCTGAAATATCCATATGTTAGCTCCAAATATTATTACTACGCATAACACTATTGCCATAATAGGACCATAAGGATAAAACTTAGCCTTAAACTTCAAGTCCTTTAAATCTCTTCCTTGCGCTACATAAGCTTTTCTAAACCTGTAATGACAGATTCCTATACCAAGCCATGCAAACAATGCTGTTATTCCAGATGCATTGTATAAAACATAGTATATCTTTCCTTCACCAATAAGTGATGACAAAAATGCAGAGGATGCAACTAAAGTTGTTGCATATAACGCATTCATAGGTACACCTTGCTTGTTTACCTTTGCTAAAAACTTAGGTGCTTTTCCTTCTTTTGCAAGAGAATATAGCATACGTGATGATACATAAAGTCCTGAGTTTCCGCAAGAAAGTACTGAGGTTAAAATTACAGCATTCATAGCACTTGCCGCAAAAGCTATTCCACACTTTGCAAATACCATTGTAAATGGACTATATGCTATATTATTAACTCCACTTTTTAATAGATTCTTGTCATTAAAAGGAACTAGAAAGCCTATTATTATAATTGCACAAATATAAAATAGTAGTATACGCCAAAAAACAGATTTAATTGCCTTTGGGACGTTTTCCTCAGGATTTTCTGTTTCTCCAGCTGCAAGTCCAACTATTTCTGTACCTGAAAACGAAAAGCCTGCAACTAAAAAAACATTTATAATTGCTGCTATTCCACCTACAAACGGTGCTCTCGAACCATTTCCCGATATAACCCAATTTTTAAAACCAGGTGAATCATTTCCCATAATTCCAAATATCATAAGTACTCCAACTATGATAAATATGATTATAGTAACTACCTTAATACTTGAAAACCAATATTCGCTTTCTCCATAAGCTTTAGCAGAAAGAATATTTAGTATAAAAATTACAAGTAAAAATCCTATGCTCCAAATGGTTGTATTAGTATGAGGAAACCAAAACTTCACTATAAGTGATCCTGCAACTAATTCCGATGCCACACATATGGACCAAGAAAACCAGTAGTTCCAGCCAAGAGTAAATCCAAGTGCTGGATCTACAAATCTAGTAGCATAGGTTTCAAAAGAACCCGAAATAGGTAATAGTGTTGACATTTCTCCTAGTGACATCATTAGTACATAAACTAGAATTCCCGTGATTATATATGCAAGAAGCGCTCCTCCTGGTCCTGCTGTGCTTATTGCACTTCCACTTGCAAAAAAAAGTCCAGTTCCAACAGAGCCTCCTATTGCGATCATATTCATATGCCTTGCCGTCAGTGTTCTCTTAAGCTCATTCTTTTGTTCTTTTTTAGACGTCATTTCCATCCCTCATAATCTGTTATAATATTATTTACTTTAATATATTACCACACTATCATGAATAAACAATACATTATATAATAATATTTAGTATATTTATTCATACAGAGGAGGTTTTTTCATGTCAAATCCAATTAAAAGTATATTAGATGATTTTCCGGTAGTTATTCTAGATGGGGCTCTTGCCACCGAATTAGAAAAAAGAGGCTGCAACTTAAACGACTCGCTTTGGTCAGCAAAAATTCTTGCAAACAACCCTGAAATAATAGAAAATGTCCATTACGACTATTTTGTTTCTGGCTCTGATTGTGCTATAACTTCAAGCTATCAAGCTACAATAGATGGTTTTATGAAAAACGGCTTTCCTCGGGATAAAGCAAAAGATCTTATAAGAAACTCAGTTGCTATCGCTAAAAAGGCTAGAGATAGATTTTGGGGCAACCCTACAAACAGACGCAATAGAGCAAAACCTTTTATAGCAGGTTCTGTGGGCCCTTATGGTGCTTACCTTGCAGATGGTTCCGAGTACAGGGGAGATTATAAAATAGATGAAAACGCACTAATTAAATTTCACAAATCTAATGTTAAGCTTTTGATAGAAGCTGGTGCTGATATTTTAGCTTGTGAGACAATTCCAAACCTAACTGAAGCCAGAGCCATAGTTAAACTTCTTGAAGAATTTCCTGGTGTATATGCCTGGATAAGCTTTAGCTGTAAAAACGATTATGAGATAAGTGATGGCACTCCTATTTTTGAATGTGCTAAAGTTTTAAACTCCTGTAAAAATATTGCTGCTATTGGAGTAAATTGTACTTCTCCTAAGTACATAAATTCACTTATAAAGGAAATTAAAAAGGCATCTGATAAACCTATAATTGTTTATCCAAATTCGGGCGAGGAATACGATGCTAACACAAAAACTTGGCATGGTGCTTCTTCAAGCAATGCTTTTAGTATAAGCGCTAAAGAGTGGTTTGAAAATGGAGCTAGTGTTATAGGTGGCTGTTGCAGAACTACCCCTAGCGATATCAATGCAACATACAAAATTTTAAAAAATATAGATTAATACAAAAAAACTTATACACTTAGCGGTATAAGTTTTTTTTAATTCCAGTTATTTGATTCATCTAAAACTATCTCTATAAATTTTTCCATGGCAGGAAACACCTTTTTGTTTTTATGATAAATTATTTTAGAATAGTACTTTTCAAAAGTTTCATCTAAGTCCTCTGCTTTTATACTATTATTATTCAATTCTTCCTTAATTGAATAGAGAGGAAGTACTGATGCTCCAAGCCCATTTATTACACATTTTTTAATTGCTTCTATACTAGAGAGTTCTAAAGGATTTTTATATTTTATTTTCTTCAATTTCAGATAACTCTCAAATGAATTGCGAAAGCTACATCCTTTCTCGCTAAATATTACATTTTCGCTATTTGAAAATCCACTACTCGATATCATAACCAACTTTTCTTCCTTTAACTTTGTAATAAACAAGTTATCGTCTAAAATACTTGGCTCAATAGTGAAAATTAAATCAAACTCACCATCATAAAGTCTTTTCCTTAAATCGCTGCAAATTGAATTTTTTAAAACTATAGATACTTTAGGATACTTCTCTTTATAATTTCTAAGTATTTTATCAATCCTATATATCGATAGTGATTCACCAGCTCCTATTACTATTTCTCCTTTAACCTCATCCGCCTCTTTGCTCATATTATTTATTTCACTATGAATTCTTAGCATTTCTCTAGCATATGGAAGTAACTGCTTTCCAAAGCTGGTTATAACTATTTTCTTGCCAAGTCTTTCAAATAGTGTTTGTCCTAATTCTTCCTCAAGCGCCTGGATATGTGTTGTAACTGTTGATTGAGCATACCCTAAATGTTCTGATGCCCTTGTAAATCCATTCTTTTCAACCACTGAAACAAATGTCTGTAAGTGTCTTATTTCCATACTAATTCATCTCCTTATTTTTATATTATCATATTTATCGATTATAAACTTCATATATTTCAATTTTACTGATTATAAACTTAGACATATACTTTATATACGAGGTGATTTTATTATGAAAAAAATACTTTTATTATTAGCAAATGGTTTTGAAGCTGTCGAAGCAAGTGTTTTTACTGATGTATTAGGGTGGAATATGCTGGAAGGAGATGGAAGCACACTTGTGGTGACTGCTGGGATGCATGACAAAATAAAATGCACTTGGAACTTTACAGTATTACCTGAAATTAAAATTAAAAATGTTAATGTGGATGATTTCGAAGCTCTTGTAATTCCTGGGGGCTTTGAAGAAGCTGGATTTTTTATTGATGCCTACAGTAATAGTTTCTTAGACTTAATAAGAACTTTTAATGCTAAAGGAAAAATAATAGCTTCTGTATGTGTTGGCGCTCTCTCTATTGGGAAGAGCGGAATATTAAAAGGCAGAACTGCTACCACTTATAATTTAAATGACAGGAAAAGACAATACGAATTATCGAAGTTTGGAGTGAAGATTCTAGAGAATCAGCCAATTGTAATAGATAAGAATGTTATAACTTCCTATAATCCTTCTACTGCATTTAACGTAGCATTTACTCTTTTAGAAATGCTTACATCTACCGAAAATTGTACTAAAGTAAAAAAATTAATGGGATTCATTTAAATAAATCCCATTAATTTTTTATCATTATTCAGATTTATTAGTTTTAACAAATACATAATTTTCAACATACTTATGAAAGAATATTTCTCCAACACCTGTAGCTACAGCTGCAACAAGTGCATCGATAACCGATATACGAACATTATACCAGGAATAATTAAACATAAGTATAATTAAAAAAGCAAGACCAATATCTGAAAGGGTTGCAACAAAATTGTTAGAAACACGTAAAATCATAAGATCTCCAACAATGTAGGCAATTGCTGTTACTGCTATTGAAATATATACTATATCTCCAAAGGTCAAATTAGTCATAAGTTTAAGTACAACTTCTAAAACAATTGTAACCATTACAAACTTTATTATTAATGCCAATGCATGTTTCATTGTAATGCCTCCTTTGTAGCTTTTTTATATAACTAGTATTCCTTTTATTATTTCAAATATCCGTTTTTAATAGCTACTAAATTCAAAGTAATTGTTTTATTATACGCATAAAAAAGAAGTATGTTTTGATAACATTATGACAAAACATACTTCTTCTTAAACTTTAAATTTTAAACTTATTTATTATACTATTAAGTTCTTGTGACATTGCCGTTTGATTTTTAGCTGTGTCTAAAATTTCATTGATTCCGTTTGACGCTTCATTAATACTATCATCTATAACGCTTATATTTTCTGAAGAACTCTGTTGAAGCACTGCTGTATTTTGTACAGCTTCACTTACTTGTTCGATTGCTGTGTTTAATTCGTTAACCATTGATGCAATTTCAGTAGACATGCTACTTATAAAATCTGCATCCTCATAATAATTATCACCTATTTTATTGAGCTCTCCCAGCTGATTGGATATATCCTCTTGTATAAACCTTAATATCTCTTCACTACTTGTAGCTATATTCTTAAATGCATTTTCTACTTTTATAGTTACATCTTTAATACTGTTAGCTGTTTTTGATGAACTTTCAGCTAATCTTCTAACTTCATCAGCTACTACTGCAAAACCTTTGCCTTGTTCTCCCGCTCTAGCTGCTTCTATTGACGCATTTAAAGCAAGAAGATTAGTTTGCTCTGCTATGTCCGTTATTGCCTCTGTCATAAGTCTTATATCTTGTACAACTTTTCCTTCTTCAATACAACTTAGAATTCTATCTTTTTTCTCTTTATAAACTTCATCTATTTTTTCAGATGTGCTCTCAACTCTATTTTTAACTTCTGACGCTCTTGTTTTAGCTCCTTCAGAATTATTTCTACCTTCGTTAGCCTTATTTGATAATTCAGTTACATAAGAGTTTATCTCTTCTACTGATGCTGTAATCTCCTCTGATGCAGCACTTGTACTCATTATGTCTGAAGATATCTTTTTTGAGCCTCCATTTATTTCATTAAATTTTACCGACATATCACCTACTGTAGACGAAAGCTTTTCACTAGAAATACCTAGCTTGTCAGAAGAGGTCATAATACTTTTAACCATTTTTATAAGTTCCTTTTTCATTCTAACAAAGGACTTAATCAAAACTCCAACTTCATCGTTGTAATTCAAAAGAAAATCATAACTCTCATCATTTGTTAAATCCAATTCAGCTGTCCTATTTACAAAAGAAGTTGTGGCTATAATAGGTTTAGCTATAACTCTTCCTATAATAACAGCTGCAAATGTTCCTAGTGTAATTAAAATCAATGCTAATACAGTTATATATATCTTTAAACTTGAGAATCCGCTTAGCATTTCTTTTTTTGGTGCATCTACTACCATTATATTCCCATTAATTAATTTACTGTATGCAAACGCTCTACCTTCACCATTTAACTTATAGTCTTCAACCCCATTACTGTCAGATGCCATTTTATCAGTATATTTGCTGAATAAACCATTATTTACTTTTTGAAAACTATCTTTAGTCGTATATTTCTTATCAACGACAAAATTAAATTTGTCATTAAGTAGATAGGCATATCCGCTATTATATAGCTTAACATTATTTATCATCTTAACATAATCATTGAAATATAAGTCGATTGCAATTACGGCAACTAATTCACCATTTTTAAAAATCGGTTTAGTATATGCAATTCTCATATCCTTACTATTTGCATTTGAGCTTTCTGATGCATCATAATGAGGATCACTCCAAATTGCTTTCTTGGAATTCACAGGATTATAGTACCAAGCCATACTTTTTTTACTTGGATCAAAATCACTTATTGAAAATTTACTTATCTCTTTAACCTGGCTTCCTTCTTTTTCATAGCAAATCTGATACAAATTTTTTGTTACTTCCGGATTGAATAAAACAGTAATTCCTAAAACCTTATTATTTTTAGTAGCAATCTCCTTCATATATTCATCAATCGATTGCACATATTCATTCGTATAATTTCCATCAATCTTAGCTCTATTTGCATCAAAATTAGAATTTATTAAGTTTTCTACATCACTTGTGGATGTTTCTGTGTTAAGCAAAAGCTTATTTACATCATTAGCTTTATTTTGAGATACCTCCATTAGTTTATCTTCTGCCTCATTAGTAACTAAACCCGTAGTTTTTTGAATACAGACCACTGCTGTAATAACAATAGACAGAATACAACAAATAACAATAGGCAGTATTATCTTGAAACTTATATGTTCTTTTGTTTTTTTTAATAATTCCATTTACTTCACCTCTTGCTTTTATACTTTTCTATAATACATCTATTATCGAAACACAAAAGAAAAATATTAGAATTATTTTAAATAATATACTCTTAATCATAATAAAACCATCAACAGATGCACACGTGTTCTCTTTATATAAATTAAATATCCATATTTTTTTCCTTTAATAAATACTATTCTCCAGCAACCTTAAGTTCCTTTAATTTTCTAAATTCAAAGTTTTCAAGAGGAACTTCACTTAAAAATTCAATCACTTCATTAAAATTATCCACTAGATTAATATTCTTTTCATCAAGCATAGCTCTTAGCGCGACGTTCTCCCAATCAATCCATCTTACATAACTATTACATTCCTTGATATAATCTCTAAATTCACTATTCCCTTTTAAAACTTTTTTTACCTCTTCACATATAAAAAAGTTACAAACGAAGCTTCTGTATTGCTGTGGTAAAGCGCATCCTTTTTCAGGTTCTACAAAAGGACATGCTCTAAAGAATATAGATTTATCTTTAACATCCTCATATTGATTATTAGAACTAATATACTTATTAAACGACGTCTTATCAAAATATCCTTTAGCATGAATATAATAATTATAAATTTTAGTACTTTGAATGTTAAGTATCTTTCTTAAAGTTTCACGTCCAAGATTATTTTTAGACATTTTATGAATTTCATAAAGCGTAAACTTAGGAAAGTACCAGCAGCATCCCCTGCTTTTTATTTTACACATACTTTTTCCATAAACGCTATTACAATTGCTACAGGAGCTGCATGCATATTGCGGTGTTCCATGATCCAATTTTAAAAAAACCTTAACCAAATTTACCCCTCCCATTAAATACAAGTTCTATATAATAATATCCTTGCCATAAAACTCAAACTCCAAACTGCATATATAAAAAACTATGACTAAAATTATGATTGCAAAATTGATCATAACCTCTAGTCATAGCCTTCGTGAAATTAAGTTTTATATATTTAATTTTAAATTGAACTCTCTGAAAGCTTATTATTGAAATTTCTTCTATATTTTATCAAGCATGGAACCTCATAAGCTAACATTACTATCCATCCTCCCAAACAACTAAAAGCAATTCCAACCATACCTATTCTAGGTGCAAGTATATATGAAAAAGCTACTCTTCCTACTATCTGAGAGAACGTAGATCTTAAGGTGATTTTCATATCTCCCATACCTCTAAAATACCCTTGCACACCATTTGTCCAACTTGGAAGTAAGTAGAAAAATGCCATTAGCTTTAGGTAATAAGAACCAATGCTTATAACCTTTACTTCGCTTCCACTTACAAAAAGTTTCATTATAGCCGTAGATCCTAAATAGACTATTCCAACTAAAATACACCAATACAACGTCTCGAGCTTCATCCCTGTTAAGAAACCTTTTTTTATACGCTTGTACTTATTTGCTCCTCTATTTTGAGCTAAAAAAGTAGTCATAGCATTGCTTATGCTTTGTTCTGGTGCAAATGCAAAATCGTCTACACGGTTTACTGCATTGAAAGCTGCAATGGAATTTACCCCCAAAGGATTAACCGCTCCTTGTACCATAAACTTACCTACATATAAACAGGTCTGCTGCATTGCTGTAGCCCAACTATAATTCACAGTTGATCTTAAAAGGCCTTTATCAATTACCATATCTTTAAAAGAAAACTTTAGTATTGGTATTTTAAAATGAACATACACAATACAAAAGACACAGGACATCATCTCTGCTACAGATGTTGCAATGGCTGAACCGGCCACACCCATTTTAAGCCAAACAACAAATACAATATCCATAACTACATTTAAAACTGCTGATATCATCAAAAAAAGCAGCGGATTTTTAGAATCTCCTATACTCCTAAGTGCAGCTGCATATATATTATAAAAAAAAGTAAATATAAGACTTATAAATATAATCCTAAGATATATCGCAGCTTCCGGAATTATTTCCTTAGGTGTTTTTACTAGCCCTAATATAGGTTCTGTGAAAATCACACAAATAATAATAATTAAAACAGTAAATATAAATCCAGCTATAACTGTTGTAGAAATCTCTCTTCTTAATTTTTTTACGTTACCTGCTCCGTAGTATTCACTCATAAGAACAGATGCTCCAAGACATATTCCAACTATAAAAAACATGACTATATTCATAATAGGATTTGCTATACCAACTGCTGCTAAAGCATTCTTTCCAACAAATCTTCCTACAATAATTGAATCAGAAGCGTTATAAGTTAATTGAAATAGATTGCCAAGGATTAGGGGAATAGCAAATTTAATCAAGTGCTTTGACACATTCCCTTCTGTCATATCTGTAGCCAAACTTTTCACCATCCAATACCATTTAATGCACACGCTAACAACAAAAAATTTTTTTTCTATAATTTAAGTATATACCTGTTCACATTTAAATTAAAGAACCGATTACTTCAAATATTTTTACATAAAAAAAGTATGCCAAACAAAATATAAATTTCATTTGGCATACTAAAATATTTTTCTTTATGCAGTTACTTTGCTCATCATTACATCAGCTAGTTGTTTAATTGAATTTCCTTTTAAAAGTTCAACTACAGAAATAACAATATCAAAGTTAACTTTAATCTTATGTTTTATTTCATTAGCCATCATTGAATCTATGCCAAGATCACTAATGGCATCCTCAACTTTTATCTTTGATGCATCAATCTTAGTAACATCCGAGATTATATTCTTAAGACGATTCTCGACAGAAGACTTTTCATCCATGCTTTCTTCAATAGCAGCCTCTTCTAAATCATTTTCTAAAATAGTGTTTTTACTATGCGAAGTATTTTTTGGTTTTTCCTCTTCCAACAAATGTTCAAAGGTTAATGGTATATTTTCTGTGAGATAAGATTTTGTAGCAAGCGACCATTTTACATTAGGAACTACACAAACCTCAGAAAGCTTAGTTCCTATAAGTGATTCTAAAATCTTCTCACCAGCTGCTGGAGAAATGCTTCCTACACCTCTCTCCTCAAAATATTTTGTTAAATCAAGCTCTTCAGCCATTCCTACCTCTGACCATGGTCCCCAATCTATAGCAAGTGCTGGCAAGCCTTTTGATCTTCTGTAATTTGCAAGAGCATCAATAAAAGCATTTGCAGAGGCATAATTACTTTGTCCTGCTGACACAATTAATTTAGATGCCACAGATGCAAACAAGATAAAGAAGTCAAGCTTCTCCTTTGAAAATACCTCATGAAGGTTCCATGATCCTTGTACTTTTGGAGCAAAAACCTGCCTAAAAGTATCTAAATCCATACTATCAATAGGCTTGTCTCTAACTATACCAGCGGTGTGAATTACACCAGCTATTTTAGGCCAATCTTCTTTTTTATATAATTCAACATATTCCTTAAGTTTATCTTTATCTGAAACATCAACATTTGCAATATGAATATTTGCTCCAAGTCTCTCTAGTTCTTTTACAAATTGTATTCTACTAAATATCTTAGAATCCTTATCAACACTTCTCCACTCACATCTGTTAGGCAAAGCCGTTCTTCCCATAAGTATCAAGTTTCTTGCTCCATGTGCTATCATCCATTTACTAAATAGCATACCTAAAGCTCCAAAAGCTCCTGTTATAAGATAACTTGAGTTTTTGTCAAATTCAATTGGAAGCTCATTTTTCTTTGTATCTACTCTATTAATGCGTGAAACAAATCTCTTATTGTCTCTAAATGCAATTTCAGATTCTCTATCAGGTAAAACTATCTCTTTGAATAGAGCTATAATATTGCTTATGTTAGAAGTAGCCTCCACATCAATATCAACTATTCCACCCCATAATTCTGGTTTTTCATTATAACCAAATACTCTTGAAATTCCCCAAATAGAAGACTGATAAAGTCCTTTTTCACTTCCTATTCCATTAACAAATTGTGAGCCTTTAGTAACTGTCCATATCTTAGGTGCTATATTCAATTTACTAATAGCCTTTAACATATTTAAGAGTGCAATACTGCCTATATTGGTTTGAGCTTTAAGACTCTTATCTTCAATTGATTCCTCACCATGTGCATCCAAAGGCCATAGATTTATAATTTTTGTTATTTTTTTATTTTCAGAGAGCTGTATAAATACTTTTTCAAAGCTCTCCTCTTCTTCTGGATTTACCTTAATATGTTCTCCTGATAAATTGGAAGCATACTCTACAGGAATGCACTCCACTCTATTTGATTGAGCTAATTTAATGAACTCACTTCCAAAGCCTGACTTATCGCATAATACAACCCATTTTTCCTCTGAACCTAAAAGCATACTCGCTTCTTCAGCCTTTTCCTTTTCTTCCCAGTCAAAGGAATATAAACATTTATCTATATTTGTACTATCTCTCTTCTCATCATTATTAATATTTCTAGCCTCTATTGAGTCAATCTCAGCAATTATTTGCCCAAATCTATCATATATTTTTAAGTCTGCAACCATATAATCATTTGTTGCTATTCTTGATTTAGCATAAGTCCACATGATTGGTTCAAGCTTTTTATATACTTTAAGTCCTTTAATCCCCATAGGTATCAAGCCTTCTCCTGCTGCATTCCTTACTGAAGGCATTATTGAAATCATGCTTTGAAGTGTAGAATCTAATAATGCAGGATGCAGTACATGGTTTATTTTAAAATCCAAAGTTTCAATAGGAGCTTCTATTAAAGCTAAAACTTCATCTTCGCCTCTCCAAAGCTTTTTTACTCCTTGAAAACTTGTTCCATACTGAAAACCATAGTCACTAATATATTTATAAAATTCGTCCTTACTTATAGTTTCAGTGCATCTATCTTTTATCTCATCTATAGATAATAATCTAGATTCATAAAAATTTATGCTTCTACCTAGTTTTGATATGCAATGGCTTGTCCACTTATTAGTATTACTTGTTGGTCTACTAAACACTTCTATAGTTCTATCTGAAGGATTATAACTTGTACGAACTATAGGCGCATCATCATTATTTAAGAACAATGCCCTACTAAACTGTATGTCCTTCATATAAAATTCTGAATCTTTTACTACTTTTTTAGCGCAAGCAAAAGCTAATTCAATATAACCAGTGGCTGGAAACAATATAGCTCCTTGTATTTTATGCCCACTAAGGAATGGATTTCTAAACTCGCTCATTTCTGTTTCCCAGGAAGGCTTTTCTGATCTAAGGGGACGTCCAAGTATGGAATCCATGTTTTTACCTAATCTGATTTCCTGAGACAATTCGCTCTCTATCCAATACTTTTCGCGCTGCCATGCATACTTAGGAAGTTCAATATAGCTACCAACTGGATAAGTCTGTTCCCAATTAATAGAATACCCTTCCACATAAAGTGAAGCTAAGTTTGATACAATCTCCATTAGTTCATTCTTTTTACGTCTTATAGAACAAAATACCTCACTTTGTTTATTTAAGTCTGTAAAACAATCTTGTATAGAAGTCTTTAATACTGGATGAGGTCCAACTTCTATAAATGTATCATATTCATCATCAGCTATATTTGTAATAGCCTCCTTAAACCTTACAGTGTTTCTAACATTAGAGCACCAATAATCCGCACCATACTCTGTACCTACCATTAACTTACCTGTTACAGTTGAATATATTGGCGTTTTCGCTTTATTTGGTTTTATATCTAATAATGACTCCTTTAGTCCTCCTACAATTTTGTCCATCTCGTAACTGTGATATGCAGCATTTACATTTAAAAATTTAGCAAAAACCTGCTTTTTATCAAGCTCTTCTTTTATACTTTCTAGGACTTCTCTTTTTCCTGATAAAGTAACTGATTTAGAACTATTAATAACTGCTATAGACATTCCCTGTTTATATTTTTCAAGTAAGCTTTTAGCCTCTTCTTCTGAAATTCCTGCAGCAAGCATAGTTCCCTTTCCTTCAGTTTCATTAATCCATCTACTTCTTTCGATTATTACCTTCATTGCATCCTCAAAGCTAAAAATACCAGCTTCAAAAGCTGCTGCCACTTCACCTACACTATGTCCCACAATTGCACTTGGAATGACCCCAAGAGACTTCCATACTTCTGTAAGTGCTATCTGCAAAGCAAAATTTGCTGGCTGAGCATACAGTGTTTCTCCAAGTTTAGACTTATCCTCACTTGCCATTAACTCCTTAATAAGTGACCAACCAGAATACTCCTTAACAAACTTGTCGCACTTTTCAATTACTCCTCTAAAGATTTTATTAGTTTCTAAAAGTTGTCTTCCCATTGCCCACCAGATAGGCCCCATACCTGTATACACGAAAACAGCTTTTTCTTTTTTATGAGACAGTTTACCACCTGTGAAAACTCCCTCTATATCTTCTTTTCTAATAAAGCTATCAATCTTTTCACACAATTCTTCCTTTGTATTAAATACAATTGCCATCCTATAATTATGATGCGCACGTCTTCTAGCTGCGGAATAGCATAAATCTTCTAAACTATATTCATCATCTGCCTTACGTATATGCTTCTTATATTTTTTAACCAATTCCATTAAAGCCGTCTCACTTCTTGCTGATATTGTAAGAACATATGGCAGCTCTCTTTTAGTTACTTCATTTCTATTGCTAGCTTTATTGTTTTTAGAGTAACTACTCATGACTACGTGAGCATTTGTACCACCAAACCCAAAACAGTTTATTCCTATGTAAGATTTACCTCTTTTTGAAGGCAGCTTTTCTAACTTTGTTGGAACCTTTATACACATGCTATCGAATGGTATATTAGGATTTGGAGTATTGAAATTTATACTTGGTGGTATTTGCTTCTTTTTAAGCATAAGAGATGCTTTAATTGTTGCCGCTACTCCTGCTGCCGACTCTAAATGTCCAATATTTGATTTCATAGAACCTATAAAGCACTTATCTGTATTACTTCTATCCTTTCCCAAAGCTGCCCCAATTGCCTTAGCTTCTATAGGATCCCCTACACGAGTTCCTGTTCCATGTGCTTCAATGTATGAAATATCTTTAGCTGATATCCCCGCATTTTCATACACCTCTTCCATAAGCTTTTCTTGAGCCTCACCGTTTGGAACTGTTATTCCCTTTGTATGTCCATCCTGATTTACAGCTGTAGCCTCAATAACGCAATAGATATTATCGTTATCCTCAATAGCTTTATCCAGAGGCTTTAATACTACTATTCCTGCTCCTTCCCCTCTTGCATAACCATTTGCCTTAGCATCAAAACTTTTGCACCTTCCATCTGGTGAAAGAAATCCTCCTTTTGACTCTGCTATGGTATACTGAGGATTTATCATTATATTAACCCCACCTGCTATAGCCATAGAACATTCATTATTTTCTATAGCCTTACAAGCAAGATGAAGAGAAACCAAAGAACTTGAGCATGCTGTATCAATTGACATACTCGGTCCTGTAAAATTATAAACATATGACAATCTGTTTGAAACCATAGTCATCATATCTCCTGTGGCTGACTGTGATTCAAGCAATGGTTGATTTGCCGAATTAAACTGCAGCACTTTGTAATCAACTGTAAACGCTCCTATATAAACTCCTACATCCTTACCTGCAAGTTTTGTTGTATCAATACCAGCATCCTCAAAGGCTTCCCAAGAAGTTTCAAGTAAAATCCTCTGCTGTGGATCCATAGATGAAGCTTCTCTAGGCGTTATGCCAAAAAAGCCAGCATCAAATTTGTCAATATTATTCAAATATCCCCCACGAAAAGCATGTGTTTTCCCTATAGCCGACCTATCTGGATTATAGAACAAATCAATATTCCACCTATCCTTTGGAACATCTATAGTACAATCAACCCCTTTTGCAAGTATATCCCACAACTTTTCTTTATTATCAGCTCCGCCTGGAAGCCTTAATCCCAAGCCTATTATAGCTATTTTAGCCATTCTACTCATCCCCTATTGTCTTTTAATTTTGCTACACGCAGTCTCTTTAAAATGCTGCAACTCTTTTTAATATTTATAACTTTCCTCCTTTAATTTAAGTCTAAGTGTTAATCAAAAAGTAACTCAATTATACACTTAAGTAAATAAAATTCTTTTATTTTAAAAATAGTATCTTTTACAATATAATACCATGCAATATTTCTTTTTACAATCACACCTTTTTTGCATTTTTTGTAAATTAGTTAACAATAACTAAACTTTTGATATGTTAATTTAACATTTTCATATTCAGCTTAGTTTATATTCGTAAATTGATTTTAGAACATATGTTTGATAAGATTTAAGCAAGGAGGTAATAGCATGAACTTGTCCTTTAAAATAAATTCAATGTATATATGCGTACACAATATGGATAGAGCAATTAATTTCTACGAAAATTTGTTCAATTGTAAAGTTACTGGGAAAGATGAAATTTATAGCGTATTTGATATTAACGGATTTAGATATGGTTTATTTGCAAATAAAAAAACAGGAGAAAAGAAAATTTGGGGAAATAATTGTCTCCCAAGTTTTCAGGTTAATGATATTGACTTAATTTTAGAAAAGCTGAAGGAGTTGAATTGCCCAATTGTTTTTCCTCTTACTAATATAGGGAAAAATAAAGTTTTGGAATTTACCGACTGTGAAGGAAATGCTATTGAAATAACTAGTCCCATAAAGTGATTATTTTATCTATAGAAAGATTGTACAAATTAATAACCTATCTTAAGTATGGTGCATTTTTAGAGCTTAGAAAGTAGCTTGAAATTTAATTATTACCTTTATAAACATAAGTTTCTTAACATATAAGCTTCCTAATTGGTTAAGCTATTATAGAACTAAGTTGTTAGTTCAATTTAATCATATTAGAAAAGGAGAATACACTATGAATAATAATTTAGAAGAAACAAAAAGATTAAATGCTAAATCTGCTTCACAAAAATCATTTGCAAGCTCTAGTTCCTTCAAAAATGCTGCAAGCACAAACAGTAGTGCTTTTTCTGGTTCTAACAGTTTTTCAAACAGTGCATCAGCATCAGACCCTAACCTACAAGAAGCTAGAAGATTAAATTCTGAAGCTGCTGCCGGAAGATCTTCTATGAGCTCTAGCACAAGCGGATCAAATAATAGTTTCTCTAATAGTGCCAATTCTGATCTTGAAGAAACAAAAAGACTTAACGCTGAATCTGCTGCAAAAGATCAGCCAATAGGCTCTGGTATGAGTGGTACTTTTTCTAATATTGCCGGATATTCAAGTTCAAATAGTGATCCTGCTAGCAACGACTTAGCTGAAACTAAAAAATTAAACGAACAATCTCGTAGAAATAAACAGTAGTAATAAGTATATATAAAACTTTTAAGGGTATAAATAGTTTATTACAATCAATAACTATTTATACCCTTTTACTTTATATAATTTCTTAAAAATCCTAAAATTATTTTATTTTAATTATAAATAATTGCTTACAACTATGTGAATAGCTGAGTTCCTAAATCTGTTTTTTATATTAACACAGTACTTTTTTGAATATTCATCAACAATATAATTTCTATATAATTCTTCTGTAAGCTTTGTTTTACCAATAATCATAAGTGATCTAGTATTTAAATTTTTAAAATTTTCTGCTAGCCGCCTATGCTGGTCTTCATCAAAACCTCCACCTAATTGAATGTTACCGTAATCATTAAAAACACAATCATATGGTGGATCTAGGAACATTATATCCTTAGAGCTAGCTTTTTTAAATACCTCCTCATAATCCAAATTAAGTATTTGTGCATTTTTAAGCAGCTCATAATGTTTAATGTCTATTCCCTTTGCATTAAACCCCTTGTATCTTCCAAAAGGGACATTGTATTCGCCCTTTTTGTTGTATCTAATCATTCCTGAATAGGAGGTTTTATTAATAAAATAGTACACTGTTCCTCTTAAATACTTCCCGGTTGGGTAGTTAAATTCCTCTCTCAGCTCATAATACAACTTCTCATTCATACTTAAAACTCTTTCTTCAGAATTAATCATTTTCAATGCATCATATTGTTGCTGATTTTTATTGTACACATTCTCCAAAAATTCAAGTTCATTTTTTATCCTACTGAAATTGTTTTTTACATCCACATAAAAATCTATTAATTTAGTATTTATATCATTTATAATTGCATTTTGGGGCTCTAAATCAAAATATACCGCTCCACCACCAATAAATGGTTCATAATAGCTATCATATTTTTGACTTTTCAAGTGATGTATAAATTTTTTTATTTCTCTCGCCTTTCCACCCCTATATTTAATCATTGTTCTCATATTCCCTATTTACCCATACCTTTCATAAATCCTGTCTAATAAATTTATATAATCTCAATAAATAAAAATAACCCTATCCATATGTTTTTTAATTTTCTTTCATAATTATGACCATATGATTATGAATTCCATGTAAGTAATGGAATTATCCACCTCCTCATAAAATATATAATTATATTTACTTTTATCGAATGGAACATAACTTTTAAATACCCCTCACATTACCACTTTACGTACTTTACACTTCTATTTGAAAAATAGCCCAAAATATATGTTCCAGTATATTTATATTATTGATTATTATGTATTTAACCGTAAAAAATAGGCATAGAATATCAACATGACATTCTATGCCTATTTTTTATGTTATTTTTTACCTATTTCCAGCTTATATCCGCTTCTTTTCTAGGTGTAGTTCTAGCATATGTTACATTAGGGTATCCCATTACCATACAAGTTACTGCTTGTTTACCTTCATGTATTCCTAAAAACTCTTGAATTTCCTTACTATTTTGTGCTGCTACTATGAAAAATCCACTAAAGAATGTTCCAAGCCCTAGAGCATCTGTCATAAGCTCCATATTTGAAGAAGCAAGTGCTCCATTAACTTGTGAAGCTGCAGTAACAACTATAACAGCTGGAGCATTAAAGAATAATCTGTCATTCTTTACGGGATCTTCTTTGTATGCTTCATACATCTTAAGCCACATCTCTGCATATCTTTTTGTTAAAGCATTTCCGTTCTTTGAATCCTTAAGCATATTTTGTCCAATATTTTTAAGACTTTCAAATACTAAATCCTTTAGCTCATTTATCTTATCCTTAACAACTATATAGGAAACATCCTGCATATTACTTCCTGTTTGAGTAAATCTTCCTGCTTCAATAATCTTTTCTATTTTCTCTTTTTCTATATCCTTATCTTTATATTGTCTTATAGTTCTTCTAAACTTTATAAAGTTCATTAATTTATCAGCATCTACAGAAAACTCTTCTTTATTGTATTCTTTTACTTCACTCATATCATAATCATCTGTTGATACTGCATTCATAGGACAGACTGCAATACAGTGCCCACATTTTATACAAGTTTCATTGTTTATCTTTGCCTTACCGTCTACTATTTCTATATCCTTTGGAAAACAATCCTTTACGCATTTCCCGCATCCTATGCACTTTTCAATATCTACTGTCATCATAATATCAATCTCCTTATTCAATATATTTTGACATAACCATAAATAAAATTTATAATAGTTATAAATAGCTCTGTAAATATAATCTATAATATATTTAATAGCATACTCTTAAAATTGTTTACTTTCCTAGTATTAAAGCCCGTTTATCAATATATCAGAACTATTCTTCGTTATAATTATAACATTGAACAATTTATTGTGTCCAATTAATATTATTCACAATTTAATAACCAAAAGTTATTTAAGGAGATAGAATATGAATTTACAGCAATTAGAATATCTAAGAAAAATAGCAGAAACACAAAACTTTACAAAAGCAGCTGAAGAGTGTTCAGTGACTCAGCCAGCTCTAAGCAAAGCCATTTCAAAGCTAGAGGATGAATTAAATACACCTCTCTTTAAACGAAACGGTAGAAATATTGAACTAACAACTTTTGGAAAAGTATTTTTAAAACATTCAAACATAGCCTTAACAGAAATAAAAAAGGGTATTAACGAACTTCAGGAAATGCTTAACCCAAATAAATCGACAATATCTATAGCATCAACTCACTGCATAGGATCATATTTCATACCTTTTTTAATAGGCAACTTTTTAAATGAGCATAAAGATATAAAATTTGAATTTTGCCATAAAGCTACGCCTGAAATACTTAGGGATTTACAATACGGAAAGATATCCTTAGGCTTTTATGATGATCCAAATTATATCAATAAGTTTAGAGAAATTAAATCTGTACCAGTATCAAAGGAAGAGTACGTTCTTATTGTGCCAAAAAAACATCCTCTTTCAGATAAAACAGAGGTTTCTCTTAAAACTTTAAAGGACGAATCCTTTATTGTACTCAATGATAGCACAAAGGATAATTTACTTTCTTACTCTGAATTTATAAATCATACTACAGAAATTTCCGTACAACCTAATGAAGTATCTATGCTTGGTGGTTTAGTTGCGGCAGGTGCAGGTATAACAATAGTTCCAAATACACCCCTTATTAATACAAATGCAGTTTCTATTATTAAAATAAAAGAAGATTTAGGCTATAAGACTATTTATATGGGTTGGTTAGAGGACTCCTACATATCACCTCATATAGATAAATTCATTAATTACGTATTAGAAAATCAGTCTATATAGATTTTTTTATAACTTACTGAATTGTGATTTTTATTATTATAATCCATCTTCATAACCCCTTTTAAATTTGCAATAAATTCACGGGATGCTCTTGTAAGGTACTCCCCTTTCCTATATGCAACTACCAATGTATGCTCGAGGCTATCTATTATAAAATCATTCTCTTTTCCATTTGTGTTCAAAAGATATAACACATTCTCTGGAACAATAGTAAAACCCATTCCTGATGACGCCATACGATACGCTGCATCTAAATTTGTAATTTCGAGAATTATATTTGGTTTAGCTCCTATTCTCGAAAATATATCATCCACTATAAGCCTTATTCTCTGTCCTTTTTTTAGTAGTATAAACTTCTCATTTCTAATAAAATTAAAGCTAATCCTTCCATCAACACTACATATAGGATGTTTCTTAGGCGCTATAAGAAAAATTCTCTCATTCATAATAGACTCATATGTAATTTTTTCATGCTGCACTGGAAGCGTTAATATTGCAATATCTATTTTTCCTTCTAATAGCATTTTCTCTAACTCAGACACTATATTTTCTTCAACAATTATCTCTATGTTAGGGTACTCTTTATAAAATTTAGGTATTACAAGAGGCAATATGTATCTACCCGCTTGACTTGGAACCCCAATTATAACACGACCTTTACTCAAATTCGCTATATCATTTAACTCCTTTGTGAGCTGATTATTTAAATTAATTATATTTCTTGCAGTTTCAATATATTTCTCTCCTGCAAAGGTTAAAGTAATAGTTGCTGAAGTTCTATCAAATAATTTTACTCCTAGGCTATTTTCTAATCTTATTATATATTGACTCAGGGATGGTTGTGATATATAAAGTCTTTCTGCCGCTCTAGAGATGCTTTTTTCCTCCGCTATGGTCTTTACATATTCAAATTGACGAAAATCCAATGTTTTTCCCCCTTTTAATCTATTTTTCACTTAATATAGTTTTATCCTATGAACTATATAATATTAATAGTATTATACACTTAATTAAAATGAAAATATAATATAAATGTTCATTAACAAAAGATTTACACTTAAATACGAAGGGAAGTTATCAGAACTTGTCTACAAAAGATATTGATATATTGCAAAAAAACAAAATAAGTATTCCTAGCTTTGCTTGTGAATCTCTAACACTTGGTGCGCTATTAACTGTAGTTGGTGGTTTCTTAGATGCCTATACCTTTATAGGCCGTGGTGGTGTTTTTGCCAATGCCCAAACTGCAAACATTGTTCTTCTTGGTATAAATACCTTTAAAGGCGAATTTAAAAAGTCACTAATTTATCTTTTACCTATTATAGCCTTTATTTTAGGAGTTTTTGCTGCTGAAATAATAAAAAAAAGTTCATCGCTACCGTTTATACCAAACTGGCAGAGATCAATTTTAATACTTGAAATAATCATACTTTTTATAATTGGCTTTATACCTAACTCCGTTTCTAATTCTATTATAAATATCACAGTTTCCTTTGTTGCATCTCTCCAATACTGTTCCTTTAAAAAGCTTGGAAACTCAACCTATGCAACTACAATGTGTACAGGAAACTTACGTTCAGCTTCACTTTTGGCCTACACTGCATTTTCAAAAAGGGACAAAGAAGCTGCCGTAAAATCAATTCGATATTTTGCTATTATTTTTGCTTTTATATGCGGGGTATCTGTTGGTGGTTTTTTAACTTTATTTACAGGTGTCCATGCAGTATGGTTGGTAGATATATTACTACTTATAATACTTATATTGATGGATTTAAAATGAAAACAAGGGGTTATCGCAATAATTTTTTAGTGCGACAGCCCCTAAATTTTATTCTCTGAACACTATATAAGCTATGTAATTAAGAGTTTCATAGTAACCGTTATAAAACAAACTATTTCTTATAATAGTCTTTCTCAAATTCTATGCCATCAAAAGTTTGAATCTTTGGCCTTTGTTCTACATAATGCAGTTCATTATATATCTTATGAAATTCTTGAGGAACGTTTTTATCTATACTATAAAAAGAATCATTATAAGAAATTTTATCACCAAATATACTTATAGAAAGATCATCTTTATTATTATTGACCATAGTTATAGAAAATGCCCATCCCTTAACATGCGGATTAGGAATTTTCTTAATTTTTATAGATGTAAAAAATTTCTTTATTCTTTTTATATCATCACTGGAAGTAACTCTCTTCTCCATTACTGGATTACCAGTTCTAATAATTTTTATATACTTACATGAATAATTTAATAAGGACATATTTCTATTAGAATCAGGTTTACTAATCTTAACTTTCCTATTTTTAAAAACCCTCATACCAAATAAAATAACTCCTATCAATATAAAAATTAAGACTACAAATAAGATTTTTTTTAATCTACCTCTAAACATAAACTATTTTTTATATTATATATAAACTACATAATCCGACCAAGCTTTACTTACAAACGCTGTATTATTTCCTCGACTACTTATAACTCTATAAAATAAAGGCATAACTGTAATTTTGTGTTCAACAAAAATTTCTATAATAGTATCAAAGAAAGATTTTTCTGGTTTACTATGAAAATAATCGTCTTCAAAAATTTTTGAGTTTTCTTTTTTGTTTCTCTCAATTTTATTTTCCCATTCCGTTATACTCAAGTTTTTCAATGCAATTTTATGATTCCTCCATACTAATTTAAACGGAGCACAGGCTTTAAATCCTCCAGTTAAACAATCTAAAATATTTAGCTCATCAGTTCCATAGTATCCACCAGGACCATTGATTGCTTCACCTAATGCACAGAAAAAAGATTCATAAGTGGTGATATTATTCCCATCTAAATAATATGTTTCATAACTAACATTTTCATATGGTTCATAATAAGATCGTTTATAACTAAAATGATATATTTTAACTATATTCAACCATGCCTCTTTGTTTTCATCACTTAGTTTTATCCATTCATTTTTTTGGTTTGGTTTACCTGTTCTCCACTTATCCCAAATTTCTATTTCATCTCCAGCAGTAATACTATTTAGAACTACAATCAGAGATAGTTTTGCATCATTTTTAATTTTTTCTAGTTCATTATGTTTTATTTCTTCAATTATGCTGAATTGATATTCACCTATTGATATTCCTTGAAAATCTAGTACATCTAAAGTACATGGTCCTATAATAGTAGCCTTACTTTTTTTTAAGTATTTTAGGTATTCATCACATACTTGAAAATCAATAAGTTCTAATTTATGATATCTTACATTATCATTATTTAAAATAGAATCGCCATTTAACCCAATTATATTTTGGCAGTAGCCTACTAATTCATCATCACAACTTAATGAAAATTTATATTTCATGTTATCACTCCTATTGTAAATATAATTACATTAATTATTTACCGCCATCCGGAAACCATGGGCCAGGAAAAATCTTTATTCTATTATAATTATGATTTTCTACATAACCCATTTTAATAATATTTTTTGAACTATCATGCAATACTAAAATCATATTATTGGTTTCTATGGGTTTCCCTTTAGAATCATAAACAACAGTACCATCTTTATTTTTTTCGTCAATTTACCACTTATATCTTATTTAAAATGCTTTTTATTTTATTATATACACTTATTTATATTTCTCTAAAATAATCATCATGATATTCTCCATCTAAACCATAAATAACTTCATATTCAGCAAACTCATCATCATTGTATTCTAATCGTATTTTAACAGATATGTATTTATATGTACCATCATTGGTATCATAATTTTGCCATGTATTTATTACATAAGCTACACTGTGAAAAATTATTTTAATATCCTTTTCTTTTTTATCACCAAATACCTCATTATAATCTTCAGGTTCTTCCTCTTTGTAATAAAATATATAATTTTTATAGTTTTTTAAAACCATTTCTTTCACATCATGTTCAGATAACCATTCTTCTAAATTCATATATTAGCCTCCCTAATGCATTCCTTTTCTAAAGTAATCAAATATAATTTCACCATTACTATTCTTATAACCTAAAATTCGATAATCTCCATACTCTTTATTTTTTACTTTTATTTCATATGTATATATTTTATCTCCTTTTTTCATTCCTGGACCTTTTAGTTTCTTAATTCCATTTTGACCTTCTGCACCTACTATACCCTTATTTTTAGCTTTTTCAAAAGCTTCAATGCCTTTTTGTCCCCATTTTTTCTTTATATCTTTTATAGCCTTTGGAGTAATTTCGCTAGGATTATTATAGCCCTTTTCCATCTTACTAAGATAAAAGCTCCCCTTAGCAAAATCACTACCAAAATGTGAAAGAGAAGAGCCTATCATTCCAACACCGTGTGCAGCTACCGCAACACCAACACTTTCTACTGCTGGTACTGCCGGCGCAGCAGCTCCATCGGTAGCTAATGTTAGTGCTCCTGCACCAAATCCTCCTACCCCCATAATGGACAGTCCACCAAAAAGCTCTAATGTTCCTTGTACTTCACCTTCTAAATCTCCAGCCATTTTACCGTACTGATATGCTGCTAAAACTCCATACCTGTTTTCATTCTCTAACTTATATATTAATCTTTTATCATTATATACGCCTAATAAACCAGGCAAACCAAGTGCTAAATTATTGGCAACAGAAACTGCCGCACCTAATTCAAAATATCCTATACCACTTCCTACCTTACTTGCATATCCTACAGCCTTTTTCATATTACTTATAGTTTCTTTTGAATCAGTAACTTTTGAGAATTTCTCTTCTCCTCTAATTATAGTATTTAATTTTATACCATTGCCACTATCCTTATCTGCTTTTATTATAGCATCTTTTGCCTTACTTAATTGTATTGATAATTTATATAGCGTTTCTGTTACTTCTTTACCCGATTTTAAGACATCATCTATATTCCTTTGTATTTCTATTGATGAAGCTCCTACATATACATTTTTAACTCCATTTTGTGCTTGTCTTAATCTATTTATCGCAGTAGTTGACATATCCCCCATTTGCTTAAATTTAGATATCATGGAGTCCATAATACGCACTTCCATCTTTATTTTGTCCGCCAATTTACCACTTCTTCCTTAGTATAACTCATTTTTTTATAATACTATTTTTAGTAAATTATATCAACTATTTTAATTATTATTTTAATCTAATTAACAAACATCCCTTAAATTTTAACTATTATAATGCAAAAATTACGATAATAAAAAGTAGCTATAGGCAACAAAACAACATATTGAATTACGGCATAGTATAATTTATACAATTGACAATGCCGTAGCATTAAAAATATGCTACGGCATCGTCCTTTTGTTTTATATATTATTTTTAACTCTCATCTTTTTATTCTCCAGCATTAGAGCTGCTATAAAACCCACCAATGCTATTATTCCTGCAGCAATAAACATGTTTTTATAACCTGAGCTTATGGTACTCTGAAAGGTACTTTCAATTACTGCTCTTTTTTGGTCAATCTTATTCAAATAATCCGCCTTCCAACTAGAAAACACTTTATTTAAATCTATATGTGGCGCCATTTTAGAAGTAGGCCCCATCTGCCTTAAAATTTGCGCCTTTATTCCAGGAAGCATTTTATCAATTATGCTTGCTGCAAACTCCTTTAGCACCTTTACTATATTAGTTACATCCGCTGACTGAAACTTTGATATAGCTGCATTTGAAATCTTCCCACTGCCTGATAATTTAGATATATCAATTGTCCTTACAGCACTCTTACCTTGTAAAAAAACTGGAACCGAAATTTGCGGCATCACCGACATAATATTTCCTTGAACTCTTTTACCTGCTTCTGATATAAAATTTATCATTATATTCGGAGAAACTGCTACACCGATTGATCTTATAAGTGATAAAGTTGAAAGAGCCGATGCAGATTCCTTCTCATCCACAAATGATAACATCAAATAGTTGAGTGGAGTTCCCATTGTAAAGCCCATTCCGAAACCTACAAACACAAGTCCTATCATAATAGAAATAAAATTTGGATTTGAGGTTGTATAAAAAGCTAAGAAAAAGGTTCCAAAAACTGTACAAATCATTCCAAGAGCTGTAACAAGTTTAGCTGAATACTTATCTATAAATTTGCCCCCAAGTGGAGCGCTTACTCCAGCGAAAACAGACATGAAGGTTACTAAATATCCTCCATTTCCCGTCTTCAATTTCAATATATTTTCAGCAAACTGGGGAATGAATATAACTGCCATAAGTCCTACTCCCGTTATAAAACCAAGTATTAAAGTTAAAAGTATTTGTTTTTCTTTAAAATATCTTAAATTCAGGATTGGATCTTCTGCTTTTTTCTCTATAACTATAAATATGGGTAAAGTAATAAAAAATACTATTAAGAAGGGATACACTACTGAACTTCGTAAGCTCTTAACAATATCTGAAAAGTTCAAGTTAGTCAAAGCATACATAAGACTTAAAATCATGGCACTCAGCACAATGCTTCCTTTTAAATCCATCTTCTTTTTTGCCTCTCCAAGATTCTCTTTTAAATTAACACTCAGCGCTAAGATAATTAAGCTTATAGGAAGGTTTATAAAGAATATCCAACCCCAATGGTTATTCCCTGCTAAATTCAAAACAGAAGATCCCATTGTAGGTCCTAAAATAGTTGCAATTCCGTAAATGCCTCCTACAAAACCTAGTGCAGTACCTCTTTTTTCAGGCGGAAAGCTGACTCCTATAAATGCATTAGCTATAGGCATAATCCCTCCACCACCGATAGCTTGAATTACTCTAGCTACTAGAAAAAATGTGTAGTTGCCATAAAAGTTTGAAACCCCACAAAGGAAAGACCCTAAAGCAAAGGTTGCTATACTAATAACATAGACTTTCTTCCTTCCATATCTATCAGAAAGCTTACTAACTATTGGCATAGATACAGCATAAGCTAAAGTGTATATTGTCACCATCCAGACACTAAGACTTTCACCTATTCCAAAGCTGCTTCTTATAACATCTCTGGCAGGCGATACAATTCCGCTATCTATCGCACCCATAAAAATCCCCAATAAAAAGATTGCTAATGCAATAATTCTTTTTTTGTCTTTACTCATAATATTCCCCTTTCTGAACATTGTTCATTTAGATTTAAAAAAAATTATATCTTCATATGTTCATATAATTCATCAAATGTTATATATTTATTCTTGCTTAAGTATATAAGATTAGAAACTACAAAGTGTGTAAGTTTTTCAGATGAAAGTTCAGATTTTATATTACCCCTACTTCTTTCTACCTTAAGTATCTCTTCCACTTTAATATAAATATCTTTTATATCTGAACTGGCCTCACTTTTATATCCCTCCAGCATTGCAATTTCATAAAAGATAGATATATACCTATGCACAAATCCTTCTATAGCTAGGTATACCTTTCTTATCTTTTCTTTTAATTCTTCCTTTGAATCTGTAAGTGCTTCTAGGGATCTTATAGTTGCTTTCCAATCATCCTTAAAAATTTCACCTACAAAATCCTCTTTGCTTTTAAAATAATTATAAAAAGTACCTATTGCTATATCTGAATTTTTTGCTATTGTTCTTATACTTAGTTCTCTATAGCTTTTTTCCATAAGTGTTTTTCTACCCTCTAATATAAGTTTTTCTCTTATATTTTCAATTATCTTAGGCATTTTGTCATCCCCCAACTTTATGAACCATGTTCATATTGTACTTTATTTTACAATTAATTGTCAATTAAAAATTTACCAAAACAGTAATTCACCTATTACACTTTTATGTATTTAATTTCCTTAAGATATCTTATCTATACAGTCCTTAAGCCACTCCACATAGGTCTTTCTCTCATAACCGCTCCATTTAAAACAATGTAGTCGCCAAACTCTGGAGAATGAACCTTAGATACGTCTTTTTCACTTAAAAGCATCTCCATACACTCCTCAAGATGTTCTAATTTTTCTGTGTGTTTTTCCAATGCAATTTTAAACTGCCTAAGTAGTGTTTCATCATCCATCTCATCACAAAAATACGCCTTTAGTCTAAAAATATCCTTAGGTGTAGGTTCCAGAGGTTCATCCTTTTTTAGCCACTTTTGTAAAGCCTCTTTCCCATTTTCCGTTATGGTATATAATTTTTTTTCTAATTTTTCCCCTTGTATAACGGTTTTATATGAAATTAGCCCCTCATCTGTTAACTTTTTTAGCTCAGGATAAATTTGACTGTGTTTAGCATACCAAAACTCTACTAAACCAGAATTAAATTCCTTTGCTATATCATATCCTGTTAGTGGTTTTCTATTTATTAATCCTAAAATTGCATATTTTAAATTTCTCACTTAATTGCACCTCATTCTTTTTTATAAGCTTTACTACACTATGTTTACTTTAATTACTTCCCAAATTTAAAAATTATATTAACGTTACTTAACATTCTATCATCATTGGATGCAGAATAAAATATCTTATAAATATAAACATGTATACATTGACATATTTCTCTAAACAATATTATAATATATACGAAATATAAAGTATTATAAAAAAATTTGTCTAATATTTAACAATGTTATTGAGGAGGGTACTTATGAACAAATACAAGAAATTATTTGAACCAATCAAAATTGGAAAATGTGAAATCAAAAACCGTTTTGCATTAGCTCCAATGGGCCCTTTAGGACTAGCTGATAGTGAAGGTGGTTTCAACCAAAGAGGAATAGACTACTATACTGAAAGAGCAAAAGGTGGCACAGGATTAATAATAACAGGAGTTACCTTTGTAGATAATGAAGTTGAAGAACACGGAATGCCTAATTGTCCTTGTCCAACACATAATCCAGTTCAATTCGTAAGAACTGGTAGAGAAATGACTGAAAGAATACACGCATACAATTCTAAAGTATTTTTACAAATGTCAGGTGGATTTGGTAGAGTTACTATACCTACTAACTTAGGAGAATTTCCTCCAGTTGCCCCATCTCCAATTCAACATAGATGGCTTGACAAAACTTGTCGTGAACTTACAGTAGATGAAATTAAATCAATAGTTAAAAAATTTGGTGAAGGAGCTTTTAATGCTAAAAGGGCCGGCTTTGATGGAGTTCAAATTCATGCTGTTCATGAAGGATACCTTATAGATCAATTTGCTATTTCATTATTTAATCATAGAACCGATGAATACGGCGGAAGCTTAGAAAATAGACTTCGCTTTGCAAGAGAAATCGTTGAAGAAATTAAAAATCGCTGTGGAGAAGATTTCCCTGTAACACTTAGATATTCACCAAAAAGCTTTATTAAAGATCTTAGAGATGGAGCACTTCCTGGTGAAGAATTCGTTGAAAAGGGAAGAGACCTTGACGAAGGTGTTGAGGCTGCAAAACTTCTTGTATCTTATGGATATGATGCTTTAGATACAGATGTTGGTTCTTATGATTCATGGTGGTGGAGTCATCCGCCTATGTACCAGGAAAAAGGCTTATATAGAAAATACGCTAAATTAATGAAGGATACTGTTGATGTTCCAGTTATTTGCGCTGGAAGAATGGATGATCCTGATATGGCCTTAGAAGCTGTAGAAAATGGAACCTGCGATGTTATAAGTCTAGGAAGACCTCTTCTTGCAGACCCTGACTACGTAAATAAGTTAAGAAGTAATAAATGCAAATCAATAAGACCTTGTATTTCCTGTCAAGAAGGTTGTATGGGACGTGTTCAACATTACTCAATGTTAAACTGCGCTGTAAACCCTCAAGCTTGTAAGGAAAGAGCTAACTCACTTACTCCAATAATTAAAAGCAAAAAAGTATTAATAGTTGGAGGAGGAGTTGCTGGCTGTGAAGCTGCTAGAGTTCTAGCTCTTAGAGGTCATGAACCTGTACTTTATGAAAAGAGCAATAGATTAGGCGGAAATCTTATACCTGGTGGAGCACCAAGCTTTAAAGAAGATGACATAGCATTAGCTGATTGGTATACAAATACCTTAAAAGAGCTAAACGTTGAAGTCAACTTAAATAGCGAGGTTACAAAAGAACAAATTTTAAATTCCAAGTTTGATACAGTAATCGTAGCAACAGGATCAACTCCAAAGGTTTTCCCACTTGGAGATGACGAAAAAGTATTCACCGCTGCTGAAGTATTACTAGGACAAAAAGATCCTGGAGAAACAACTGTTGTAGTTGGAGGAGGTCTAGTAGGCTGCGAATTAGCATTAGATCTTGCTAAAAAAGGCAAAAAGGTAACTATTGTTGAAGCCTTAAATAAAATACTAGCTTTAAATGGTCCTTTATGTTCTGCAAACAGCGAAATGCTTCAAAAATTAATACCTTTTAATGGCATCGATGTAAAGGCAAATTCAAAAGTAAAAGGATACAAAAATGGATTGCTTAAAATGGAAACAGAAAACGGAATAGAAGAATTACCATGTGATTCAGTAATATTATCTGTTGGATATAAAGAAGAAAACTCCTTATACAAGGAATTAGAATTTGAAATTCCAGAAATCTACCTTCTAGGAGATGCTCGTAAGGTATCTAATATCATGTATGGTATTTGGGATGCTTTTGAAGTTGCAAACCATATATAAATAGTAAAAAACCCCGAAAGGGGTTTTTTTATTGATATTAATTAAACTAAGAATAAAAAGTCTAACACTGCTAAATAATAATTGTATACATAACTTTAAAGGAGATAAAAATGGAACTCAACTTAATATTCAAAACAATTATTCTCTTTTTAGCAGGAACTTTCATTTTAAGAATAGCTGGAAGAAAATCTATATCTCAAATGACTATGGCTCAAACCATTGTAATGATTTCTTTAGGTGCTCTTTTAGTAGGACCTATAGTCAGCAAAAGTCTTATTGTAACAATTCTTATAGCTTGTCTTCTTGGCCTATTAATGATAGCCACAGAATACATTCAAATGAAATCAGACTTTCTAGAAAACCTATTTAGTGGGAAATCAGTCATGGTAATTGAGAACGGAAAAGTCAATCTAGTAAAATTAAGAAAATTAAGAATGTCTCTAGATAAACTAGAAATGCGTCTACGGGAAGCTGGCATATCTTCCATAGAGGATTTAAAATATGCAACAATTGAGCTAGATGGTCAACTAGGATATGAATTGAAGGATGAAAAAAAGCCCTTAACAAAGGAAGATTTTAATCTTATGATGTCAGAAATATCTAACATGAAAAAATCACTGAAATATGGCATAAATCCTAGCAATCTCCCCAAAAATGATATATTTGAGGAAGTCAAAACTAATAAATTTGAAGGTGATGACAAAGAACCAAGTTAAAAACAGAGCACAAACAATGTACTCTGTTTTTTTATATACTTAAATAACCTTCCAATCATCATTTCCCTTAAGAATATTGGTTATGGAATACTTTTCTACTTCCTTGTCATTTAAAAGTTTCGCCCATTTAACTCTTTTATCATTTGCTGCACCTGGACCATAGCTTTTATACTCTGCATAGTAGCTTTCTTTTTCAGCATTTGCCTTATTCCAATTATGAAAACCTTCTGGAATGATGTGTTCTCCCATAAAACACCTTATGAAAACTGTTTTTGCATAGTCTCTCCAAGGTCTTCCTAAATAAACAGTATGCTTCCTTGCATCACTTATGAATTTGCAATCCAAGAATACATATCCAAATTCTTTTCCTTCTGGCGTTGAGGCTGCTGCTATAAACCCATTAACCTCTTTATTTTTATCATTAGAAAAAATCTCACATTTATTGAATACAGCAGTGGCGGAACCAAATATAAAGTCTATATCTCCTCTTATATAACAATTTTCATAATACTGCCTTACATCTCTTCTTTTCATACCGTCCTTTGGCCCACCAAAATTGTTTCCCTCTATAGGCTTTGGAGGAAGTGGTCCTGTAAATAGGGTATCTTGGTTTGCTAATAATCTACAGTTTCTAAAAATCATTCTATCGCCATCAGCATAAACCGCAACTGCTTGTCCTACTAGATCTCCGTCTCCTGCATTATTTTCTACAGTTATATTTTCACAAATAAAATCATCGCCATCCACAAACATTGTATAGGAGTTAAAAGTTCTCATTCTCTCTTTATTAGCCATCAAGGTATTAGCTGAATCATTAAAGGTTATGACCGTGCTACTTACATCTTCACCAATTAGACTTATAAAAGGTTTTCTTATACTTAGTTTTTCCTTGTAAACTCCAGCTTTAACCTTTATAATAACCCTTTTCTTATTGTTCTTAGACACACTGTCCACTGCTTTTTGTATTGTATCAAAATCCCCATCATCATTTTTCGATACTATCAAAATAAACACCCCTTTTAATTTTTCACCTGCTGCAAAATCACTGTTCTCTTATAAAAACCATATCTCTTATAAAACTCCAGAACTTTCTCATTTCCCTCTGCTACTCCTATTATTTTATTATCTGCTCCATTTTTATCTAACCATTTAAGTGCTCTAGTCATTAATTTATCACCTAATCCAAAGCCTCTGCACTCTTTTTCAATGAAAATAGACTCAATCTCTCCCAAGTTTTTATTTTTTATAGTACTTATGCAGTAACCTACATATTCATCATTTCTTTTAATTAAATCAATATTCAATGATTTAGTATCTTTATTTGTAAAGCTCTTACGTCTATCTTCAAATTTAAATTTTTCATATCTAGCATAAAAATACTTGGAACCACATTTATGGTGCTCATTTAACTTTTCCCATAAAGGCTTTACTAACTCTAATAATTCCGCATCTCCATTTACAAATTGAAACTCCTCCATAATCAATTCACATCCTAAAATAATAATACCTTAATTATACATTAATACCATTTTAATTGTCCATTATTGTTATTATTTATACAGCATAAATAATAACAATACTCAAATACTAAACTCATTAGCTAAATCTTTGCTTTACACTTAATTTATGAGGAGATGTTTTAAATGAAAGCCATAACTTTTGAAGGCATGAACAATGTTAAGGTTAAAAATGTAAATGACCCGAATATCATAAAAAATGATGATGCAATTATTAAAATAACTTCTACTACAATATGTGGTTCCGACCTTCATCTTCTTCGTGGAACCATGCCAAAAGTTCCTCATGGATTTATTATAGGCCATGAAGCAATGGGAATTGTTGAAGAAACAGGAAAGGAAGTCACAAACTTAAAAAAAGGTGATAGAGTAATTGTGCCTTTTCCTGTTTCCTGCGGTCACTGCTGGTACTGTACTCACGGTCTTTCTAGCCAATGCGATAACTCAAACGAGCATGGTGAAGTTGGTGCTATATATGGATACGGTGATTTAATGGGAGGCTACGATGGCGGTCAGGCTGAATACTTAAGAGTTCCATATGCAAACTTTGGGCCTAAATTAGTACCTGAAAATCTTACAGATGAACAGGTTCTTTTTCTAACTGATATACTTCCAACTTCTTATTGGGGCACAATAGTAAATGGAGGAGTTAAGCAAGGTGACACCGTAGTCGTTCTTGGCTGTGGTCCAGTTGGACTTTTAGCTCAAAAATGGGCAGCTTATGCAGGTGCTTCTAGAATAATCGCAGTAGATAACATAGACTATAGATTAGAGCATGCAAAAAAATACAACTCAGCAGAAATATTAAACTTCAATGACTACGACAATACAGGAGAATACATCAAAGAAATAACTCATGGAGGAGCAGACGTTGTAATTGACTGTGTTGGAATGGACGGAGAAAGGTCTCCTATTGAAAATGTAGAAACTCTATTAAAAATACAGGGTGGTTCAAAGTCCGCAATAGAAATATCAACTCAAGCAGTAAGAAGAGGTGGAACAGTATCTGTTGTCGGCGTTTACGGTGCAAGATACAATAACTTTCCTTTTGGAGACTTCTTCTCTAGAAATATAACCATAAAAACTGGTCAATGCCCAGCACATTCTTATGTAGATGTTATTTTAGATCTCATAAAGCAAAATAAATTTGATGCTACTGATATAATAACTCATACTATGTCTCTTTCTGATGGTGAAAAAGCATATAATTTATTCAATAATAAACTTGATAATTGTATAAAAGTCATATTAAAACCATAAAATCTTTATATAAATACGGAGTTTTGGTAACAAACATACATGCCAAAACCCCCTTAACTTATAAATTCTTGCCTTTTATGAAATCTTCTCTATGAGGTGTAAACACATCCAAGAGCACTCCCTTTTTAAGACATTTACAGCCATGTACTATATTCGGTAATTTAAAAAGTGTGTCTCCTTTTTTCACTACTTTCTTAATTCCATCAATTTGAAATTCAAATTCTCCTTCTAATACGTATGAAAGCTGTGTATGAGGATGATTATGTAGTTCTCCTACAGCTCCCTCTTCAAAATGCACCTCAACAGCCATAAGTTCTTCACCAAATGCTAATATCTTTCTTTTTATCCCTTCTCCTGCTGGTTCAAATTCTCTTTCTTTGCCGTATACAAAAGCCTCATTCATAATGTTCAATCCTCCCCTTAAATATTTCATACTTGTCTCTCTACATAACATTTTAGCACAAACTTTCCTAATTTCTATGTAAATAAAATAAGGGAGTTTTATTATAATAATTTCTCCATAATGAATTTTAATTTAGTATAGAACATTTTACATATTTCTCTTGAAGATTTTTCTTTTAATACTATAATTAGTATAGTGATTTAATGATCTTATAAAATACAATTAGAAGGTGAATCTTTTGAATAAACCAAATGAAAGAAAAAAAATATTAATTAAACGTTCCATTTTAGTAGGCTGCACTGCTATTATATGTTGGACTTGCTTTTTTATATTTGGAACATATTATAGAAAAAAAACTACTGCAGCTGCAAATGAATTCAAAAATAAAGCTGCTCTTTCTAAAAAAGTACATCATAATTCAAAAGCAGACAAGTTAGCTAAAAAAGCTCCAATAATTCCTGGATACCTTGAACCGTGGAAGCTTCAAAAAAACAATCCTAAAAAAACAGCATATTTAACCTTTGATGATGGCCCATCTCCTAATACTACAAAAATATTGGATATATTAAATGCTAATAAAATCAAAGCCACATTTTTTATTCTTGGTAAAAACGCAGAAATGCATCCTGACTTGGTAAAGTTAGAATATAAATATGGAAATTCTATAGGTAACCATACTTATTCTCACAATATACGTTATAATGAATCAACTGATGAATTTTTAGCTGATGTTAACAGATGCGATTCTGTTTTAAAATCAATTTTAGGTGATAAATATACTCCAAAGCTACTTAGATTTCCTGGAGGTTCTGGCGCACCAAGAGAGACTAGATTGGCTCCTTTTAGGCAAGCTGTAACAAATGCAGGATATAGATATCTAGATTGGAATGATGAAACTGGCGATGCTGAATATAGGCTTGCTCCTGTTCCTACGTTAATGTCAAACCTGGAACATAATACAGGTAATCAGCATACCGTAGTTGTTTTAATGCATGATGCCGCTGCAAAAACCACCTCAGTAGACGCACTACCACAGGTAATTCAATACTTGAAAAACTTAGGTTATACTTTTGATAAAATCTCGTAATTATATAAAGAAAAAGCAAGAGAACTCTCTTGCTTTTTCTTTATATAGCTTCATATCCTATGGCAATTTATTTCCTGCTGCTCTATATATTTCGTACCATTCCTTCCTTGTAAGCTCTATATCTGAAGCTTTGCAAATATCCTTCAAACGATTAACGTTCGTTGTACCAACTATTGGCTGCATTTTAGCCGGATGCCTTAAAAGCCAAGCAATTGCTATAGCCGTATTCTTAACACCTTTATCTCTTGCTATGTTATTTATTACTTTATTTAATTCTGGAAATTTATCGTTATCCAAAAATACCCCTTCAAAAAAGCCATACTGGAAGGGTGACCAAGGCTGAATTGTTATATCGTTCAATCTGCAATAATCCAGAACACTTCCATCACAATTAATTGAAGCCTCATTTTTCATATTTACGTTTAGTCCTGCATCAATCATTCCCGTATGCATTATACTAAGCTGAAGTTGATTTATTATTATCTTATTATTTAAATATTTACTTAGAAGCTCAATTTGCATAGGATTTTGATTACTAACTCCAAAGTGCCTAACCTTTCCACTCGAGCTTAACGTCTCAAATGCTTCTGCAACCTCCTCAGGCTCCATTAATGCATCAGGACGGTGAAGAAGTAAAACATCTAAGTATTCAGTTTTAAGTCTTTTTAAACTTTGATCTACTGAATTTAAAATATGCTCCTTTGAAAAATCAAAAAATCCTTTTCTTATGCCGCATTTTGATTGTATTATAAGCTTCTCTCTAACACTAGGTTTCATATCAATTGCTTCCGAAAAAATTTCCTCACATCTACCGCCACCATATATATCAGCATGATCAAAGAAATTAATTCCTTCTTCAAGTGCAGTACTAATAAGTTTACTAGCATCACTTACAGTAAGTTCGCTAAGCCTCATACACCCAAGAGAAATCTCAGATACATTAGAAAGCTCTCCTTTACCTATGTTTAAAGTTTTCATTAATAAACACCCCTTTTGACTATATAATCTAATAAAACCATCCAGCTACCCTCTCCTTTTAATATACCCTAACATTTAATATTCCCTTAATAAAGCCTTAACTTTAATTTAGTAATATAAACTTAAAACAAGCATCATAAAAAGGAAGGTGAAGCACATGGAACAACTAAACATTTGTATTGACATTGATGGAACTATTACAGACGCTTATTATTGGATTGATTTATGTAATAGTTATTTTAAAACTAGCATCACAGAAAAGGACGCAACTCAGTATTATATACACAAAATACTAAATGTACCATTAGAAGAATATAATGAGTTCTATGAGAAGTATAAATATAAACTTCACAGCGAACAAAAGCTTCGAAAAGATGTAAAGTCCGTAATAACAAAACTCAGCCAAAATAATAATATCTTTTTTGTAACTGCAAGAGAACGGGATCTTACTATTCTGACCTATAGTTACTTAAGAAAAAAAGAAATTCCTTACGATAGCCTGTTTATTCTGGGCACTCATCATAAAGTTCCAACAGCTAGACAGCTAAACTGTGATTTATTTATAGAAGATAACTACGACAATGCTCTTGAGCTTTCAAAAGCTGGTTTCAAAGTACTTTTAATAGATACCTACTATAATAGAAAACCATTAAATCAAAATATTATAAGATTTTATAATTGGGACGAAGTATACGGTATTGTAGATAGACTCTTCGAAAAATCAGAGGCTATATAAACTACTGATACCTCTCTACAAAGTCAGTCCAGCTTTTTTCTTTAGCTGAAATGGGTTTTCCATGTGAAGGACAAATCCATTCAAACTTTAACTTTTTTAAAGCCTTAATTGATTTTACTATCTCTTCTTCACTATAGTTCATAAATCTTGGAAGTAATTTTATGGACTTATCCTTTACTTTAAACAAATCTCCACTAAATAATACATTTTCATATAATACTGACACATGACCAGGAGTATGCCCTGGTGTTTTTATTATATATGCTTTAGAAAACTTCTGTCCCTCTTCATATGTATTTATATCACTTAATGCCTCTTGTCTTATTAATGTCTGAATTATTCTCTTAACACCTTTTCTTTTTAATTTTCCACAAGCATACGGCATATCCTCTTTTGATATCCACAGTTTTGCTCCTGAAGCCTTCTGAAGCATTTTAGCATTTCCAATGTGATCTATATCATGGTGTGTAAGTAAAATGTTATTAATGTCTTTTATGTTTAAATCTACAGAATTAAGCTCTGATTCTATTTTCTTAAATAATCCTACCATTCCAGTATCAATAAGTATATTATTTCCATTTTGCTTTATCAAATAAACGTGACTGCTATTTGTACCATCAAGCATATAAACATTATTTATTATTTCCTTCATTTTACTTCCTCCAAAATTTAATACTTTAAATACATTATAACCTATGTATAATAATTGGAGCTTCCATGGAAATTATGTTTTACCCTGGAAGCTCCTTATATAAATTAAATATGGTATAAGCGTATGTTATTTTTCTATCGAGGCAAAATTGGATATACATAACTAATTTTAAGTAAATGCATTTACTACCCTTTTATCGTTACATAAAAATGAAACTTAATAATTATTTTACATTAAATACATTTTTTTACTTAAATATTTTTAAAAAAGAGACTTTATCTCAAGCCTCTATTTTTGACAAAGCAGTTCATTTAATTGTCCTAGGAGGTTATTTCCTCCTGAAAGAGATATGCTTCCTACCTTATCACATATTCTTTCTAAGTATTCCATTTCCTTAAGCTTATACAGCGTTTCATTTTCATCTAAAAGTTTAGCCGTATTTAATAAACTCCTAGTAGATGCTACTTCTTCACGTCTTGATATAACATTAGCCTGTGCTTTCTTTTCAGCTATTAAAACGGTGTTCATTATATCCCTCACTTCTCCTGGAAGTATTATATCCTTTATACCAGCACCTATGAACTCCACGTAATACTCTCTTTCTTTTTCCTTAAGCCTTGAAAGTATAAATCCTCCAATTTCCTCTTTTTGATTTAGTATATCATCGAATTTAAATTTCCCAATATACTCTCTTATTACCATCTGTGAAAAGGTATAAAGTTGAGTTGCATAATCCTTTATTTTAGAAGTAATACTTACAGCATCCACCACTCTAAAATCACACACAAAATTAATGCGCAGAGAAACTCTATCCGTTGTTAAAATTTCTTGTCCCAATACCTCAAGCTTCTGAACCCTTATATCCACAAGCTGATACGTGACCTTAATACAGCTGTTCCAGAAATAATATACTCCACTTGAAAGTTCTTTGTGAAATTTACCATTAAAATACACTACTGCTCTTTGGCCCTCTGAAACTTCAATCTTTGTGTACAAGCTTACTGGCATATATTTAAATAAGCTTCTATCAATACTCTCTTGAACCTCTGGTTTTGAAATATCAATAAGCTCAAAGGTATGCTTTTTTATAATGTTCCAATAAGCATACTCACCACTCACTAAAACATTTAATTTTCTGCCATTTACGTAGTGTACGGCAAGCTTGCCATCTGGTATATCTATCTTAACCACGCTTTTTTTAAAATTCTCATCCTTTAAAAAAATATCCATATCCGATGTAGATATTTCTTTCATGCTATCTACATTCACCTTTTTAATCTCATAATTCCCCCATATATACGAATGCTTACCTGGATTTAGTAGCTTTATGAATATTCCATCCTTAAACAGGTATCCTCTTTCATTTTCTTTTATAATAATCTTCATAGTTCTTCATTCCTTATTAATAAAATTTTGATAATAATAGCAGTATTCACATAGCTACCGCGGGAATATAGTTAAGTTAATATTAATTTATCTCGGTTCCTCTAGAGGCGTGGAGATAAAAAATACAAAACGGTATCCCTAAATTCACAAGGCTGTAACTATGTTGTTATATAAAGTCTAGTCCTTCTCTTAATTGCAACACGAATACTGCTCTTAGTATCTTTAAAAAAAGACTTGGAAGGTCTTCTATAGAGAGGTTTTAATTCCTCATTTAAATCTGTAATTGCTCTACCAGCTGAGCTAACTGAGTCACCTCAGTAAGAGATTTGAACTCCTGACACATTACCCTGACATTATTTTGGCATACTAATATGGCACTGCCCTTAGCACCGCAAAGCCCTTAAAGCTTCTGCAAAAAATAACGCCTTTATATAAAAAGCCTTAGCTTATATATACTTACCCCTTAACCACTCCAATTGTTTTAAGCTTTTTTATCGGCTTAACTAAATCAGTTTGATTAAGCATAACTTCATCTATGTTTTTATAGGCAAATCTACTTTCTTCTGGAATGTCTTTCTTTTTTCCTTTTCCTAAAATAACATTTCTAGTCTTAAGATCCTTCATTACCTCTTCTACTGTAAAGTTATTCATTGCAGCTTTTCTTGAATATCTTCTACCTGCACCATGAGAAGAAGAACAGAAGCTTTCCTTATTACCTTTACCTTCTACAACATAACTAAAAGAACCCATAGCTCCTGGTATTACAGCAAGCTCTCCCTCTCTTGCACTTGTTGCACCTTTTCTATGGACCCATACATTTTTTCCATAGTGATTTTCAAGCCTAGCATAGTTATGATGACAATTAATTTCTTCTGTATACTCTATATTTAAATCAGTGTACTTATTAAGCCACTTTTCTATTATGCTTTTAACATTGTCCATCATTTTAGCTCTATTTTCATAAGCAAAATCAAGAGCCAAGTTCATCCAGTTTATATACCTTTTTCCCTTATCCGTATCAGTAGGCAAAAAAGCTAGTCTGAATTCTTGAGGTACGGAAGATTTCCACTTTTCATTTAGCTCTCTTGCAATGTTATTAAAGTAATCACAAACTTGTTTTCCAAAATTACGGCTTCCAGAATGAATCATTATGCAAAGCTTACCTAATTCATCTTCTTGAAGCTCAATAAAGTGATTTCCCCCGCCAAGAGTTCCTGCTTGAAAGTACCCTCCTTCAATTTGCTCTAATAGCTGAGTGTCTTTTTCATACTTATTGATTTCCTCTTTAGCCTTATCTAAGGTGATACACGCTTGTGCTTCCCTATGATGTTTAAAGGAAACAGGTATATTTCTTAGTATATCTCCAACCATTCCTTGAATTAGAGATCCATTTGAAGTCTTAATATCTTTTATTTCTGATATGTTTATGTTGGTTGCTACAAAATCCATTCCACAACCTATATCTACACCTACTGCATTTGGAATTATAACGCCTTCAGTTGCAATAACTCCACCTATTGGCATTCCCTTTCCCGTATGTGTGTCTGGCATAAGGGATACCCATTTATGTATAAAAGGAAGCTGTGATAAGTTATATGCCTGCATAAGACAGCTTTCCTCTATATCCTCTTCATCCTTAAGCCATATCCTTATTGGTTTTTTTGTTTTTTCACTGCAAATAACAAACATATAATCACTCCTTTTTTGTTGCTTGTCTTGCTACGCTTTATATCTTAGCATGATTATAAAAAGCTTTCATTTAAAAAAAGTTGCGAACTTAATTCTTTAGATTAGCTTATAACATAATTACTTGTTTGTTGCTTTTACTTTTATAAATTGTTAAAATAATCTTATTAATTAGCAAAGGTTGTGATTATTATGATGGAAAATTTAATGGTGAGAGAAGTTTAGTATGAATATTAAATGTTCTCTCAATAGGTTACTTTATATAAACAAGGAGAGAATATTATTATGTATAAAATCTTAAGAACCGAAAAATCCTGGATTGAAGGTTCTGCTGTTGAGCAGGTAAAGAAACTAGCTAGTTTAAAAGGTGTAGAAAATGTTATAGGCTATCCTGACCTTCACCCTGGAAAAACACCCATAGGTATTTCAATTATTACAAAGGATGTTATATATCCTCATCTTATAGGAAATGATATTGGATGTTCCATAAGCTTGTTTGAAACCTCTGAACTTAAAAGAAAATTCAAAGTAGAAAAGGTAATGAAAACCCTTCAAAATAGTGATCTTAAAAACGAAATTAAAAAAGATTTTAATCTTGGAACTATAGGTGGAGGAAATCACTTTGCAGAGTTTACCCTTGTAGATAAAATTCTTGATGAAAGTGAAACAACAAATTTTGATAAAAACAAAGTCTATCTTCTTGTACACAGTGGCAGCAGAGGGCTTGGTGAAGAAATTTTAAGGAAATATATAGATTATTATTCCTGTCAAAATGGACTTGCAGTAAACAGCGAGGGTTTTAATAACTATATTTCAGACTATAAAAAGGCTGTAGTTTTCGCAAAAGAAAATAGACAGCTTATAGCAAAAAATCTATGCCAATTATTAAACTTAAAAGCTTTTGACCTAAAAATAGAGGCTATACACAATGGTTTAGAATTAAGAGAAGATTATATAATTCACAGAAAAGGTGCTGCTACAGCTCTTAATAAATATGTAGTTATAGCTGGCTCTAGAGGTGATTATTCATATATAGTTAAGCCTATAAACTCTTCCCTTGAAACAGGCTTTTCAATAGCTCACGGTGCAGGCAGAAAGTGGAAAAGAAGTGGTTGTAAAGAAAAGCTCCAAGGCAAATTTTCAAAGAAAGCTATACGAAACAGAAGCTTTTCCTATAATCTTATTTGCAGTAACACAAATTTAGTATACGAGGAAGCTCCAGAGGCTTACAAAAACATAGATAGAGTAATAGATGATCTTTTATCCTTTAATTTAATAAAGGTAGTTGCAAGGCTAAAGCCTTTAATTACCTATAAGGATTAGGTATGTGGCTACAAATTAGTGCAGGCACAGGGCCTGTTGAAAGCTGTAGATTCGTATACTTATTTTTAAACTTAGTAAAAAAAGAATGCAAATATAGAAATATAAAAATTGAAGTTTTAGACTTTGTACCTGGTGAAAAAATCGGCACTCTTAAATCTGTATTTTTAAAGCTTAGTGGAGAAGGTGCTAAGACGTATGCTAGCTCAATTACGGGAACTCATCTTCTTATTTGGGAAAGCGAATACAGAAAAAATCACAGGAGAAAAAATTGGTTTATAGCTGTTAATTCTTTTAGTTATGAAACTAACGAGGACCTAAACGATAAGGATATTATTATTGAAAAAATGCGAAGCAGTGGTAAAGGTGGACAACACGTTAACAAAACTGAAACCGCTGTAAGAATAACTCATAAAAAGACCGGTATAGTTGTGAACTCAAGCGAAGAAAGAAGTCAGTTTGCAAATATAAAACTTGCAAAGGCTAGATTAATCATTGAACTTAAGAAATTATCAGATGAGAGGCGCAAAAGAAATCGCAGTGAAAGATGGACTGCTGGAATAAATATAGTTCGTGGCAATCCAGTTAACGTATATACTTACAAGGAACTAAATTCTTAGATTTAATCATGGGGCTTGCAGCTTTTGCAATGCCCCATTTTATAGTGTGAGGTAAACATATGAAAAATTTTTCTGAAACAATTAAGAACTTTGATAAAATAAGAGACTATGTAAGAGACTTTTATATATACGGCTTTAAATCCAGAAATGACTTTACTAGAAAAAGCCTTAGAACCTATGACAACGAAAAAAGGAGAATTGAAAGCTATTTTGAAAAATACGTTAGTTATAACTCCTCCTTTGGTGAAAAAAACGCCTTCATTTCAGTTAACAGTTCAACTATAAGTCATAATCCACTATACAGCGTGTGGAAGGCCAAAAGCTTTACTGATAATGACATAATGCTTCATTTTTACTTATTGGATTTATTAAATAATAGAGACAAGCTTAGCATAAAGCAACTAACTGATGAAATTTCAATTAATTATGGGACAATCTTTGAACTTCAAACCGTCCGAAATAAAGCCAACGAATACGTAAAGGAAGGTATTTTAATTTCCACTAAGCTTGGAAAAACCTTATATTACTCACTGAACAATTCCTATTTTAATGATTTAACGTCAAGCAATAACAGCTTGTTAGACTGTTTAAAATATTATCAAGAAACAGCCCCCTTTGGTGTCATAGGCAGCTATATACTCCAAAATGAGAATAAAAAGAATGATATTTTCCGCTTTAAGCACCATTTTATTGCTCACACCTTAGAAGATAAAATTCTTTTTGAAATTCTAAGTGCAATAAAAGAAAAAAGAGAAATTTCTTTCATTGTTGAGAGCCCAAAAAATCCAAATAAAGCTGTAATTTTAGGAATACCTTTAAAGATATTTGTTAGTACTCAAACCGGCCGCCGTTATTTGAATATATACAACGCCAAAAGAAACCGCTTTGTAAATCACAGACTAGACTATATAAAATCAGTCAAGCTGCTTGATAAATGTAATAACTATGATTTTTTAAAAGAAAACCTTAAAAATAACTTAGACAAATGTTGGGGAGTATCCTTTGGAAACAACTCTAGAAAAAAAGTATTTAAAGCAACACTATATATTAACGAAAAAACAGAGACCTACATCATTAATCGTATAAATAAAGAAGGCCGTGATGGCACTTTAAAAAGACTTAAAAAGAATACTTATTTATACTCAAAGGAGGTTTTTGACCCAAATGAATTAATGTCATGGATTAAAAGCTTTATAGGAAGAATCATATCAATAGAAAGCGGAGAAAACTTTGTAGATGCGAGATTTTTTAATGATATGCAAAAACTAAAGGAAATGTACTTAAATAAGGAGGGTAACTAATGGAATTATTTTCCGAAATTTATAGTTGCTATTATAATGCTGTTACACAAATCGTAAATAGCTGCATCGAAACACCTATTTCAAAAGAGGCTATAAAAAAATTTATTGATGATAATGCTTTCAGTGAAAGTTCCTTTCATATCCTTCCAAAATTATTAACTGGTGATTGGAACTTATTAAGAAAAGATAACGATAAGTACATATCAAAGCTAAATAGTTCCATTAAAAACCCAGTAACTAAACTTCAAAAGTCATGGCTTAAATCTATCCTCCATGATAAAAGAATAAAGCTATTTTTAGATAAGGCTGAACTTGAAACTTTATATAAAAGCTTATCCGACGTTGAGCCACTATTTGATATAAATGATTTTTATTACTTTGACATTTTTTCAGACGGTGATAATTATAACGACCCTATTTACATAGACAATTTTCGTTTCATATTAAACGCATTAAAAAATAAAAAAGCTATAACAGTTTCTTTTAAAAGTGGTAGAGGTATTCATACAAATGGTAACTTCTTTCCTATTAAGATAGAGTATTCAAGCAAGGATGACAAATTTAGATTACATTGCTTTAGCATTAATGCTAGAAAAAGTTTAACTCCTCAAGTTATAAATATAGGAAGGATATCTTCAGTTAAACTTTACAAATCAACCTTAAACTTTTATTTGGACACCTCAATTTACGAAAAAATTACTAGATGTACAGAACCTGTTGTAATAGAAATATCTAATGAGCGTAATGCCCTTGAACGGTGTATGTTAAACTTTTCAGATTTTGAAAAATACACAGAGTACAACAAAACATCTAATAAATACATAACCCATATTTATTATAATAAGAATGATGAAACAGAGCTTTTAATACGTATTTTGTCCTTCGGCCCTGTTATAAAGGTATTAGGTCCTGAAAAATTCTTGAATTCCTTAACAAAAAGATTAAAAAAGCAATTAGAACTTATAAATATCGCAGACTGATTAAGTAAGGCTTTTATTTAACATCGATTTCGCTATTTAATCAACCTTATATAGCAATTTCTTCTTATAGTAACATTTTACTCTTACTTGTATAGGTTGTATAATATTTTTATAATTTAATATTATGCGTTTACCAATCAAAGGAGGAACTAATATGAAATACTTAACTAAAAAGCTATTTCTTATATCTACCTTTATGGGAATAAGCTTAGCTTCTGTGTTTTCTCTAGCAACTACAGCTTATGCCTCTAGCTTTTACATCTCACCAAATGGAAATGACAATAACCCTGGCACTATAAGTTCACCTTTTTTAACTATATCAAAAGCTCAAGAAAAAGCTAATTATGGCGACACCGTATATATTTTAGGTGGAACCTATACAAAATTCAATATTACAAAGTCAGATGCTAATTACAATTACGTTAATAACATTACTAAAAGCGGAATCACTTATAGAGCATATTCTTCAAAAAATATTCCTATTTTTGATTTTTCAAAGGTATTACCCTCAAAAAGAATAGCAGCTTTCCTAATAGAACCTGGTGTATCTAATGTAACTTTTCTATCTTTTCAAGTAACAGGGGTAAAAGTAGGCACTCAAAAGCAATCTGAATGCTTTAGGGTAGAAGGAAATGCAACTTTAAATCAGGTAGTTTGCCACGATAATGAAGCAAACGGATTTTATTTTGTTAATCATGGTACCGGAAGCTGCATAAAATGCGACTCCTATAATAACATTGGTCCTACTAAAAATTCAATCGGAAATACTGACGGCTTTGGCGCTCATGGCGATGGCGTTACATTTTCATATTGCCGTGCATGGCATAACAGTGACGATGGTTTTGATTGTCTTACTTCAAATGGAGCTAACACTTTCGATCACTGCTGGGCTTTTAATATGAATGCTGGTGGCGATTCAAATGGCTTTAAGATAGGTGGTTATGGTGCCGGGGCACCTCCTAATAAGGTTCCTATACATACTGTTAAATATTGTTTATCAGCTAATAATAATGCTCATGGCTTTTATGCTAATCATCAACCCGGGCAATCTGCAACTTGGACTTATAACTCGGCTTACAACAATAAAGCCGGTAATTTCGATATGTTAGAAAGGATTAGTAGAAATAATTCAATAGACATTCCGGGAACAAGAGAAATAGTTCATTATAATCTGACCTATGGTGGAAATGCTATTAAGAATTCCAATTTGCCTAGTCAAAATGTAAGCAACAATTCATGGAATAAGAATGGTATTGTAGTTTCTTCCTCAGATTTTCAGAGCTTAGACGTGAATCAACTTTCAAGTCCTAGAGGTACTAATGGTGCTTTACCTTTAATTACGTTTATGCATCTAACTAGTGGTAGTCACCTTGCCGGTTTAGGCTGCTTTTAATTCCCTCATTAGAAAAAAGATAGTCCGTATAAATTTCATTTAAATCACTTTAATGAAATTTATACAGACTATTTTTTATAGATTATCTGATATATCAGTTAAACTTTGAGATAAATTAGTAAGCGCTTCTATACTTGATGTAATTTCTTCTGTGGCTGCGGTTTGTTCTTGACTTGATGCCAATGTTTTATCACTTCTATTATTTGTCTCTTCAACTGCTTCTTTAATATTTTGTGTAAATTCTTTTATCTTAATAACTGTATCCTTTGTTTGTGTTGAAAGAGTTCTTATCTCTTTAGCTACAATACCGAAGCCCCTTCCAGCTTCTCCTGATCTTGCCGCCTCAATAGAAGCATTTATTCCTAGTATATTTGTTTGAGCAGATATGTCACTAATAACCTCAGAAATCTTTTCAATGCCCTCTGAAAGTTCATAAATTCTTTTTATGTCTTCACTTAACTCCATTTCACTTGTATTAATTTGTGACGAAGTAGCCGCAAGTTCTTGCGCCGCTGCTTCAATTGATACTAAACCTTCATTTAAATCTCTTGATGCATCCTTTACCTTTTTAGCAGAAGCTTTTGGGATAATAATTCCGAAAGATCCAACAACCTTTGAACTATCTTTCCTAAAAACAGGATAGCTTACTATTACTACTGGAATGCCAAATACGCTTCCATCATCTTCTCTCATTACAAGTTTATTAGTTCTCATAGCTTCCAAACCAGTACTGTCCGGTGTAAGCTTATCACCAACTTGTATACTTCTCACATCAAATTTTTTAGATCCTTGCCTCTCTACAATCTTTTCAAAATCTGATGTGTACAAAACCACTCCTTCTGGAAACATCTCCGCCATAATAGGTGCAAAATGCTGAAAACTACTCATTAAAGGCGGTATAGCAGGTAGTATCACGCTAACAGCTCCAACTATTTCACCCTCTTCATTTATAACAGGTGTTGCTGTTCCTTTTGCATTTATTCCATTCTTTTTATCATGCACTTCCACTGTAACAGTTCTTTTTTCTTTTATACATGTGCGCTCTGCTCCATCATCAAGCACTTTAGCTCCAATATACAAATCTTCTATATCAAATTTCTCTGACGAGAGCTTCCAGGTTACTGTATCGCCATCAACTATGACATAAACAGCTCCTTCCTCCATCTGGTTAATCTGCAGCTCACATGCTGCCTTAAAACCATCTAACTCTGATACTTTAATCATGTTATAATCCTCTCCATTCTCTTGTCTCTACACTTTTATACCCACTTAGTATTTTTCAACATTATAGTATCTTTTTCTACTATTATCGTCTTTTTTCTGTTTTGTCTTATAGTTCCTTTCCTATAAAAAGAAAAGAGTGCAGATAAAATCATCTGCACTCTTCTTTTTATATTACTTATATTAATTTTCCTCTACACCGTCATCTCTTTTTTTATATCTGTAGTAACCAAATCCCATACCTGAAACTATTACCAATGCTCCTAATATGAATGCCCAATCATAGCATACTCCACCTGTAGCTTTATAAATTCCAAATGCTCTACAAATTCCAAACCAGCAAGTATCTGTTGCTACAATTCCATATTTACTAAAGTGAGTAGTTATAAATGTTAAATATTCACCATCACTTTTTGCATCCATACTTGTTACCTTTCCATTGTCCGCTATGTGAACAATGTCTAAATTTATTCTCTTGCCTAATTCTGCAGGTATTTTTATTTTAACTTGAACCTTTCCATCAGGCTGAATTTTTACATTATTTTTTAATATTGAAACATCATATAAGGCAACTAATTCCTTACCTTTTAGTTTATCATTAGTTAAAGTTGCTTTTTTAACATAATCAGCTGAAGAATTAAATTCAGTTTGGTTACCTTCTTCTTTAATTGGGTCTACAACCAAAACGGTGTCTGGTGAGAACTTAGTTCCATCAACTCCTGTTACTGTGATTCCATTAGGTGAGTTGTGTAATAAAAGCTTACTAGCTTCATCAACCACATCATTTAATTTCTTTACCAAATCAGGATTAACTAGCGCTTTTTGCTCTTTATTTAGTGCATTGTAAGAATCATTTACTGCTTTGATTTTTGAAACATCCGCCTTCTTAACACTTCCCTTTGCTGGTAAAGCCTTTATTGCAGCTTCAACCCTTGCAACTTGATCCTTTAAAGCTTTTATAGCATTTAGTTTGTCCTTTAGATATAAGCTTTCATTTATAAGCTTAGCATACTGCTCATTTGTTAATGTTGAGCTTCCTCCTGCTATTTTATCATATACGCTCTTCATTTTGTTCTCTAAAGCTATTATGCCATCTTTACCATTAGGCAAGCTGTCTACTGTCTTAACAATGTTAGAAGTTTGATCTTTTAATGACATAACTTCTTTCTCAAGAGCTGCATATCTGTCTTCAAGGGCTTTTACACTCGCTTTTATCTGAGATGCATATGGCTCTTTAAGATCATTATGAGTGTTTAATTCATTTCTAATAGCATCAATAGCATTTTTACTGTCACTAGTATATAGAACATCATTTACACTTGGCAATGCTTTTAAAGTAAAGTTAAGTACACTTCTATTTCCTGACTTATCCACTACTTCAAGACTGTAAGCTCCAGGTGTTGTTAACTGACTTCCTGAGGTTAAGTTTTGAGCAGCTCCGTTGTTCTTCTTGTAAGTTGCAGTTTCAATTTGTCCAAAATTATCATTGTAACCTATAACCCTTCCTATACTGTAGCTTCCATTTTGTGCCGCTCCAGTAATAGTAGGAGTTGTTTTATCAATCATAACATTGTAAATTGTGTTTGAAACATTCTCCACTCCTGCATCTGATACAGCTTTAAACTGAACTGCTGAATTAATCTCATTGTTGAAGGTATAAGTTGTTGAATCCATCTTATTCCAATCACCTGATCCAATTTTAATGTAATAGCTTATTGGAGCTATATTGTTATCATTGGCATTTGAAACATCGAACTTAACTGATTTGCTAGTCCAACTGTTTACTGCTCCTGTAACATCAACCTTAGTAGAAGGAGCCAATGCGTCACGTCTTATCATAAGAGAATTCTCTTCTCCGTAAACACCAGACTTACTAACTGCTCTAAAATAGTAAAGCTTGTTTGTATTTTGATTGATTGTTATTTTATCCTTTAATGTACCATCTGATGATAATGGCATATCAGTCCAAGTACCATTGCTACCAGCTTTGTATTGATATCCTGCTATATCTGAAAATGCTGTAGAATTTGATAAAACTATATTTATATCAGAAGCTGTCCAGCTACTATTATAAGTCTTGTCTCCTGCTGTTGCAGTTATTTTAGGAGCTGTTGCTTTGTTGTTATCAACTATAAAGCCATCTGATGATACAACCTTTGATATATTTCCTGCTTTATCAATAGCTCTTGCATAAACTACGCCTTTAAACTGACGGCTTAATTTAAGCTCTGAGTAAGTTTTCCATGGTCCATTTTCGCTGTAAGCATCACCTGTACCATCTTCAACTACTTGATAATCATAATGGTCAATTCCACTTATATCATTATTTGCATATATATTAACATCTAAGGTATCTTTGAAGAATAGGTTAAAGCTAATAGTATTTAAAAACTCTGTAAATTTATTTTCTTTAAGAGCAACTGTCATAGCTGTTGGTATAGTCTTATCAAGTTTTAATTCAGCTCCACTAGTTACTGAACCATAACTTCCACCTTTAGATACTGCTCTAAAATAGTATTTTGCATCTTGATCCTTTGACACTGTTAATTCGTTAAAATTAGCACCCTGCATATCCTTCCAACTTGCTTCATCAGATGGATCTGTTGAGTATTGATATTTAACAAATGCAGCTTCACTAATTCCACCACTTAAAACAAAGTTAATATCCTTATTTGTCCATTGTCCATTGTAGTCAGCACCATTTGATGTAGTTGCAGTATTTACAATATTGTTAGTATAGTTTGGTTTTATGATGTATACATCCTTCTGTAAAACATCACTTTCAACTCCTGAATTACTTACTGCTTTAAACTTATAATTAACAGTAGCATTTCCTGTACTTGTTACTGTATAACTTGTACCTTCAATCGGATTCCAATCTGTTCCGTTTGTTGAATAATAGTATTTAACTCCTGAAGCTACATTATTAGGATTTTGAAGATTTACAGTTACATCCTTTTCAGCTGGAACTGTAGCTGAGTAATTGTAATCCTGTTCTCCTATCTTCATACTGCTTACTGCTACAGATGGTTTAACTTTATCTATTTTATCCACATTTACTACAGTAGAAGCACTTGCACCCGCACCGTTTATAACTGTGAAAATATAGTTACCATTTTCGCCAACTGTATATGAAGAGTTTTCTGTAATATCAACTGGAGTTCCATTATCCTTTATAACTGTTACTTTTGAAACACCAGAAGCTCCTGCAGTCTTTGATACATTTAAAACAACATCATTTTTTGTCCACTGTGTTGAATTTCCTGTAACATTAATAGTTGGTAATACCTTATCTATAATAAAGTTGTATGTTTTTGTGTTGCCATAAATATCAGTTCCTGTTAACTTGTAGTTTCCATCATCACTAAGTGTTGTATTGTTTCCATATGGTACTTCAGTTCCATTATCTACTGATATAATTGCATTAGGGAAGTTAGTGGTATCTATAGTTACATCGCCTCTATACTTTCCTCCGTCATCAATATTTTTTGCACTTCCATTAAATACTTTATTAATATTTATATCCTTCGTTACATAATGACTAGCATCTGAATCTCCATATCCTCTGAAGATATACTTTCCACCAGTAGATACAGTCATTGGTGAGTGCATATCCTCCCAAGTTTGGCCGTTATCTGTAGAATACTGCAAACTATCACTTGGGAATGTAAAAGTAATGTCCTTATTAGTTGGCGTATTATTTACATAAGGGTCGGTAGTACCTACATAGTACATTGAAACATTTGCACTTATAGTATAACTTCCAACAAATGCGCTCTTACTATTACCCGAAGCATCCAATGCTTGAACATATAAATCTGCTACTTCACCTGTTAAACTTGCATTATCTGATACATTAAGAGCATTTACTTTTTTCCAATCACTTTTAATAAGCTGTCCCTTAAAAATTCTAATAGTTCTATAAGAAGTAATATTACTTCCTGAAGACACTATGCTATATGGAACATTTTTTGTACCAGAATACAAGTTAGTGCCTGTTGTATTTTCTGTAGTTGTTATTGATATAGTATTTGTTTCCTTGTATATAGTTAATTTTTGACTATAATAAGAAGACCAATCACCATTTGCATTTTGAGTTCTTAATTTTATAGTATAACTTCCACTTCCAAGTCCATTAAAATCAAATGTTACATTAGAAGGCTTGTTTGAACTAGAATAAGTTTTAGTAAGTGCTGATATCGGCTGCAATACAGAATCGTATACGGTCCATTCCCAATTTGCTATATTATCTCCATTAGGTATATATGACATATCAGTTGCTGTAACCTGAGTTCCAGTTCTAAGTGCTGCTACTGCTGTGTCTGGCATTAAAGCACTTGTACTAAGGTTAAACTGTGACACTGGAGCTATATTCGCAACAGTTGCAACATATGAGCTGGCATAATTACTCCACTGTCCGGTGACGCTATCCTTTATTCTAAGATTAACTATACTATAAGTTCCTTGTGGAAATGTTAAGGCTGTGGTTCTTGCATTTCCCTTATCCTCCCAAACACCAGTCACTACATTTAATACTCTCCAGCTGTAATCTGCTATTGGATTTCCATTAGAAGTTGTTGTATCCGGAGTGCTTACTGTAACTTGACCATTTCCATTGAACACTGTTGATAGATTAGGTTTATCAATTGTACTTTCACTGTCTATTTTTCCTGCTATATAATCAGAAATAGCTGCAACACCTTCACTTAAACTGTCTGTAGAAGCATTACTTCTGTTTATAAAGGTTCCTCTACTATTATTTCTTGAAATAAAGCCATTTGCCTCTGATTCTACTGTTCCTCCACTTATACTGTTATTAATTCCCCATCCAACATAATGCGAATTGTTTAGCATCATGTAATAAAGAATTGAACTGTACTTAGCATAATTATTAAAATCACTTACTCCATCATTATCAACATTTACAACTAATTTCATAGAATCATTGTACTTCCAATTTGTACTTCTAACTAAGTCTGCAAAACCAACAGAGGTATCTTCTTGCATAGTTATATTACTGTAAGTAACCCTTGTTTGTATTCCGCAGTTATGAGCTTGATATGAAGCAATAGGTCCGAAACCAAATTCTCCAAATGTATCTGGAAGAGCTACGTTTGTAAATATAGCTGATGATGTAGTATTATAGGTTCCATCAGTAAATTGATATAGAGATGCTGATGTTGGTGATGCAACAAGCTTTAAATATCTAAGTCCTCCAACTGATGCTGGTTTACTAGTTTTAGAAAGCAAGGTTACAGTTCCACCCCATAAGTTTACTGGTGCATTTAATGTTGTTACACTTCCTACAACAGTTTGGCTCGTTTCTTGAGTAAATAGTGATACATCTATATTCTTAAATTCATATATTCCTGCCACACTTGAACCCATTAATGCTGCATAACCCGATAATCTTCTATTTCCTGAAGAATCATAGGTATATTTACTTCCAAATAGGAATCCTGCTCCATCAAGTGTGTGGTAGTCAACAGATCCTTCATCAAGAGTAAAGTTAAAAACCTTGTTATTTGCATTGTAATTAGGTGTAATTAAAAAATCTTTAAATGCTGGTATTCCATATCCTAGGAATGTTACTGATTTACCATCCCCAGCTATTTGAATATGTGTGTTTGTTATGTTTGTTACATTTGGGTCAGTATACTGAACGACATAGTTGTCCGCATCGTTTACAGTTGCATTAGTATTTGTATGATCAAACCTCTTCCACGGAAAGCTGTTTATATTTGAATTAATTGTGGAATCCACTGAACTTACAAATACTCTGCTTGAGGAAATACCATATCTAGAACTTAAATCCGCCTTTAAGGCATCTGAAAAACCTGTTAAATCTAAATTATTACTTACTGCATCGGCTGCAAGTACAACCTCTATAGGCTTTGTACTTTGCGGTGATGCGTTAGCAATATCTTTCATGTTCACTACAAAACCAGCAATCATGAAAAACATAACTAAAAAAGATACTACCCTCTTATCCTTCCTCGACATTACTCCACCTCTTCCTTTATGTTTGTATATTTATAGTTATTTAATTGATAATTGTTTTTATTTAATTATACATATCTTCAATGAAAGAATAATAAAACCACAATGAAAGAATAATGAAAGAACTTAATAAAAAATAAAGCCTTAATCCTACAATCTTCTTGGATTAAAGCTTCTTATTTTACATCTTACAATTATTTCAATATAAATTATCGTAAAACTTTTATTAATTTTCTGTAAAGCTCCTCTACAGAATCCTCCACCTTTACACCTAATTCCCTAAAAAGTACTTTGGCATATCTTTCATAATGTTTATTTAGTGATATCTTATCTCTTCTTGCTGCCAATATGTTCATAAAAATTTTATTTACTTCACTGTCCAATTCATTGTATTGAATCAATTTTTTCCCCATGCTATAAGCATCATTTATAAGATCGTTTTCTAAATACCAACTACACACTTTTCCAAGAAACTTACTGTATAAATTAGATGCATACTCTTTCTCTCCAACCGCCCATATGTATTCTTTATCATCAAAAAGATCTCCTTTATAGAGATAAACTAATTGTTTAGCTCTATCTATATTATCTTTGTTGATCTCTTTTATAGATTCTACTCCGCTTATAAAATCAATGTAATCTACGTAAACATCTTTAAAGTCAAATGAATACCCTTGAGAATCAAATGTAATTATTTTTTTTAGTCCTAGAGGGCTTAAAGCTTTTCTTAGCTGATATACTATAGTATTCAAATAACTCTCAACATCTTTCAATTCCATCTCTTCAAATATGTCCTTTATCACTCTTCCCCTCGAGATACTTCTACCACTATTAATTACAAGATACGAAAATAGCTCCATACTTTTAGTTGATATCCATTTTACAGATTCATTGTTCCTTCCCCTCACCTCTAATCCGCCAAAGCAATAAATAAATGCCTTATATTCTTCTTCACCACTTTTTATAATCACCTTACTTGCTCTATCTATAGCTCTTTCTAATTTTTCTTGGCTTACAGGTTTTACTATATAATCTAAGGGAAAAACATCAAAAGAATCCAGTGCAAATTCTTTGTGAGATGATATAAATACAATGTTTATTTGTTTTTTTAAATTAACAATCTGTTTCGCTAAATCTATTCCATTATCTCCTGATATCTTTATATCTAGGAAAGCTAAATCCACTTCATTATTTTCTAGAAACTCCATAGTTGTAGAAAGTCTATCAAATGTCCCAATAACCTCCACGTTATGTATCTTACTAAGCATTTTCTTTAAAATTAAAAACATTGCCTTATCATCATCAACAATAATAACCTTCATAAAATACCTCCTACTAATTTAACTCCCATTAGGAATGCTGAAACACACTGTAGTTCCTTCATTTAATCTACTTTCTATGCTTAGCTTTCCATTATTTTTTTCAATGAATTCTTTACAGAGAATTAGCCCAAGTCCACTTCCCTTCTCACCTGAAGTTCCATCTAGTGACATAATATCCTTTCCACTCTTTAACCTTTCAATTATGCTCTTATCTATTCCAATACCATTATCTTTTACTGAAACTAGTACATCCTCACCTTTCACTTTTGCTTCTATATTTATCTCTCCCTCACTATCTGTAAACTTTACAGAATTGGTAATCAAATTCCTTAAAACTATTTCAATCATCTCCTTATCTGCATATACAATTATACTTTCATCAATTCTTATGTTTATTTTTATATTTTTTATATTAGCTTTATGTTTAACAATTCCAACTACACGCTTAACACTTAAAATCAACTTATAATTTTCAGGTGAGCAACCTATACCTTTTTTTTGGCTTTCAACCCAATTAAGTAGATTCTCAACCATAGCAAATATTTTCCTAACCAATTCTATAATTTCAGCTACAACTTCCTTATTTTCTTCTGTCATTACACTCATATCTTCTTCTATGAATTCTACTAAATTCAAAAGCATCGCTATAGGATTTCTAATATCATGTGCGATAACAGATATTAGTTTATCTTTAAACTCATTAGTCTCTGCAAGAACTTTTGATTTTTTTTGAATCTCTTTCTCTGTTCTTATCCTTTCAGTTATATCATAAAAAATTGATACCGTTCCAATCACTTTATTATTTGCATAATATAGCGGATATATATGAACACTATATTGCTTATTAAATTGCTTCAAATTAATTAAAAGCTTCCCCTCTGATAATTCACTACAAGCATTATACCAATTGTTCCATTTTGAAATAATATTATAACCACTGCCACCATTTTCTAGCTTAAATCCTAAATCACCTAATATTCGGTTAGCTTCAATATTGTAGTCTATAATTCCACCAACCTTATCTAAAACTAAGTACCCTATTTTAACGCTTCTAAGTATAGTTTCATTAACTATAGGTGTAATTGAAAAAAGCTCATACCTTAATATTCCTATAAATAATATTACCCCCATAACTGCAAAAGAAAAAATATAAAGAGTGGTGTATTCAAAGAATTGATTTATATAATCCCAAAGTAAGTCTGGCAAAATAGGAACTACTAAAGCAATTAAAATTATCACCGCTTGCCTTCTATAGCTCTTACTCATACTTGCAATATGTCTAGCTAGGAATACTAGCGCAAACACAACTGATATATCTCCAAGCAAAAATATAGTCCTTGCAAACAAGGTTTTTCTTATTGTTAAAACTCCATTTATAACTAATGTCTCTTCACTCATAATATGGTGAAAATCATCTGTCCAAATTAAAATTAAAATAGCACTGCATACTAGTAAAGCCATACTTACAGGTAATGACTTTATGTATTTACTTTTGCCTATAAAATCAAGAACTATAGCTATTGAAATAATGGGATATATGATTAGAATCGTCTGTTCTACATTTCTAAAAACTATCTTTCCGCTTGTACTAAAATTAGAATGCTCTAATATGGCCGCTATACTAAAAGCAAACCCTGTAGTCATTAAAAAAAAGTATGATTTAACTCCATTTGCAGCCTTATAGTAGTACGCAAAAAAACCAATAATTGATATTATTACAACCGATATTTCAATTATATATATGTTAAGTAAATTCATTTTCTCCACCTTTAATACTAAAATATTTTTCAAATTACTTAACATAGTATTACTTATTTTAAAGAATAAAATACGTTCTTATAAAAAAAGCCGGAATACCAGTTCTACCAATTATTCCAGCTTTTTTAATACAAACTTACATTGCACCCTCTAAAATTTTGCGGCTTACTTCTAATGTTATAGCTCCAGTTTCTGATAATGCTTTCATACCGTGCTTATCCAAAGCATTTACTATATCATCAATTTTATCAGCTGTAACACCATATTCAGATAAGTGTGTCTTAATTCCAAGACTTTCAAAGAACTCACGTGTTCTTAAAATTGCTAAGTCTATTCTGCTATCATCATCGCCTTCAGTTATACCTAGTACACGCTCTGCGTATTGAAGTATCTTTCCTTTCTTTTGTTCTCTCATAACATTCCAAATTGATGGAAGTATTATTGCAAGGGTTTTTCCATGATCTATTCCAAACATTGCTGTAAGTTCATGCCCTATCATATGAGTGCTCCAATCCTGCGGAACTCCTGCTCCAATAAGCCCATTAAGTGCCATTGTAGCACACCAAACTAGGTTTGCTCTTGTATCATAGTCCGTTGGATTATCTATAGTCTTTCTCCCTATCTCAATTAATGTCTGTAAAATTCCTTCTGCTGTACGGTCTTGAAATCTTCCTTCTGCTTTAAAAGTTGCATATTGCTCAAGCACATGAACAAATGTATCTGCAACACCATTAGCTACTTGAGATTCAGGTAGTGTATAAGTTAATGTAGGATCTAATACAGAAAACTTAGGAAATACAAGCTTACTTCCAAATCCGTATTTTCCATGTTCATAACTAATTACTCCTCCATTATTCATTTCAGATCCTGTAGCTGGAAGTGTAACTACTGTTCCAAGTGGCACAGCTTTATTAATTGCCGCTGCCTTTTCTCTTGAATAAAGAATTTCAGCTGCATTATCTCCTTCATAGTACGCTGCTAAGGCAACAAACTTGGTTCCATCCATTACAGAACCTCCTCCAACTGCCAACAAAAAATCTATATTTTCTTTTTTTACTATATCCACTGCTTTCATTAAAGTTGTAAATTGTGGATTAGGTTCAATTCCTCCAAATTCAATAACTTGTCTATTTCCCAATCCGTTTATAACCTTCTCAAGAGTACCAAATTTTTTAACACTTCCACCACCATAAAGTACTAATACTTTTGCATCTCTAGGAACAAGGTTATCAAGCTCATTTAAACGATCTTTTCCAAATACTATATGTGTTGGGTTAAAAAAATCAAAATTATACATAAGATTATCCCTCCAATAAGTTATATTTTATATATTCTTTCTAGTTTTATACAAACTTATGCTACAATAATTATAAACCTTAGAGTACACTCTAAGTCAACTTTAATTATCCTAAACAGTTTTAATTTGCTATTAATGAATATTTCCCAATATAAAGTAGTATGCTAATATGAATAAAATTAGAATAGTGGGGTATTTTTATGGATGAAGATGAGATTATTAAAGCCTTTGATATGATGTGGGGTAAATATATAGAACCTGTAGCTTTGATTCGCCATAACTTTAATGTTGTTGCTTTAAACGATGCTGCTAAATCATTAGGGATGCTTACAGGTGTAAAATGTAGCGCCAAAAATCCTGAATCTCATAAAGGCTGTAAAGCTGCAGAAGCTCTTAGAACAAACTCAACTCAGATATCCAAGGATGATATATCAGGATCCGAATGGACAAGCTTTTGGATTCCCGTTTCAGGTCATCCTGATTATTATGTACACTTTGCTAGCGGAATAAATGAGTACTTAAAAAATTCTAAATAAAAGGGTATATACCCTTTTATTTTATACTACTTTTGTATATATGTTCGTTTCTCCCTGCTTTTTAGAATACTCTCCCATCATAGGCACTAATTTTTTAAAATGCTCAGATTGCATGTGTTTTTGTAAACACTCCATGCTTTCCCACTCCTCAATCATAGTGAGAATTGTTTTATCCTTTAAATCCTGATACATTTCATATTTTATGCATCCTTTATCCTTAGCTACTGTAATTTCTACTAATTCCTTTGCTACCTTTAAAACATCTTCTATTTTTTCTTCTTTAATAAAGTTTTTCGCTACTACCTTTACCATATTAAATCATCCTTCCTTATTTAGAAAATCATATACAAGGTCTTAATAAAACCTCATATATGATTGTACTTCTTATAAGCTATACATTTCAACTTAATTAAACTAGATTACAGTGCCACCTAAGTTCATCCAATTGCCCCACCTATCTGTCCTTGCAGTTTGCCATATATTCCAAAGAGCACTATCCCTGCCCCTTCCAAATACTGATATTCGTCCTTCTCTATTATTTCCTACGGCTAGTCTATCTATCCAGCCCCTAAGCGACTGCCAACTACTCCAACCATTGCCTTGGGCATTCTGTCTTATATTCCAAAGAGCATTATCTCTTCCTATTCCGAAAACTTCTAATCTTCTATTTTGATTTTCTGTAACTGCTATCGAACTAACTGAGCCTCCGAGAGATTGCCAATTACTCCAACCTCCATTTGGTGAAGTTTGCATTATGTGCCATACAGCACCGTCTCTGCCTCTTCCAAAAATAGCCAGCCTAGCACCTCTATTATTTCCCAGTGTTAATATATCTATCCAACCACCTAAGGTCTGCCAGCTTCCCCAACCAGAATTAGGAGCAGTTTGCTTTATGTGCCACAATGCATTATCCGTTCCTATTGTAAACACTTCTAATGTTCTATTCGCATTTCTTCCTACTACTACTCCATTAATTCCTCCCCCTAGGGAATTCCAGCCGCTCCAACCACCATTAGGTCTTGTTTGCCACGTATGCCAAAGGGCACCATCTCTACCTCTTCCAAAGGCTTCTAATCTACCATCACTATTACTTGCCACTGCTAGCTGATTAATCCAGCCTCCAAGTGTCTGCCAATTACTCCAACTATTCTGCTGCGTTTGCATCCTATACCAAAGAGCGTTATCTCTTCCTATTCCAAATACAGCCAGCCTTCCATTTGCACTTCTTTGAACCGCTATGGAACTTACCCACCCATCTAAATTGGACCAATTGCTCCAGCTTCCATTAGGTAATTGCATTTTATACGCAACTTGATTATTACTATTGATTACAAATACATGTAACCGTCCATTGGAGTCATTAGCTGCTGCTATTACTTCACGAAAATCATTTGTAACCCTGTCCTCATCACGGTACATGTAATCAAACTCATTGTAGTCTCCATAGTTTTCTGAAATAGCAAAATTTCTTCCGTGATATGGACAATAAAATACTCTATTTGTGTTATAAGGTTCCAAGTAAATTTCCTCCTAAAAATATTCACACAAAATATATTATATTCTCCAAGACTAAAAATGCTATTCCTAACTAGCATCTATTTCACACTATCAATGAATTCATCAATTATCCTTCTCGCAATAGTACCTTTACCAGGTATATTGGGTAGCTCGTCTTTACTGAACCATCCAGCATCAGTTATCTCAATACCATCCACCTTTATATCTCCTGCTTCATACTCTGCAAAAAATCCAAGCATGAGTGAATCAGGAAATGGCCAAGCTGAACTATTATAATACCTAATATTCTTTACCCTTATGCCAACCTCTTCGAATACTTCTCTTCTGACTGTGCTCTCTAAATTCTCTCCAGCATCTACAAAACCAGAAATTAGAGCATACATACCATCTTGGAAATTACTGTTATGTGCTAATAATATTTTATCCTTATTTATAATTCCAACTATTATAGCTGGAGAAATCACAGGATAAATTATGTTACCACATTTATTACATACCTTGGCTATCTCATCCTCTTTATCGTTTGTTTTAGCTCCACATCTACCACAAAATCTATGTTTTCTATCCCAGTTTAAAATTTCACTAGCTCTACCCGCTGCTAAGAATATTTCCTCTTCCATTAATGATAAAATCTTACGCAGAGACATAAATTCAAAGTTCTCATCTAATTTAATTTCTTCAAAAAGCTCAAGGGCAAAACATGCGTTATCTCCTATTTCCCCTAAAAAGATTTCTTTCTCGTAATTTATTTTCAGCTTTTGTACATCCTCAAGCGAAGGAATACATGGACTATTTTTCGTTTTTACTATTACATTTCCTTCAAAAAATGCAAAACATAAATCACAGTTCTTAACTCTTCTATTTACATCGGATATTATCCTAAATTCACTCATATTTCAATGTATCCTTTCATCTCATGCAAAAACGCATACCAATATTTATTTTATATTATAACATAACAAGCCAATTAAAACATTCTATAACTAACATTGAATATTCAAATGAATTTATATAATAAACTCATAGTTGTAAGCTTAGATATTATTAACTAACTATATGTAATACATGAAATAATTCTGCATTGAATTTAGTAGTGTATGGGGACTATACTTTAGGTGATTTATTTTTAGCCTACTATTTTATTTTTTCAAGGAGAGTGGACATTTATGTGAATCTTAAAGACACATAGCTATTTCTTTATATATAAATTCAATAACTAAATACAGGAGATGAAAGAATGTTTAGAGGAATAAAAAATGTAAAAATTTCCAATATAATTATCTTTATGGGTGTGTTTTCTATACTTTTAACTTCTATTGTTGGTTTTCTCGGTTTCAATAACATGCAGAAGATAAACAACAATGTTAAAAGTATGTATAATCAAAACTTAATGCCAATTTCCGATATTGGAGGAATAAAATCAGAGTTCTTAAAAATACGTCTTGATGCTACTAATGCTGCTAGGAGTACAAGCTATAGTTCTGAATATGCCTCTAATATAAAAAATTATGATAATAGTATAAAGGGTTATCTTAAAAATTTTATAGGCAGTGGATTAGATTCAAATGAAAATGCGTCTATAAGTTCTTTTAATTCTAACTATGAAGAATACTTGAATTTATGGACAGAATTAAATTCTGCATTAAAAACTGGTGGAAAAATAGCAGAAACTAAGATAAATAGATTTGCTGAACTTGGTGATATAATAGATAAATCCCTTACAGCTTTAAGAGACTACGAAACTAAAAAAGCTCAAGTGGTTATGGGTTCAAGTGACTCAATCTATTCTTCTAGTAATAAAGCTTTTATTATAGTATTGATATTTGCAATTTTTATATCAACATTTATTTGTGCTGCGGTTGTAAAAATCATTAAAAGTTCATCAAGAGAAATTATAGAGAATTTAGAATCAGTTGCTAATTGTGATTTCACTGTTAAAGTGGATAGTACCCCTAAAAACGAATTTGGTATAATGAGCAGTTCTTTAGAGAAAACCATAATAAATATCTCAAATATGATAAACGATATAAGATCTAAATTTGACCATATAGATTCAAAATCACACGATTTAGCTTCTGTTGCTGAGGAAATGACTTCTTCTTCTGCAAACGTTTCAATATCAATACAAGAAACTGCTAAGGGAACCTCAGAGCAATCTCAAAACCTACTTGATATAAATAATGCAATAGATAAATTTAGCCATGAATTAGACAAAGTTGTAGAGTCCATAAATAGTATTGATGATAACTCAAAAGGAATTACTAATTTAGCTAACAATAGCGGAACTAACATGGAAACACTTTTATCTTCAGTTGATAACTTAAGTTCTTCCTTCAATGAATTTATAACAAAGATATCAACTTTGGAACAAGATGTAAATAGGATAAATGAAATAACAGACTTAATTAACAACATTGCTGATCAAACAAACCTTTTAGCTTTAAATGCTGCTATAGAAGCTCAAAGGGCAGGAGAATCTGGAAGAGGCTTTGCTGTCGTAGCAGAAGAAATAAGAACTCTTGCAGAGCAGTCAAAAACTTCTTCTGAAAATATTGGTATTCTAATAAAAGATATTGTAAATAATATGGGAAACATGCTAGATAGCTCAAACCTTATGAACAAAGAACTTGACGGCCAGACGAATGTAATTAATATTACCATCACTTCCTTTAAAAATATAATCCAAAAAATAGGGGAAGTAATACCAAAAATAGAGGTAGCAAATATGTCTGCTATGAACATTAATGAAAAGAAAATGAGCATAGTATCAAGTATAGAAAGCAGCTCTGCTGTATCACAAGAAATAGCTTCGGCCTCTGAAGAAATAGCAGCCTCCGCTGAAGAAATGAGTTTATCAGCCAAAAGTGTTGGAGAAACTTCTGAAACTTTAAGTGTAATGACTAAAAAAATGCATGAAGATTTAACTAAATTTAAGGTTATAGAAGCTTAAACTAATATATTTTTAACCAATAAAGGTGAGCACTTAATTTAGTGTTCACCTTTATTGCTAGTTATTATAAATCCCCTTTAATGTTGACTTTTCTAAAATATGTCCTTCCATAGCTTTATAGAGCTCATTCATGTAAAATCCATCTTTAAGATTAAGCTTTACATCTAATGCAAAAACATGAAGCTCATAAATATGAGGAGCATTTGGCGGTGTCATTCCTCCATATCCTATGCAAAATTTTCTATCCGTGTTTCCAATAGGACTGCACCAGCTATTTATTCCTTGAACAAAATCCTTTGCTGAAATACTTTCATTTTCATTTAGTTCTTCTTTTGTTATATTTGAAGCTAACCAATGAATCCAGGAAAACCCTACCACAGGAACAGCATCTTTGTCCTCTAAAACAAGTGCATATGAGACAGTTTTATCGGGAGCATTTTTAATTTTAACTGGCAGTGAATAGGTTGGTATACCTACTTCATTAAACTGTTCTCCCCTTTTACCGTACTTATTTTGGATTACTCCATTTACTATACCATAACTTGTAATGTTCAAACTTACTCCTCCTTCAACCTTTAATTTTTATTTTAGTATATATGGGAGTATTGATTACGTAAATTACCCACTTTTTTGTGGGCACACTAATTTATACTTATTTATGTTTTAGTAAAGTTTTCTCACCTTCAGTAATCATAAATTCACTGCCAACATCCTGCATTATAGTTAATGCTTCAAGCAAGCGTTTACCTCTCTTCTCAGTTAGAAAATACTCAACCCTTAAGGGATACCCTTTGTATGTAATTTTATCAACCAATTCAAATTCCATTAACTCTTTTAACTGCTCTAAGAGCATTTTTTGTGTAATACCTTTAATATCTCTTTCAAGCTTTGAAAGCGAGGTTTTCCCGAGCCTAAGCCTCCATAAAATTATAGTCTTCCACTTTCCTTTAATCATATCATGTACTATTTCTAAAGGGCATGTATATTCTTTTCTTATCTTCATCTATTACCTCCTGCTTTAAAATAAAAGCCTAGAAAAAACTAAAATTTCCTAGGCCTTTAGACTATGCTATTTACTCAAAAGGATATCTTATTCCCCACTGACTTCTAACTTCATCCATTATATTCATTACACCAAGGGACAGCTGTAGCGTATAATCCGTATCTTTATTCAATATACACGCCTTCATATCCTGAACTTCATACACTAATGCCCTATCAGTTTCTCCTGCTTCTACAACCTCTACTGACCCATCTGGATAGGTTATTGTAGCCTTATCAGCTCTTGGGAAATTTTCTACAGTTATATATGCTTTCTCTCCTGCCACAACTCCTCTTTTAGGTTGTTTTGCTCTCATGGTTAAAGAAATAACTGCCATTTCATCCTCTGCATTTTTAAGTATTATACCTGACTGTTCATCCACTCCAGTTTCAAACTTCTTCACTGTTGTTAGAATCTCCTCTGGCTGGCTAGAAAGAAAGTATCTTGTAAAGGAAAGTGCATAAGTACCTATATCTAGCAAGGCTCCCCCTGCTAAATCTTTACTAAAAAATCTGTTATTCACATCATACTCTTTAAGACTTCCAAAGGAAACCTGTATCATTTTAACCTTTCCGATCTTACCTTCATCTACAAGCTCTCGAAGCTTTTTATATAATGGCATATGATAAATGGTCATAGCCTCTCTCACTATTAAATTCTTTTTATTAGCCAAATCAACAATTTCTTTTAATTGATTACCGTTTACAGTTATAGCCTTCTCGCAAAATACATGTTTATTATTTTCAAGACTTTTAATTATATATTCGTAATGATTACAATGAGGTGTGGATATATATACTACATCAATGTTTTCGTCCCTTAACATTTCATCATAATCTCCGTAAAATTTTTCAGCTTTATACTCATTGGCAAATTTTTTAGCTCTCTCAATATTTCTTGATGCAACGGCATATATATTGTTATCAACTTCTGATATAGCTTTTGCAAAATCTCTAGCAATAGTTCCTGGCCCCAATATAGCCCATTTTATATTCCTCATAATTTTCACCTTCCTACTTATATTTTACATTTATAATATCTACTGTAACATACTACTCATTTTTTCTGCAACTATACTTAAATGAGTAAAAGCATATATTGTAAAATACACCCTATATTATGATATAATATATCTCTAACAAAATACTATTGGAGGTTTTTTATGTCCGAATTTAACGCAAAACCAGTAAAAAAGCTATGGAATCCTAATTCTTTCATTGTATTTTCTGTACTATTTTCATTTCTACCTGCCGGAATAATGTATGCCTTAAACTATGGACGATCTGGATACAATAAGAAGAAATGGACATACCTAATTGGTGTAATTATATTTCTGCCTATTGCCCTTTTTTTAACGTCTCTTTTACCAGATTTTCTTAGTAAAACAGTACTTACCGGAATTAATGCCGTAGGTGGAATATATTTTATGAACACTCAAGAACAACTATATAAAAATCATATTAAAAGCGGTGAAAAAAGAGCTTCGTATTTCTTACCCATAACTATCTCGTTATTGTTTACGGCTCTAATCCTTGCTCTCTACATAATAGGCAGCTAATCTAAATAATAAAAGCAATAAATAGCTTGTATGCCCTTATTGCTTTTATTTTAATCACATTTTATTTAATAATATCTTCAATCCAGCTAAGTATTCGCTCCCAGCCAATTAACTTTGCACCAACCTGGCAATGATATCCTGCTCCATTTTCTGATGTAAAAAACATGTATTCCTTTTTACACCTTAAAACATCATATAATGGTTTCGATTGTCCTCCAAGAATCCCATCGTTATCACTGTCTATAACCAGTGTCGGACACTTTATCTTTTCAGCTATATCCTTAAGATAAAAATCCTCTGCCTTTAAAATATACTCATGGGGACTATTCACACCAAATACATACATTCCATGATAAATCCCCCACCTAACCTTAGAGTTTAATTTAGCAATAGAATATATATTTTTATCAAACTCTTCAGGATTAATACGTGCAGCTGAAAAAAATTCTTCTCTTGAATTATTACCTAATTCTCTTAGTATCCCACCAAAAAAATCATAAACTCCACTGTTTGCAACACAAGCGGCAAGCCTATGCTCAAAAGCAGCTGCCCTGGGTGCAAGATATCCTCCAAGGCTTTCTCCCCACAGGATAATTTTTGCCTGATCAACCTCTTTTCTTGAGATTACATAATCTATAACTGGTGTTACCACTTTCTCATAATCGTATCTGAAAAACAACTTCTGTTTTCTTACGGCTTCCCCCTGCCCGGGTCCTTCAAAAGTAAGAAAATTCATTCCATGTTCCAACGCTGTCATTGCAAGTCCATAAAATTCTTCTTTTGTTCCGTCATAACCGGTCATTGCTATCAAAACTGGCGCTTTTCCGTTTGAATTTTGTAATTTGTAATAATGTGCTGGCAAAAAAGTATTCTCATATGGAATTTTCACTGCTTCAATTGCAGGTTTGTTAAGCTTCATAACATATGAAAAACACCGAAGACTTTTTTCATACAATTCTCCTATTATTGGATTATTTGGATTCTCGTGAAGATAAAATTCAGCAGTTCTATAATAATTAGCTGCTCTAAGATATGCCTTTTTTGCACTTATAAAATGCCCTTTTGAATATGACTCCTCTGCACTTTCTTCAAGACTTTTAGCAGTTTTACTCCACTCATCACACCAGCTTTTAAAATCACCTTCTTTTATTCTCTGTGCAGTTTCTACAACTTCTCCAATATCCGCTGCTCCTGAAGCCGACGAACCTAAAACTCTTAATGTTTGAAACTCAAATTGGCTGTCTTTAAATATCAAATTTTTCATTATTTCTCCCCCTAATAAACTCCACTTTTTAATTTTCTTTTTGTTATAATACTTCCTAAAAGCCAAAATAAAATAGTGCAAAGTAAAAGATAACCAAGCTCAGCTTTAAACTTTAATATACTGCTTCCATTTTCTATTCCCTGGCTAAGTGTCATGAATTCCTTTTGAGGAATAACATTACAAATATAATTGAACATCTTATTATTTACTTTAAAGGAATAGAAGCAGCCTGCCATTATAGACGTTAATGCATAAACTCCACTTGCAAATACTGAAATTTCTTTTTGCAGAATTGAAGAAATAAGAAGAGCTGCCGCAGTTGAAATAGCACTAAGAATCCCTATAAGTAATCCAAGACCCCCAATGGTGAAACCAATTTTTACTCCAAAACATAGTTTTGTAATTATAACAGCTGCATAAGTCGGAACATAGACACATATAAATGTAGCCAATCCTTGAGCAATAAGATATTCTCTTTCACTTACAGGTGCTGTTAGTACTCTCCTAAAGGTTTTTAAATCTCTATCCTCTGGAAAAGTGAGAGTTAAAGCAACTCCTTGAGTTAAAACTATCATCATAATAAAACCTAAAATACTGGTTCCAACACCTCTTTTACTTTTTTCCTCTTCCTTGTTATAAGTGACCTTTCCTGTTTTAAAAAAAGCTTCTATCTTTCTTTTATCCTCTTTATTCTTTAAAGTAATCACCTTATAATTGCCATTATCTTTTTGCTTTACAATGGCAGCATATTTACCTAAAAGTAGATTATATTCAGCTGGACTTTTCCTCATTACATCTATCTCAATTTTGCTATTCTTCGGAATATTTTGAACTTTATTTGTAACTAATGCAATATTGGTTTTCATCTCTGCCTTAGTTGAAAATAATATGGCAACACATATCATAATAGGAACAACTATTACTGCAATAATTATGATTGCTTTTTGCTTCAAAATTCTCTTTATATTGTTCTTAAACAAATTTATTATATTCATTATACGTATTCCTCCGGTTTAAAAATAATTTGGCATATTACTATGCATATTATAGAGCTAACTAGCATTACACCAATAGTTGGAAGATATATACTAAAATCATTATCATAAATTATTCTAAAAATGCACTCAGTAATCCACTTAAGAGGTGATAAATTAGATATACTTTCTACTATCTTTCCAAGACTATATACAGGAAAAAACACTCCTCCAAAGAATATAAATAGCATGATTACAATTTGAAGCACAGAATTCGCTCCCTCTTCACTCTTAAAAATGCAGCAAAATAAAACTCCTAAACAGCATCCGAATAAGGTTAACATATTTATTAAAATTATTATATAAATCGTACTCCTTGTACCATAATTTATATTCAAAACATATTTTCCTAGAACTATTATAATACTGTAGAATATTGATCCTAGAATATAAGTTGAAATTATCTTAGATAAGTATATTTCAGCCTTAGAAACTGGAGCATACACAATTCTAGTATTTCCTTTCTTAACACTCTTTTCCATAAAGGTATTTGATGCTGTAATGCAAATTATAAATGCTGTAAAAATCATCATAGTTACACCATAATAATCGTAGGAGGTTACATTAAAAGATCCATATCCATTCTTCATGACAAATCCTATACTACCAATAAGTATTAAAGGAAATATAGTATTAAAAAATAAAAGCATTGGATTTCTAATAATATTTTTAAAATCAAACTTAACTATCCTTATAAAATTCATAGTATCCCCCTAATCTCTCAAACTCTTTCCTGTTAGTTCTAAAAACACAGTTTCTAAAGATGCTTCTATACTCTTCATACTTTCAATTCTACATCCGCTTTGAGTAATTTTAGATATGATTTCATTAAAATTATCTTTAGATTTTTTAGTTGTTATATTGGCTTCCCCATCTTGCAACACAACCTTTGTTACACCATCAACCTCATAAAGGCTTTTATCCTCAAATTTATTTGGCTTGTCCAGCGCAAAGGAATATGTTATTTCGTCATCTACCTTTTTCTTTAACTCTTCCTTTGTACCCTCCGCAATTATTTTTCCTTCATTCATTATTATAATTCTATCCGAAATAGCTTCAACTTCTTCCATATAGTGTGTTGAATATATTATAGTTGCTCCTCTTTCTCTTAAGGTCTTAATTGATTCAAGTATGTGATTCCTCGACTGAGGGTCAATTCCAACAGTAGGCTCATCCATTATTATCAACTTAGGGTTATGAGCAATTGCACATGCTATATTAAGCCTTCTTTTCATGCCTCCAGAAAAAGTTTTTGGCTTATCTCCCCTTCTGTCGTAAAGACCTACAAGCTCAAGAGCCTCCTTAACCCTGTCCTTTAAATCTTTTCCTCTAAAGCCATATAAGCTTGCAAAAAAACTCACATTCTCTTCTGCTTCAATTTCCTCATAAATAGCTAAATCTTGAGGAACTATTCCAATCCCTCTTTTGATTAACTTAGCCTCTTTTTTTAAATCATGTCCTAGAATATTTACTTCTCCTCCATCATTTTTTAAAACTGTTGCTAAAATATTTATGGTAGTACTCTTACCTGCTCCATTTGGACCTAAAAATCCAAGAATCTCTCCTCCATAAACTTCAAAGCTAATTCCCTTAACAGCTTTTTTGTTATCATAACTCTTCTCTAAATTCTTAACGGTAACAATCTTACTTACTTCCATATTTCTCTCTCCTTCTTCTTGCAAAAGCTTCTGCCATTTCTATTTGTTCCTCTGTAAGTTCACCAGATGGATTAGCATCTTCCTCAAAACCATCCTGCTCTTCTCCATCAAAACGATATAATTTCTTTAGTAACATCCATAAAATCTTCATTTCCTCTACGCTAAAATCATTAAAAATATCACCGAAAAGCTCAAAACTTTTTTCAGCATAGCTTTCTGCAACTTGCCAACCTTCTTTTGTAACACTAACGTTTATTGCTCTTTTATCCTGCTTACTTGGCATAGTTTGAACATAACCTTTACCTTCAAGTATGTTTATAATTTGCTTTATATTTTGCTTTGTAGTCCCTAATTTTTTAGCAATATTATTAAGTGTAGTTTCATCCTCTGGTAAATGAAAAATAGCTAGTATCGTCATATACTGCCTTGATGTTATATTATCCGAATATTTATCTGTTTGTATTTGAATTTTATTATTAACTGATACAAGCGTTGCATAAGTCTGCTGCATTATGTGAAAATCTCTATAAATGTAATCCATAAAATTATCCATTATTATCCTCTTTTCTTTTAGTAAATATATTGTCTATATTTACATTACCATACAGTAGAAATTTAGTCAATACATTGTCAATATTTTCTCTGATATTTAGGCTTTTTTAAAACTTTCTCTCCTAAAGCTACTTATACATCACTAATTTCAGTTAATATATTGCTTGTTTTATTTTACCAAAGCCCTATTTTTAGTAAATGTATTGTCCTATTATGTATATAGTTGTGCTTAACTAACTTATAATTTAACCTTTAAAAACAAAAATCATCCCTTTAAATCAATCTAATGGTTGATTTAAAAAACTATAATATGACTTATAATTTACACAAAATCATATATAAGGGGATTACTAAAAATGAAAAATGTAAAAATAATTATCGAACCTCAATGTTCTATGATAGATGAAAAGACAAATATATTAGTCCAAGGACTTGTTCCTTATGAAATAATAACAATAAAAGCCCTCTCTTTAGATTATTACAGAATAGGTGCTAAAAATAATAATCCTGATAACTGGAAATGGGTAAAAAAAACTAACTTTGAATCCTTTGCAGTATTTAAGGCTGATGATAAGGGCACTGTTGACTTATCTAAGGATGCTCCAATTAAAGGTTCCTACACCAGAGTAGATTCCATGGGTTTATTCTGGTCAATGGTGTCTACACAGCAGCAAGACTATACTCTAAAAAAATCTCTATCTTCATGTCCTTTTTTGACCTCAATGGAGGTTATTCTGAAGGTTGAAGTCTGTGGTAAAGAATTAGTATCTTCAAAATGCAAAAAACTCTTTGTTTCTTCAGATGTAAAGTGTCAATACGTTACTGAAAATAATTTAGTAGGAAAATACTTTACCAATAAAAATTCCAAAATAAAAAAAGGCATAATTGTATTAAGTGGATCAGAAGGAGGAATACATAACGCATCACAGATAGCTGCACTATTAGCTTCACATGGATATCCTTCTTTAGCTCTAGCTTATTTTGGAATGGATACCCTTCCAGCTACTTTAAACGAAATCCCTCTCGAATATTTTGAAAAGGCCATAGATTGGATAATTACTAAAGGCGATATATCTCCAAATAATTTAACCGTATTTGGACGATCTAGAGGAGGTGAATTAGCCTTACTCCTTGGCAGCACCTTCAAAAAAATCACATCGGTAATTGCCGTGGCCGCAAGTCCTATTTTATTTGGTACAAATACCACGAAACTTTCAAGTTGGAAATATAAAGGTGAGGATATTCCCTATTTAAACTTAAAAATTAATATAATATCTTTTTTGAAAAATGCACTTACAGATAAACTTCATGGCAGAACTATTAACTTTTCTAAGTTATATACCAATGCCATCAAAAATCCAGATGCAATAGAGACATATATGATACCAATTGAAAACACAAATGGATCCATACTAATGCTTTCGGGTGATAATGATCACATATGGCCTTCAAGCAAACTATGTAAACTTGGTATAGAAAGACTTAAGCAACATAATTTTAGCTTCTATTATGATTTTTTAGAATATAAGGCTGGACACCATATATACTTTCCATATCAACCGATATACAAGTATAATGGTTCAAATGAGAATATGGCCATTTCAAACAGAGAAAGTTGGAATAAAATATTAGAGTTTTTACAAAAGCTTTAGTTGAATAACACTTAGCTAAAATAGAAAGGCACTAGTCTATTATAAAAAACTAGTGCCCTTTTTTAAATTATAAATTCACTAAATGCTCATTGCCGCAAAAAAGCCTTCGGTAGTAGCCTTTATTAAATTTCCACTCTTATTATTACAATCTCCTATTACGTATACTTCCTTTACTAATTCCTTAAATTTATTTACCACTTCTGTACGTGGTGTTACTCCAAGTGCTAAAACTAATGTATCACAGCATATCACATGCTCCTGCTGTCTTTCATCAACAAAAACTGCATCTTCATCGGATATTTCTTTAAGCTTTATTCCTGTAATTGTTTTTACATCTTCACTCTGTAGCATACTTCTTAAAGTTGATGTTGCTATGGCTGGAGAGTTTGCATCTAAATCTTTAAGAGGTCTCATATCAACTAATGTTACTTTTTTACCTTTCCTTGCAAGCAACAGAGCAGCTTCACTTCCTGTAAGTCCTGCCCCTACAACTATAACTTTATTTCCTGTATCCATTTTTCTTTGAGCTATATCACCAGCCCATATGACATTTTTCTTTTCTACCCCTGGTATATCAGGGATAAATACTTTTGACCCAACAGCAATAACTATGGCATCTGGATTCTCCGCTTTCACATTTTCTACAGTGGCTTCAGTATTTAATCTTACCTCTATGTTTTGGGACTCCATAGTCATATTTACAGCCCATTGTAAATACCTTCTCATGTCATTTTTTAGAGAACTAGCTGAGGCTACCTTAAGAAATCCACCTAACTCATCACTTTTTTCCATGATAATTACTTTGTGACCTCTTTTGGCAGCATCTCTTGCAGCCTCCATTCCTGCAGGTCCTCCACCTATAACAACTACCTTCTTCTTAGTCTCTTGAAAAGGCATATTCATAAATTCTCGTTCTCGTCCGTTCATTGGATTAACAGCACACCTTATAGGAATACAATATGCATGAGGTGATTGTCCTACACAAGTTGTACATCTTATACAAGGTCTTATTGTTCTTTCCTCTCCATACTTAGCCTTATTAACAAAATCAGAATCTGCAATGAATGCTCTAATCATTGCAACCATGTCTGCTTTTTCCTCAATTATAACTTGTTCAGCTATGTCTATATCAAGTGATCCAACTGTAGTTACTGGTATGTTTAGTTCTTTCTTAAACCTCTCCGCGTAATTAACATTAATTCCTTGAGGTATATAAGTAGGTTGTATCATAAATGGTATAGCTTCAGGTTTGTACAAATCACCAACAGAAACATGTATAAGATCTATTTTCTCTTGAATAATTTTAGCAAACTCTAAAGCTTCACCTATTCTTACACCGTGCTCATTTAATTCATCTGCACTTATACGATATTCTATTGCCATATCATTTCCTATCTTTTCTCTTACTGCATCTAAAAGCTCTCTAGCAAACCTTGTTCTATTCTCCATATTTGAAGTACTATATTCATCTGTGCGTTTATTATAAAATGGAGAGAAAAATTGAGCTACTAAGTGACCATGCCCTCCGTGTATCATAACCATATCCATTCCTGCCTGCTTACAGCGAAATGCAGCATCAGCAAAATCATTTATGACCTGTTTTATTTTTTCTTTTGTCATATCTGTTGGTGTATAATCCGCTCTTAGATTTAGCTCCAAAGATGCTTTTGCACCATATCTATGTATAACCTCTGTAAGAGTATATAACCCATTTACTATGGTATCCTTAGACATATCAATAACATAAGGCGATGATTTTGCATATTCTGCATTAACAGGACTATCTCCAATAGTTACAATTCCTGCTCCACCTTTGGCCATAGCTCTTGTCCATTCAATAAACTCTTGTGTCACATAACCATCTTTTGATGCCAAAAATGGTTCTGCTGGCGATACTTCTATTCTATTTTTTACTAATATATTTCCTATTTTAATAGGCTTAAATACATTTCTATAATTATTCAATGACATAACCTCCCATTTTCTAACTTCTTCAATACCCGTTTTGATTATAGCATTGGTGTTTTTATCAGTAAAACATGTAATAATTATAGAAATATAAGTAAAACTTATAGTAGTAACCTAATTGTCCCAATATAAATCACTTAAAACTCCTAGAAATAACTTTAGCGTTGGATTCATATTTCCTTCCATCCATGCTACTCCTATTTCGACTATCTGCTTACTATTTTCAAGCTCTATATATGAAATATTATTATTCGAATCATTTGCCACACAAGTTGGAACTAAAGCTACTCCCATACCAGCCTCAACCATTATAAGCATTGTATCTAAATTTTTACATTCAGCTACTACATTAAGCTTAAATCCATCTCCCATGCAATTTTTTCTCATTTGTTTTACCGTGCTTGGAGCCTCTTCCTTTCCAACCACAATAAACTTTTCATTTTTTATTTCTTTAACATCTATTTTCTTATACCTAGCTAACCTATGCTCTTTATTTACAACAAGACAAATTTCATAATCAAATAACTTTCTATATTTCACATGACTTATATCATTTAATTCATACGGAAAGATAAAAGTAATGTCTAAGTGTCCACCTTTCATATCATCTGCCAGCTTTTTATAGCTATTTCTGCTAAGGTTTATACCAATTTTAGGATATAGCTTGTGAAACCTTTTAAGTATTACTGGTAAAAAGTTTTTTTCGCTTGAACCTAAAATTCCTACATTTAAAGAACCTTCAAAGCCTAAAGCTGCCTGCTTTGTTTTTCTTTCTGCCTCAACTACCCTTGAAGTTATTAAATCAGCTTCCTTAAGCAACACTCTTCCCGCATCTGTTAATTCCACTGCACGATTATTTCTAACAAACAACTTTACATTCAACTGTTTTTCTAGTGTAGAAATTTGTTGGCTTATTGCAGTTTGAGCAATATGATGTTCTTCTGCGGCTTTAGTAAAACTTAGGTACTTAGCTACAGAAATAAAATAACTTAGCTGCCTAAATTCCATAATTTCAAAACTCCCATCATACTCAGAATGCCCCCATAATACTTTATAGTTTATATTATTATACATCTGCTTCTCCATAAATTATAAAAAAAGTAAAAAAAGCAAGGTTTTTTGTAATTTGCGTCTCATTATCTTTTATTAATCTAAAACAAAAGACCACTACACATTAATTGTGTAGTAGTCCAATAAACAATTTGTATTCTTAAATCATAAAGATTAACTATTATATTACTAGCAATTCGTCTTCACACTTAACACTATCCATATTTTCAGATAAGTACTCTATGAATGCAGCCACAACCTGAGGATCAAATTGGGTACCCGAATTTTTAATTATTTCCTTTACTGCAAAGCTCCTATCCTTACCTTTTCTATAAACTCTGTTTGAAGTCATTGCATCAAAGGCATCTGCTACTGCTACTATCGAGGCACATTGTGGAATCTCATTACCTTTCAAACCGCTGGGATATCCCATGCCATCATATCTTTCATGATGGTATAAAATCATATCCAATATCTTGTTTTCCTTAAAGTCTTCATTCAACTCCAGTATGCTAAATCCAATTTGTGGATGTTCTTGTATTGTTTTGTATTCGTCTTCTGTCAGCTTTAGGGGTTTATTTAATATAGTATCACTTATACCTATTTTCCCAATATCATGCAGAAGTGCACCAATAAATACTTTTTCACAATCTTCCTCTGAATATTTTAACTTTTCTGCTATAAATCTAGCATATTCAGCTACGCTTTTAGAATGAACAGCTGTATAATTGTCTCTTAACTCTAACGTTTTAGCCAAGGTAGTAACAAGTTTAGCTGTTTCATATTGTTTCTTATCATTTATTCCCATAAGATAAATGGTAGCTAAAATTGTGACTGCTAAAATTACAAGATTAAAATAAATATTTTTATTTATGTACAATGCAGCTACAAATGCACCCAAATCTAAAAATCCAAATATTTTAATATTCTCCTCAGAAGTTTTCAATTGAATATCCTTGGTTTTTTTTTGCATACTCATTAAAATCACTCCTTTCATCATTCTAGGCTGGAGGCCACCCTTAAATAAAATTTATACAACTCCTTAATTATACATTTAAATTGTAGAATAATTACGCTCTATTCATGTGATTTAAATGTGAAATAACATCTATATTTTAAAATTAGATATCGTCCTTTTTAATTATTATCTATATCTATTTTCGACTAAAATTATATTTTCTTAATAGAATTTGTTGTTTTTCAAACTGTCTTGCAACATTTTGTTGAGTAAAACAACTACGAAACGCCATGAAACATTTCTTCATGGCGTTCTAAAAACTATATTACACTTTTCTTCACAAATTTAATTTTATTACGATTAATAATATCCATAACAATTTTATTATTTATTATAACTCTTGGAATCTTAATTTGATTTTTTGATATTCCCTTATTAAACAATGCCTCTTTTATTAAATCAAAGGTATTTGGCGCTAAAACCTCTACCTTGAGCATACCTAACTTTTTATTGTTTCTAGCTCTATTGTAAGCTAAATTTGATACCCTAAGCTCATCGTCTAATATATTTTGAAGCTTTTCAGTACTAAATCCATACATATTATTTCTAAATTCAAAGTAGAAAATATACCTACCCGGTGTAATAGAATTATCCGGCTCTGTTGTATAATCCACCAAGTCTAAATTTAATTTTTTAATTGTATTTTTTATAGCATAAGTTAGATGCTCTTCATTGGTTTTCTCAGCCGCCATATTAAGTACTTGATTTTTTCTATATAAAAACTCAATTTCTGGACATTTATTATAGAATCCCACTACTTTAACAACATCTCCAATTTTATACCTATAAAGTCCAGCGTAATTCGTAATAACAACTTCATACCTTCCACCTAGTTTTAGTTCAGACAAAAGAAGAGTATCAAAACTCTCCTCTCCCTTTTCTCCAATAGGAATAAATTCATAAAAAACAGCACTTGGTGTAATTACGTACAGCACCTTGCTTGCATATGGATTAATCCCAATCATAGCCTCAGTTGATCCATATGCTGCAGAATATATGGGAATTGAATCAATGTAATAATAAACCTTATCATTGTATATGGAAAAATTAGCTCCTGTTACAGAGGCAATATATAATAAGTTAGGCCATATCCTTTTAGCTATTCCTTTAAATCCTTTTTTGAATTCTTTTTCTAACTCCATAGCTCTTTTATTGTTAGGTTTTAACTTTTTATTTAGAACTTTTCTCAAACCTTCATCTATATTTAACTCTTCACTTATACTTCCCTTCTGTATATCCCTAACTAAAGCCTTATTATTTTTCTCAAGAGTTCTAAATAAATCTAATATATTGGAAATAAAAACTCCACTTATATAAAGAAGTTCTTCCTCCTCTAACCCAAATAGCAAATGGAGATAAAGTGCAGTTTCCTTGTCCTTTATCTCCATAACCTCTATTGGCGAAGTGTACAAATACGGAAGTAAATGTTTTATACCTTTCATTCCACCCGAGGTAGCAGAACATATTGGTATTTTCCCTTTTGTATATGTGGTCATTACTATATCTGCTATCATCATACCCCGGGCGTAATTCCAATTTTCCTTAAAATTATCATAACAAAATCTATTAACAAGTAAAGCCATATATTTCGAGGCTCTTCTTCTACTATTCTTAGTACATGGAACTAACTTTTGTTTCCCTGTAGTCCCGGAGGTATGGCCAAAATATTCAACCTTCTCACTCATTAACACATTTCCTTCACCATCTGCCATTCTATTTATATACTTCTCATAATCTTTATATTCCGTAATAGGAACACTGTCTTTAAACTGTCTTATAGACTTGATATCTTTAAATTTAAACTTAATCCCTATTTCACTTTTATCGTTTGATTTTAATATCTTAAACAAAACCTCTTCGTTTACTTTACCGCAATTTTTAGTTTCTTTTTCAAAGTTTCTTTTAACTATACCCCCAAGATCTATAGAAATTTTATAGATTACTTTACTCATCATACCCGTAATGATGCACTTCCTAATTATTTATTCTTAATAATTATATGAAACTATTTTCGTGTTATTTCATTATTAGTATATATAAGGTATAATTCTATACTTAACCTTTTCTTTATACTTAATATATTTATTTCCATACCTTTTTTCTAAATACTCTTCTTCTTTAGAAAACTTTATTCTATAAAAACACAAGGAACACTCACATATTCCCACTCCAATAAAATATGGTGATGCCAAGCTAACCGAAATCCCTTCTAATATAAATGCTAAATATATTGGATGTCTTATAACTGAGTATAAGCCTGTAGTAACTAACTCTGCACCATCCCTAGGTATAGATGAATCCGCCCAATTTTGCCCTCCTAAGTCTTTAAGTGCTTTACGATGTATGAAAAGTGAAATCAAGTAGAGAATGCCAACACCAATTACGTATGAGTATTTGTAATTATACCTTATATTGAATTCATAACTTACTCCACAAAATACGCCTATTACTAAAAGTGAAATTAAAATAAGCTTTATGTCTTTACTGCTTGTCCTAGACATTTTCTGAGCCTTATGCATTTGCATCCTAATTGATATTAGCAATATAAAATAGATAATCAGCATAACAAAAATCATAGCTTTTGTTCTCACCTCTATAAATATCAATTCCTTTTTTAATTAAATATGTAATCTTTTCTATATTATAACATATCCAACACTTTTATCATAAACACAGCTCAAGGGTATATATATTTATTAGTCGCAATAATTATCAAGTGAAGCTATTTTTGTTTAATTTTTGTTATTTATCTCTATGTTTTATTGACAAATAGTATAAATTAAATATATAATTAGTTAGAAATCTAACAAAACTATAGGAGTATAACAATGGAGGACAATATACGTATTGGTAAAATCATACTTAACCTTTCCAATAAAATTAGCAGACAGTTAAATAAAGAGGCTTCGGCTTTTGGGCTTACAGGTGTTCAGGCTAAGCTTATTGGTTTTATTCATCATAGATCATCTACACAAGACATATTTCAAAAGGATATTGAAGAAGAGTTTGATATTAGGCGTTCTTCAGTTACAAGTGCACTTCAACTTATGGAGAAAAAAGGATATATCAAAAGAGTTAGTGTCTCGGATGATGCACGTCTAAAAAAAATAGTTCTTACTGAAAAAGGCTTGGAACTAGATAAGAAGGTGTATGACGCTATTATCAAATTAGAAAACTCCTTAATAAATGAATTTGATAATGATGAGCTTCACGTATTAATTGATTCACTCGATAGAATTTCAAAAAAAATTGTTGATTAGTCGCAATTTTTTTTTGCACTATTAGTTAGAAACCTAACAAAAGGAGGATATTTATGATAAAGAAATTAGTAAGCTACATAAAAGAGTTTAAAAAAGCCACTATTGTTACACCAATATTTGTTATAGGTGAAGTAGCTATGGAAGTTATTATTCCACTATTGATGTCTAAAATAATTGACAATGGCGTAGGAAAAGGAAATATACAATATGTATGTATCGTTGGAGCTATTATGATAATAGCAGCTTTTGCATCTTTATCCTTCGGCGCCCTAGCTGGTAAATATGCAGCTAAGGCCTCTGCCGGATTTGCTAGAAACTTGAGAAAGGGTATGTATTACAACATACAGGACTTTTCTTTCTCGAATATAGACAAGTATTCTACAGCTGGTTTGATAACCAGATTAACCACCGATGTTACAAATGTTCAAAACGCATTTCAAATGATAATAAGAATGTTTGCAAGAGCCCCTATTATGCTAATTTCGGCCATGGCTATGTGTTTTTATATAAATTCTAAGCTGTCCCTAGTATTTTTAGGTGCAATTATTTTTCTTGGCATATTCTTGTACTTCATAATGACCACAGTTCACCCATATTTCAAAAGAGTTTTTAAAAAGTATGATGAATTAAATGCCAGTGTACAAGAAAACCTAACTGCAATTCGTGCCGTAAAAGCTTATGTTAGGGAAGAACATGAAGTTGATAAGTTTCATTCAGCTTCTGATATCTTGTATAAATACTTTGTAAAAGCAGAGAAGATTATTATACTAAATGCTCCACTAATGCAGTTTACAGTATATACTTGTATTTTGCTTTTATCCTGGCTTGGAGCAAAAATGATTGTCACAAAATCCATGACAACTGGCCAATTAATGAGTTTATTCACATATACAACTAACATAATGATAAGTTTAATGGTTATTTCTATGGTATTTGTAATGGTAATTATGGCAAAATCCTCTGCTGAAAGAATTGTAGAGGTTTTAGATGAAAAGAGTACTTTATCTAATGGTGAAGATCCTATATACGAGGTAAAGGATGGATCAATATGCTTTAATAACGTTGATTTCGGATACTCTAAAGATAATATGCTTTTAAGGAATGTAGATATAAAAATTAATTCTGGTGAAACTATAGGTATCATAGGAGGAACCGGAAGCGCAAAATCCACTTTCGTTCAACTTATTCCAAGATTATATGATGTAACAAACGGTTCTATTAAAGTTGGTGGACTAGATGTTAGAAAGTACGATATAGAAACCCTCAGAAATGAAGTTTCCATGGTGCTTCAAAAAAATGTGTTATTTTCAGGTAGCATAAAAGAAAACCTAAGATGGGGAAATAAAAACGCTTCTGATGAAGAACTTGTTGAGGCATGTAGGCAAGCTCAAGCAGAGGAATTCATAGAAACTCTCCCTAATAAATACGACACCTTCATTGAAGAAGGCGGAAACAATGTCTCCGGTGGTCAAAAACAAAGACTTTGTATTGCGAGAGCCTTACTAAAAAAACCCAAGATACTTATTTTGGATGATTCTACAAGTGCTGTAGATACAAAAACTGATGCCTTAATTAGAAAGGCTTTTAAGCAGACTATACCTGATACCACAAAACTTATAATTGCACAACGTATATCTTCCGTTGAAGATGCTGATAGAATTATTGTTTTAAATGATGGTAAAATAGACGCTTTTGATACTCATGAAAATTTGATAAAAACAAATAACATCTATAGAGAAGTCTACGAATCTCAGATGAAGGGATATGATAGTGATGAAGAAAAATAATGCTCCAAAAGGATCACCACTAAAAACACTAAAAAGATTATTACTATACGTATTTACACAATATAAGTTATTATTTTTTGTAGTAATTTTCACTATCTTTATAAGTGCCATTTCTAACGTAGTTGGTACATTGTTTATAAGGAATTTAATTGATGACTATATAACTCCGCTTTTAAAGGCACCAGTAAAAGATTTTGGTCCTCTTCTAAAGATTGTGCTTACAATGGGATTAATCTACTACGTAGGTGTTTTGTCAACATATATATATAGCCGCTTAATGGTTTCAATAACTCAAGGCTCCCTTAAAAGATTACGAGATGAGATTTTTAAGCACATGGAGTCCTTGCCAATAAGTTTTTTTGATACACATGCTCACGGAGATATAATGAGCATATACACAAATGATACCGATTCACTTAGACAAATGATTGAACAAGGTATACCACAACTTCTTTCAGGCGCCGTAACTATTATTGGTACATTAATTTCTATGATATATTTAAGCATTCCCCTTACAATTCTTCAGGTGATAATTATACTTGTAATACTTTATGTAACTAAGGTCATCGGCTCTAAAAGCGGAAAATACTTCAAGCTTCAGCAAAAGGATTTAGGTGTTGTAAACGGATATATTCAAGAGATGATGGAGGGGCAAAAGGTAGTAAAGGTATTTTGTCATGAGGAGGAAGCAAAACTTAAATTTGATGAACTAAATGACAAACTTTATGATAGCGCTAATAATGCAAATAAATTTGCAAATATACTTATGCCTATTATGGCTAACATAGGTTATATAAATTATGTACTAGTTGCCATCTTTGGTTCTGTACTAGCCATAGGAAACTTTTGGGGCTTTACCCTTGGTGCTATCGCATCTTTCTTACAACTTACTAGAATATTTAGTCAAACAACCAATCAGTTATCTCAGCAATTTAACTTTATAGTGATGGCATTAGCTGGAGCTGAGCGTATCTTTAAGCTTATAGATGAGCCAGCAGAAACAGATGAAGGCTATGTTACCTTGGTTAATGCAAAAGAAAATGAAAATGGACAATTATCTGAAACTAATGAGCATACGGGTACCTGGGCATGGAAACACCCTCACAGTGATGGGTCAACGACATTTACAAAGCTTCTTGGCGATGTAGTCTTTGAAAATGTTGATTTCGGATATAATTCTGAAAAAGTAATACTACACAGCATAAATCTTTATGCAAAACCAGGAGAAAAAGTAGCTTTTGTAGGTGCTACTGGAGCCGGAAAAACTACCATAACTAATTTGATTAACCGTTTCTATGACATTAATGCCGGTAAGATACGATATGATGGTATTAATATAGAAAAAATTAAAAAAGACGATTTAAGAAGATCACTTGGAGTAGTGCTTCAAGATCCTCATTTATTTACAGGAACAGTTGCTGATAATATTAGATATGGTAAGTTAGACGCAACAGATGAAGAGGTAATTGCTGCCGCTAAGCTTGCAAACGCTGATCAGTTTATAAATCATCTGCCAAATGGATACGATACAATTCTTACAGGTGATGGTGCTAATATCTCACAAGGCCAAAAACAACTTCTTACAATAGCAAGAGCTGCCATTGCTGATCCTCCTGTTTTAATTTTGGATGAAGCTACTTCAAGTATCGATACTAGAACAGAAGCCATTGTTCAAGATGGAATGGATAAGCTTATGCATGGAAGGACTGTTTTCGTAATTGCACATAGGCTTTCAACTGTAAAAAACTCAGATGTAATAATGGTTCTTGAACAAGGACGAATAATTGAAAGAGGAAGTCATGATGACTTAATAATGCAAAAAGGAAAGTACTATCAACTTTATACCGGAGCTTTTGAACTATCATAGCAAAAATAGGAGTGATTCACTCCTATTTTTGCTTTTTATTATAAAATACTATGAACCTAAGAACCTATATGAGCATATATTGTTTATATTGAAACACTTGTGCAGGAGCAAATCAATGATATTAAATCCACAAAAACTTTCTGTAGATTTTGGAAATGGCATAACAGCTACTGAACCTATTATTCCTAGACGCTACACTCTTACTCACTCAGATATAACTGCAAAACTCTTTCTTAATATTGGATTAACTTATGCCTATAATAAAATGACCACTATGAGAGATGAGGTACTTGGAGAATGGGTAAAAAAATCTCAAGATTACTCTTATCAAGTATTCTTACATGTAGACGGAAGACTTGGTCCTAAGACAACAGCCATAAGAAATAAAATCTTTAGACGTGAGCTACCTCTTGCTTTAGAAGCTATAAGATACGGAGATAAAAGATTCTTTAACGCCCATCCATACTTAGACAATGCACCAATAACAGTTTTTTTCATATCAACTAATCCAAACTTCAATAAAATAGAGAACTGGGGTACTTTTTCAGATTATAATATAGAATCTTATTACAGGAATTATAAAAACGTTTATCTACTTGATAGAAAGGTAGGAGATGTAACTGGAGATGATATTCCTGATACAGTATCCTTATATGGAGAAAAAGAAGCTCCCTCTGAAATTTTTGCCGACGACATAACTGTTATTATTACAGATGGTAGCACAGGCAATACTACAACTATTACACCAGAATTTAACTCAGGATATAATCCTACAATATTTCTCGGTGATTTTACTAAAAACAGAGTTTACGATATAAAAATAAGCATTGATTCTGGTGGAAGTGGAGGCTACGGTTTCTTTTATATTTATTCCTTTATGGAAAATACTTTTCGAGAAATCTTTAACTTTGACGCATACAATAAAGAATATAAATACAAAGTAGACTATGATGATCTTTACAAAGTTAATGTAGGTGCTATTACACTAAATAAGCTTTTCATATTAGATATAAGCTACAAGGGATATGATGTTCTATCTCAATACTATTATGAAAACGGTAAATTAATAAAACCTGTGGATGGTGATGTTCTTGCCCTAGGAGCATTAGTTCCTATTGTAAGCAATGAGCTTCTAGATTTTTATAACTTACTTGCATTCCAGCGCATAATAGGTACCTACAATGCTGATACCTTGGGATATGTACAAAATCTTTTATCCTGGGATGGAAAAAACTTCACTCCTTCTAGTACTTTCGTAAATATATCTGGTTCAAGCTTAATTTCCCCATATTAAAAATATAAATTTAATGCCCTCTATATACACAATACTGTGAGGGCATTTAACTTGTTATTTTACTTATCTTTCTTCATTACCATAAAATAATAATCTGTTCCATACTCTCTATTAAATCTTCTTTCAAGTTCTCTTAATGTTTGTTCCTGTTCATCTGCTAACTCTGCATATTCAAGCTCACTTAACTTATTCAAATATTCATTCTTCATTTAATCACCACCTCTTCTTATATTTTTTATCTGAAAACATCACATATAATTATTATTTCTTTATCTAAAATAGATATTCTATATTTTAGATAATAAAAAACACTGCGCACAATGTATGTGAACAGTGTTTTAATTAACAATTTATTTTTCTAAATACTTTGTTATCCAATCCTTAATTTCCTTTGTTACCTTTTCTCTTTCGTTTTCCGTTGGATCCTTAAATTCAATCTCTCCAATAAAAGTATTTCCTTTTAAAGCTTCCTCTAATTTTTCAAAACATTTTTTTGCACCACCACCACCATGACAAGCAAAAAATGCAATCCTCTTATTTTTCATTTGTACACTTGATATAAAGGTGTTTATTGGTGGTGCATAAGTCCCTGCCCAAACTGGAGTTCCAATTATTATGGTATCATACTCATCCATACTTGGAATCTTATTTTGCAAGTTTGGCTTTTCCTTAAATATGGCACTTTTACCTCCCCAAAAATATTTTTTAAAACCAGTCTTAGGAATTTCTTTTTCAGGTTTTAACTCTAATAAATCAGAACCTAGATTATTTCCTATAATATCAGCAATGAACTTTGTATGACCTTCTAGTGAATAAAATACTATTAAACTTTTCATTTTCTTACTCCTTATTTAACTTACTAAAATATATACTATTTATAGTTTTCTTCACTGTTTTTTAATATATTCTTTGCTATCTTTTTCATAAGCCTTAAAAACTCTTCTCTTTCTTCATAAGTGTCTAGTGCTTCTATTACATTTCCAAAAGTTTCTTCTTCAAATTTAATGTGTTCCTTTTGAGCTTTTTTACCCTTTTCAGTAAGAACTAATCTATATGATCGTCTATCCCTACTACTTATGGATCTAACTATGAACCCTTTTTTCTCCAATCTATCAATCATACTTGTAAGTGTACTTTTAGGAAGTCTTAGTACTTCTAAAATATCTTTTATTATAACTTCTTCTTTTTCAGAAATTATCCTTATTACAGAAATTTCAGTGGTACTAAGCTTCTTAATAGTTGTATATCTCTGCTCTGCATCTTTATGCTTAGATCCAGCAATCATATTGTGCCATAGTTCATGAAACTCTTTTACTTGCCTTTTGTATTCCTCGTCCATACTGTTGTCACCTCAGTTTATTATCATCTTATCTTAGCGTTTACTGCAAAACTACCATGATTTATGTGAATAAAATTAAAAGGTTCAAACCCGCACTCTTTCATAATATTTTCAATTTCTTTCTTAGAGTATAGTTTATAATCCCCTTTATTAGATATTTTACAATATAAATTTAATATTTGTCTATAAATTACTGGTGCTGTCGGATCTCCTATAATCAATGTTCCATCTTTCTTTAGTATTCTTTTCATCTCAATTAAAACTTTTTTAGGGTTTGGATAATGATGAAAGGATGCATTACATACAATAACATCAAATGAATTACTCTTCCACGGCATGTTTTCTGAATCTCCAAGCTTCAGCTCTGCACGACCCTTAAGATTTTTCTTCGCTATTTCGATCATTTTTTCTGATAAATCTAACCCATATAGGCTTAAATTTTCATCTTTAGCTAGTATTTTTAATACATTCCCAGTACCACAACCAACATCCAATACTGTTTTAGGGTTAGCTCTTAGAATTCTCTTTATAATTTCATCGTACATTGGTGCTACAAATTTCCCATCATGACTTTCATCATATATATCAGCTGTTTTATTAAAATTTTCCCTTGATTTTTCTTTAAAAATTTCGTTATTGTTTTCCATAATAAATCCCTCCAAATAATCCGATATAAATATTATACGATATTCGTACTATATTTATATCGTACTACTTATCCTTTTCTAAATCAAGACCTAAATGTAATATTTTACAAAAGTATTACAAATTTTTCTCAGTGCCTTAAGAAACCAAGTTCAACTACTAAATTACGCATGTACCATAATGCTTTAATGATAGCATTTTGGTACATGTGTAATTTAAGTTTCACTTTTGGTTTCTTATATATTATACTTAATTTATTACATTTAATAATGGCAATTGGGGCTAGGTTGTGGCGTCCGTGTATTGCTTAAGATTAGGAGGAATTTTATGTTACGTTTTGATTGTGATTATACTGAGGGGGCTCATCCTAAAATATTAGAAAAGCTTACTATAACAAATTATGAGCAAACAATAGGCTATGGGGAAGATCAATATTGTAGGGAAGCTGCAAATATAATAAAAAAGAAGTGCCAACGTGAAGACGTCGATGTTCACTTTTTAGTTGGAGGAACTCAAACGAACCTTACAGTAATTTCAGCTGCCTTGAGACCTCACCAAGGAGCAATTACTGTAGTAACTGGCCATGTTAATACTCATGAAACTGGTGCTATAGAAGCCACTGGTCACAAGGTGCTTACTGTGGAAGATAATGAAGGTAAGATAACTGCTAAACAAATACAGGATGTTTATGATAGTCATTTTAATGATGCATCTCCTGAACATACTGTACAACCTAAGATGGTTTATATTTCAAATCCAACTGAAATAGGAACAATATATTCAAAAGCAGAGCTTACTTCTATAAGTGAAACCTGCAGAAAAAATAATCTTATACTATACATAGATGGTGCTAGATTAGGTTATGGGCTTTGTGCTGAAAATAATGACTTAGATTTACCAACTATAGCTAAGCTTTGTGATGCTTTCTATATTGGAGGTACCAAGGTAGGTGCTTTATTCGGAGAAGCTTTAGTTATATCAAATGAAGCTTTAAAATCTGATTTTCGTTATTTCATTAAACAAAAAGGTGGTCTATTAGCAAAAGGAAGACTTCTTGGTATACAATTCGCAACTTTATTTGAAGATGACTTATATTTTGAGATATCAAGACATGCAGACGAAATGGCAACATTAATAAATGATGCCTGCAATAAAAAGGGATATTCATTTCTATCTCCTTCAACTACTAATCAGCAGTTCCCTGTATTACCTGATTCTGTCATTGAAAAGTTAAAACAAGATTATGCCTTTTCTTATTGGGAACGAGTTAATAAAACTCACAGTGCTGTTCGCTTCTGTACAAGTTGGGCAACTAAAAAAGAATCCGTATTAAAATTAGTAGACGCTATCGAGAAGGCTTAAAATTTATAAATAAAAAATGTGGTGTACCTTATAGTTCACCACATTTTTAACTTTACAATATTCTAAAATTCTTTTGCCTGCTCTTTTGCCTTTTCAATTGTATTTCTCAAAATTCCTTCTACATCTTCACCTACAACATCCAACTTTTCTGCTACTATAGTTGTAAAATCAGTTATACCCAAAAATCCAAATATTGTTCGTAAGTATCTATCTCCCATTTCATACATTTCAAATGGCCCTTCTGAATATCCACCACCTCTAGAAACTATATGAACTGCTTTTTTCCCCTGACATAGTCCAACTGCTCCTTCTTCTGTATACTTAAAAGTAATACCTGTAACACATATATAATCAATGTACGCCTTTAATATGGCTGGAAAACTTAAATTCCAAAATGGCGCTGCAATTACATATTTATCAGCTTCTGCAAATTGATATGCATATTTTAAAACATGATGGTCCTTACCTTCTCCCTGCTTTGGAACATGAAGCTTTATAGCCTCTTCTGTTAAAAAGCTTATTCCTTCTTTATATAAGTCTAGTGTTATAATTTCATCATTAGGTTTTTGATTTCTGTATTCCTCAATAAAACTGTCAGATATTTTAAATGTCCTAGAAACTCCCTCTGGTTTCGCATTTGCCTTAATATATAATACCTTACTCATGCTTTCACTCCCTTGGCTTTTTAATATTATTATAAGTAGATTTACTGCGAAAAATACATCCATAGGTGCTTTCATGCAAAATTGGCACATTAATAATTACTTATATGGTAATATAAAAAAGACATAGATACTTAAATATTTAACTGCAGATAGAAAAATCATACTTTTGAAAACGTTTAGTGATGTATATTAAGGAGGACGCTTAAAATGCATAAGATAAAAATCCCACTGGTGGAGAAAATAAGTTATGGCTTAGGTGACACTGCTTCAATTTTGACTTTTCAAATGGTTTCAGTTTATATCATGTTCTTTTATACTGATGTTTTTGGACTTTCAACCGCTTCTATTGCTGTATTACTTTTATCTGCAAGAATTATCGATGCTCTTATAGATCCAATTATAGGAATAATAATAGATAAAACCTCCACAAAATGGGGTAAGTGCCGACCTTATTTTCTATGGTTTTCAGTACCCTATGGTTTAATTGCAATAGCAACCTTTTTCACTCCACATTTAAGTACAAATGGTAAACTTATTTATGCTTATATTACTTATATATCTTTAAATATAGTTTATTCTATTATAAATCTTCCTATAACCGCTATACTTCCAAGTCTAACTGATGATTACAAAGAAAGAACTCAAACTACAGCTATACGTATATTTTTAGCCAGCTGTGGTTCAATAATAGTGAGTACCTTCACACTACCTCTTGTAAGTATTTTGGGTGAAGGCAACAAACAAAAGGGATTCTTTCTCACTATGGTATTGTTTGGATTTATAGCAAGCCTTCTATTTGTAAATACCTTTATCCAAACCCATGAAAGAATTTTAGCAAACAAAGGAAATCCAATACCTCTAAAAAAAAGTATTATGACTCTCAAAAATCTTCCTTGGTTACTTATTACCTTAGTAAATGTATTTACATATATAGGGCTCAATATTAAAAATTCCAGTATGGTTTATTATTTAAGTTATAATATTTCTCGACAAGATTTGATTCAAATATTTATGTTTGTAAGTACTATAGGCGTTCTTCCAGCTATTGCACTTACACCAATTCTTGTAACCAAAATTGGTAAAAGAAATACATTAATAGTAGGGACTCTTTTTGTCCTTATAAGCTGTTTTTTATTTGCAATATCAAGTAATGTTATTCTACTTTTAATAGCAGATGGTATTAGCGCCTTAGGAAGCGGATTTTCCAATGCTGTTACCTTTTCAATGCTTCCTGACATAGTTGATTATGGAGAATGGAAAACAGGTGTGCGTGCTCAAGGACTTCTTTCATCTTCGTCAAGTTTTGGTTCAAAATTTGGTATGGGTGTAGGCTCCGGACTTGCAGCTTTGATTCTCTCACTTGGGCATTATGTTCCACATGCTTCCCAAGCCTATTCAGCAAAATTTGCTATATCCTTTAATTTCATATGGGCTTCCGCAATTACATCTGGAATAATATTATTTGTACTGCCTTTTTATAAAATAGACAAGCTATATCCAATGATTCAAGCCTATTTATCTAAAAAAGGAGAGCTTGATCATTAATCTAAATTTTTATATATACTATTTACATTTAATTGGTTATATAATACAATTCATGTAAGAGGATTAATTTTTTTCCATTGTTATCCTCTTATGCTTTTAGATTAGGGGGGATGTCTTATGAAAAATTTCAAAGACAGACAATTTAAAGGGTGGTTTACTACCTAAACTTTGGTGATAATCCATCTTTATTTATACTGAGAGGTGGAAATTTAAATGACTTTAAGAAATATAGATACAGATAGGCTACTTTTGATGCCTGTAACCTTAGAAATAGTTAAATCCTTAATGGTTGGAAGCAATGATGAGCTTTTGAAACTTCAAATTAATCCAAACACAAAATGGCCTACCAAGGATACAAAAGATATTTTACCAATAATAAATAGAACTCTTGAAAAGAACAAAGTACCAAGTGGTTTTGAAACTTGGATGATTATAAAAAAAGACAACATGCAAGTGATTGGAGATATTGGTTTTCACAGTGAGCCTAATGAAAAAGGAGAAGTTGAAGTTGGGTATTGCTTAGTAGAAGATGAAAGAGGTAAGGGTTTTGGTTTTGAAGCGTTAAGCGCTATTATGGATTGGATACACTTTCAAAAGAACGTTTCAATTGTAAAAGCACAATGTTTAATTGAAAACAAGCCTTCTGCTCGAATACTCCAAAAAGTAGGTATGAAGGAAATCGATAGAGATATGGATTCAATTTACTGGGAGTTTATCAAACCAGTATCATAATAAAATTTTAAATATAGCCTTTGCATTAATTTACTCAATGCAAAGGCTATAATATTAAATTCATATAACCCTATGGTCAAAACAATCAATTATATAGCTTTAAGTAGTCATGTAATGGTATACTAAAAGAAAATGTGTTTTATGAACAGAAGGTGTTTATAAATGGGTAATGCTACAATTTTAACAGAACTTGAAAAGGTAATCTTAAATAAAATACAAAATTATATTAATAAGAATGAAAAGGTTGGTATAGATATAATAGCAAAGGAATGCTTTGTTTCAAAATCAGCAATTATAAAGTTATCTAAAAAACTTGGTTATAGTGGCTACAGTGAAATGTATTATACTATTCTTTCAACCGCTAATAATGCACAAAAACTAGATTTCTCTAATAATAGCATAAGTGTAAATGATCACTTAAAAGAAAATGTTGATATGCTTGTAGAAATATTGAGGCAATTTAAAGATAAGAAAATCTATTTAGATTCATTAGGTCTTTGTGATAGTGCCAAAGAATATTACTTGCAAAAATTATTAATATTTGGATTTGATGCAGCCAGCAGTTATCATTATGAGGCATTTAGAAATAATAAATCTGGACTTTACTTTTTCTTTTCCTACTCTGGATATCGAGCTGAGATTATTGAAAAAGTTAATGAAGCTATTAGTAATGATTTTACGGTTGTAGCCTTTACTTCTAATAAAGAATCACCACTAGCAAAAATTGCACATTCAACAGTAGAAGTCTCTGGAGTGAAATCTGATATGGAACACTACTTACCAAACTTCTTTACCGCTAATTTAATAATCTTATTAGAATTAGTATTAGGTGAATACTCCAAAAGATACTTGCACAAAGAAAAAGACTAGATATATATAAAAATGGGCTAGCAATAGGAATTGCTAGCCCATTTTTGTATTTATAAGGTAGTAAACTTTTTTACTTTAAGTAAACATTTTCACAAGCATGAAAACTGTATTGATGCAGAAGATAAACTAGGTTATATTGTAGATAAATAAAAAAAGGAGGTATTATCTCATGAAAGAAAAATTGTTATCATTAAGTCAAAAGTTTTCACAAGCTGCAGTACAACCAGTCATGTTTTTAACAGTTATGGGAATTGGTCTTGCAGTAGCTGTTATTATGCAACTTAGTTTTATGCCATCATTTATAGTTTTTATAGGTGTACTGCTAAAGAAAATGATGGATGCTATGCTTAATAATCTTTCTATTATCTTTTGCGTTGGATTAACAACAGCCTTTGCCAAAAAGAAAAAGGTGGATGCGGCTATCATCGCATTAATCGTTTACATTATATTTCTGGCGGGTAATAATGCTTGGCTTACATCACAAAATATGTTAGCCAAATCAGGAGCCATGGGGCTATTTGGAACTGGTCAAAATACTGTATTAGGATTTCAAGTAATCGATATGAATGTATTCTTAGGTATATTATTAGGATGTATTACTGGATATGTGTTTAACAAATTTTCCGAAATAGAATTTGGTGATATGTTTAGAATTTATGGCGGATCAAGATTTGTATTTATAGTTATGATTCCTATTACCTTAGTATTAGCAATTCTTCTCAGCTATGTATGGCCAGTTATAAATTATGGTATTAATGGTTTATCAGGTTTCATGAAAACAGCAGGTGCTTTAGGTGTATTTGTATATTCATTTGGTAATAGATTTTTAATTCCAACGGGATTACATCATTTATTATGGATGCCATTTTGTTTCACAGGAATTGGTGGAAGCTTGAATATTGATGGAAAAACTATACAGGGCGCTGTTAATATTTTTTATTCTGAAATGAGTAATAGTAGCAAGCTTACAGCTATTGATCCATCAATAAGATTTGCAACCTTTGGATTTGCAAAAATTTTTGGAAGCATAGGTATTGTCCTTGCTATGATAAGAACCGCAAAACCTAAAAATAAAAAAGCCGTAAAAGGATTACTTATACCATCTCTTTTCGTTGCAGTTGTAGCTGGAATCACAGAACCCCTTGACTTTTCATTTCTTTTCATATCTCCACTGCTTTGGTTAGTACATGGTATAATCACCGGTTTTTCAGAAATGCTGCTATGGATTTTAGGTTCAAGAACATATTCAATTTATGGTCTACTAGATACAATAGTTTGCAATTCTGTAATAAGCCCAAAACTCTCTAAAATATATATTTTCTTCGCAGTTGGTATCATAATGACTGCTGTATGGTATTTTGTCTTTGTTTTCTTAATTAGAAAATTCAATATTAAAACACCTGGCAGAGAAGATTCAGTTAACAGCTCTTCAAACAAAGAGGTAACTGATGGTTCTTCTAAAAGTGGTAGTAGCGATCAAGATTCTGAACTATTTATTAAAGGATTAGGTGGAGCTGAAAATATCCTAGAGGTTAATAACTGTTTTACACGTTTAAGGATCGATGTAAAGGATGTCAGCAAGGTAAACAAAGAGATAATAGGAAAAGCTCAACAAAAGGGTATTGTTGTTAAAGGTAATAATGTACAGATTATTATTGGAATGACTGTAGAAAATTCAAAGGAAAATCTAGTTAACTTATTAGATAAAATGAAAGGGGTAATGTAAAATGAAAAAGTATTCAATTTGTATTGTTGGTGGAGGAAGTCGTTATACTCCAGATATGCTTGCTATGCTATGTAACCAAAAAGAAAGATTCCCATTAAGGAAGATTGTTCTATATGATAATGAAAGCGAACGTCAAGAAACAGTAGGAAACTATGCAAAAATATTGTTTAAAGAATACTATCCGGAATTAGAAGAAGTAATATGGACCACTGACGAAAAAGAAGCGTTCGAAGACATAGATTTTGCTCTTATGCAAATTCGTGCAGGAAGACTAAAGATGCGTGAAAAAGATGAAAAAATTTCATTAAAGCATGGCTGTCTTGGTCAGGAAACTTGTGGGGCAGGTGGATTTGCATACGGGCTTAGAAGTGTTCCAGCTGTTATTGATTTAATAAAAAGTATCAGAACTTATTCTCCCAAGTGTTGGATTTTAAATTATTCTAATCCTGCTGCAATTGTTGCCGAAGCAACTAAAAGAGTATTCCCAAACGATTATCGTATAATTAATATTTGTGATATGCCAATTGCAATTATGGATATCTATGCTGCAGTACTTGGATTAAAAAGAAGAGACTTAGAACCAAAATATTTCGGATTAAATCATTTTGGATGGTTCACACATATCTTAGATAAAAAAACAGGAGAAAATTATTTACCTAAGTTAAGAGAAATTTTAAAAACTCCAGTAGATGTTCAAACAGAACCTCTTTTTCAAGAGAAATCTTGGAAATCAACTTTTGAGTTTATGAGTCAAATGATAAATGATTATGATGAATATTTACCAAACACATATCTTCAGTATTATTTATACCCTGCAAAAATGAGAAATAAGGAAAATCCAGAATACACAAGGGCTAATGAAGTAATGGATGGAAATGAAAAAGAAACCTATGAAAGAATGCATAAAATTATATCCTTAGGAAAAATTCATGGCACTAAGTATGAACTTACTAGTGATGTAGGATGTCATGCTGAGTATATAGTTGATTTAGCAACGGCCATTGCTAATAATACAAATGAAATTTTCTTAATAATTACAGAAAATAAGGGCACTATTAATAATGTTTCAAAAGATATGATGGTAGAAGTTCCATGCCGAGTTGGAAGCAATGGAGTTGAACCATTAGTTGTTGGAAGTATCCCTGCCTTTTATAAAGGC